>JADZAA010000083.1 GCA_020852855.1 Bacteroidota bacterium
TCAAAAGGATGATGAATAAATGGAAATCCTTTTTTTATCTGTTTTTTCAAAAGGTGTTTTTGGAAATATTTTATCCCCTATATCCTAAAACTAAGGCTGTTCCCTCTTTTTAAGGGTTGACTATTTAGGATTAACCGAACTGTTTGAGCCGTTTTTGACTATATGTTCGGAATTACATTTGCGACAATGTTTATTTTTGCTGTCATTTTTTTGTCTTTTTTATGCAATAATAATTCACCGTTACATTTACACTGTCGATTTTTTTTGTTAATTTTATTATTGTACCTATTTAAGTCGAATAATATAAAATTACGATGATATTCTAAATACTGCATTCTATTTTCGAGCGTTAACATTTCATAGATTCTTTCAAGCTTGATTTCGGTAGCGATAATATCGGATTTTTCCATTGATTTTTAGCGCAATTATTTTCGAGTAAATATAAAACTATATCTTGTTATCACCGGATATTGTTTCCAGAATTTGAAACACGGCATCGGCGGCCATTTGCGGTTCAAGCGATGTCATGCATTCAAACGTACCCGTCGGACATTTTTTACTGCCATGAATCGTACATGGGCGGCATGCCAATCTCGTGTTTTCAATAACTCGGTCATATTCTCCCGATGCGGCAAAACCGAATTGCGGCATAGTAGGCCCGAATATGGTAACAGACGGCGTATTTACAAGCCGCGCCAAATGAGCTGGCGCACTGTCATTTGTCAGCGCAACGTTGCAACGCCGTAAAATATGCAAAGTTTGCGGCAATGTAGTTTTTCCGGCAAGAGAAACAGAGTTTGTTTCAGTTGCTGTTTCTTCGCAAAGTTCCGCATCTTCCTTACTCCCGATTATTATTGCGCGGCAGCCTTTTTGCCGAATTATACGGACAGCGTGAGCAAAATATTGCTTGGGCCAGCGTTTAGTAGCCCAAACCGAACCGGGAGCCACAGCAACAACCTTTTCCGTATCATCAATTCCGGTTTGCCTCCAAAGTATTTCGGAGTGTTCTATATCGCTTGCGGGAATTTCGATAACAACTTCGGGTGCATTAAGCGGATGTTTAATTTCCTCAACCGCCTCCAAAAGTGATAGAATACGCATTGTTTCATGGTAAGATGTCCTATATTCCACACGCTTATCATAGAGGAATGCCCACGCCGCTGCAGAAAATCCTACGGAAGTTTCAGATTGCGACAATCGAGCAAGTAGTGCAGAGCGCACGGAACGATGCGGCGATAAAATATAGTCGAAATTTCGCTTGCGCAATTCTGCAGCAAACTTTGACAAGCCGTTTAATCCGCTATGTTTGCCTCGCTTATCGAATATCAGCACTTCGTCTACTGCGGCAGCGCAACTTAGCAGCGAAGCGGCGGCCGGCGTGGTAACAAAGGTTATTCTCGCACTATGCGCATTATTGCGTATAGCCTGCGGCAAAGGCAATGAAAGTGCAACATCGCCTATAAATGCCGTTTGAAGTATAGCAAAACGCAACATTACCGTATTTTGCCTCCGCTTTCCGTATAATTTTGCTTTGGCTTATATTTCCAGCGTTTATGTTGCCAAGCCCATAATTCCGGATGTTCTCTAATCGCTGTTTCCAAAGCGGCTGTATGGCGACGTGTTAATTCGGCGACATCTTCGGGCGAATACTGCAAATCTTTGTGTGGAATTTCCATAAGGCGGACACGATATTTCGAGTTGGATTGACGAACTGCGAAGCCCATAATAATAGGCACGTTAAGCCTTAAAGCAAGTGCGGCTGGAGCTTCATAAACGGCAGCAGGCCGCCCGAAAAAATCAATAAAAACATCTCTTTCGGCATCGGCCGCTTGGTCGGCAAGCAGGGCAATTGCACCGCCGTTTTTCAATGTTGAAATTATAGTTTTTGCCGCCTTGTCAAATTGAACTACATTATTCCCGGCTCGCCGACGATTATTGTTCAACAATTCGGTAATACGACGATTGCGCTGCGGCTTAACAACGATAGTTATCGGAATGTCGGCAAAAAGACCGGCAGAATATGCCAGCCATTCCCAATTCCCGAAATGCCCGGAAAGTAAGATTAAGCCCCTATTTTCCAAGTATTTTTCACGTAACAATTCTATATTTTCATATTCTACCGATTGCTTGATTTCATCGTCGGATATTTTCGGGAAAGCGGCTATTTCGGTAAATACCAAGCCAAGATTGGTATATGCCGCACGCGCAGTCGAATGTTTCCAACTCATTAATTTTTCGGGAAATGCTTTGTCGAGATTTTCTACGGTTATTGCGTAACGCCTGCGGTCTGCAAGCATCATGATTTGCGACAACAGAACCCCGACCGCTTTCCGAATGTGCCGCCTCCGTCCGCCGCAAAGCAAACCGAAGAACGTCAATACTATACGTAAAACCGCATCACTCATAACCTTGTGTGTGTGTGTCAGCGCGGCGTAGACGGCAAATCCGTTCCGGATCCGCCACCCGCGATTTTTACGTACATATTTATCCAGTCGTCGTTACGCAATTCACCCATTGCGGTAGAATGAACCATAACAAACAAACCGTTTCCGTTTTTATCTACAAAACTGAACTGAACTCCACCCTGCAAATGCGAGTAGAACCAAATTTCGTAAGGGCGAGTATCCGCTATATTATAATATTTGTCAATCTGCGACGGTTTGCCGTATTTAAGCAAAATGCGCCCTTTATCGGTTTTCCAACCCTGCTTAAATGTCATATTCGAAAAATTTAAATCGGCGTATCGAATAAGCTCTCGATACTCCTCCAGCTTTTCATTGATGGAAGTATTGGGATCGGTATCGCGTTCACGCCAGAATCTGAACATAAACTTTTGTTTTGCAAGCGTTTCGGTCAGACTTTCATATAATTCGATTTCATGTTTTGCAGCTATATATTTTGCTTTTTGAAATTCTTCTTCTATCTGTCCCGGCAACATTGCAGCAAATTCGCTCGATTGAAAAAGTTCGTCTTCTGTGTACGTAGGTTGTAGTATTGGAGGTCGTTTCGGATTTAAAATATAGAATTTTGATATTGCAATAACGGTATCAGGCGAATCAAAATTTCCCAATGTCATTGAAATATAATATAAACCGCTGGCGAAGTTTTCTAACGGAATCGCGCCTGTTTCTATATGTGTATCGCCCGTAATAGTTCGGCGGAATGTACGGCGATATACTTGTCTGCGCGCACCGTCGTAGATCCGATAATCGGCATCAAGCGAATCATGCAAAAAGGTCTTTGCGTTATACATTTCCGCATAGAGCCAAAGCCGCGTGGAATCGCCGATAAACTCTTTCAACGGATTAGGGATAATGTACAAATCGTTCTTTATGAATTGCGGATTGGTTTGGCTGTTTTGCAGATTGGAAGCGGATAATACGGCAGAAGCAATTTGCATGTCGCTCATTGCAAGACGCTCGCGACTGAATTTGCCTATCACGGTACGGAATGTGTGCTTGGCGGAAGCCGAGGCATCGTTTAAATCCCGCAATGTTACGCTGACTGAATATTCTCCCGGTGTAACAACGAATTGCTTTACTCCTACTAAGTTTCGGGTATGAGCAGGATATTCGGTTTGCGACGTATTATCCACTATCCATTCTTTAACAACAGGTTGCCGTAGCGACGATGCCGTCAATTCAACTCGGAAATACAGCGAGGCAATATACGTTGCATTATCTTGCATAACGTATCGGGCGGCAGTATCCGGAAAAGAATAATATATTTCCCATAATACCTGGCCGTCGTCGCGTTGGAATCGTGCAAAATCGAGTGTGCAATCTATGCTGTTTGCGGTGGCAGTGCTCGCCCAAAAGAGTGCAAAAAGGCAAGTAAAGTAAATTTTCATACTATTTGCCAATTAATACGGTAAAAAAGATATGCCGTTGAAACGACTGTTCCAACGGCATACACCAACTAAGAACCGATGCTGTGGAATCAGAATTTCATCGTAAGGCCGATGCGGTTAACAAGTCCTATATTCACCACAGGATTTATAGAATAATCTATTTGCCCGTTGAAGTCGCCGCTGATGTATTGCAATCCTATTCCGCCGGCAAGTCCGAAACTGTCATGCCCCATACGATAGCCGGCACGTGCAGATATCAGGTTCATAAACGTATATTCGGCTCCTATGGCAAATTGTTCGGGAGTATCGGAAAGCGTTACGAAATCTACGGCCGCAGTCAGTTTATCGTCTGCACCGTCGGGCGTATTTTCAACGCCGTTGATAATACTCATAACGTCAAATGCTGCACCGGCACGGAAAGTCAATGGCAAATTATGCGGATTGGTCAACATTTGCGTTTGAACTTTGGAGGCGTTAAGCTGATCTACTATTTTTATTGACGTGTTAAGGTCTTGCCCCGAATAATTTTGCATTCCGCCCAGATTTTGTATTGAAAATCCGAACGACATTCCTTTGTAACCGGAACGATACAACGTGCCGAGGTCAAAAGAAACGCCGTCGGACGACAAAGTGCCGAAAGTATTCGCATTGTATCTAAGTGTAGCCCCGAATGCAAACTGTTGTGTAATATAGCCTCCGAAAGATGCTGCAACTGCAAAATCGCCGACTGAATATGTTCCGCGAGTTCCCTTTTCAGCGTCAAGCGTAGTTATGGGAATATTGCCGCTGTTAAAAGAAACGAACGATAAACCGCCGCGATAATTTTGGCCGATCGGTACGACGCATGAGGCAAAGCTATGCGAGAATCCGGCGAACCATTGCGTATATTGCACGCTGGCAGACAGGCTTTTAATATCGCTTATGCCCGCCACATTCCAATATAGTGCGGTCGGGTCGTTTGCTATGGCGGTAAATGCTCCGGCCATTCCGGTAGCACGCGCACCCGCGCCTATTTTCAGGAATTGCGCACCGGCGGCTCCAACTTTATTAAACTCCCCGGCCGACGATTTAACCGTAATATCTTCGGCGCGTAATGCCGAAGGCAGAGCAAAGATTCCCAGCATAGCCAAACCGACAGAAACCTTCGTAACTGTGTTCATAAAAATATCTCCTTGGAAATAAATGTCTTTGTTAGAAAAAAGGCGGCCGAGCATGTGAACAAGCACAGCCGCCCTATCGTTTGGTTATTCCGGTATCAGGCGTGCGCCGCCGATAACAACTGTAAATGTCTTCAAAACTTTGGCACCGTTCGGCGTTTCTATTTGTGCTATAAGTGTTTGGCTCGATACGCGCTGATTGTTTTTCGACAACAAATCCCATATTTCCATAGAGTATTTGTTAGGCTCGGGCGATGTCAGCTCGTCATGCTCCATTGTACGGATTAAGTCACCATTGACGGTGAAGATTTTAATCGTGCATTTCGACGGCAGATTTGTAAAGTAAATCTTTGCATCATTAGGCGAACGTTGTCCTTGATGACTTACATAATACGGATTGGGAACAACCAAAATCTGGTCTAACAATTCGTCGGTCATTTGCTCGATTGTTGCGCCGCTCGGTACAACTTTTGCCGTAACTTTTGCACCCGACAACGGGAATCCCAAGGCACCGCCTACCGCGCTGAAACGTATTTTGTCGCCGGCCTGAAAGTCTTTTATTTCTCCGTTTTTCAGTTTTTGAGAATACTCTGCAAAGTCCTGCTGTTGCCAAACGCCTTTTGATTGGTCGTAGCCGCTCTTATTCGAATAGTCGGAAACAAAGCGCATACCCGATGCTGTAAATACGTTTACAAAGTCCACTGTATCCGCTCCGTCAATCGCACTAAGCAAATAACGCCCTTGCACATTTGTTCCGCGTGTTGCTTGTTTTCTGCGGTCTGCAAAGCCGTCCTTCGAGCGTCCATTAACAAATGCAACAGAAGACAAATTGAATTGCCCTATCGGAACAACTTTTTGGTCGGGCAGTTCTTGTGGAGCCAACGGGTCTATCGTAAAATGCGCTGTTTCTCCGGGGTACGCTACATCTGCCATACCTTTACCGTCGTCTGACGGGCGTTGATATGTAGCGGAATTATGTACTTTAACTTCGAGATATGGAACATTGAACGTTTTTGTTGAGGCACCGTTTCCATAGGTTAAAGTAACCGGCATTGTTCCGCCGGGTAAGAATTCAACGTCGTAGATTGCGGGGCCGTTATTGAAACTGCCTTGTACATATCGTACGTATCCGTTCCCTACCGGTACTGTGTCAACATTTTGCGTTGTTTGCACCGAATTTGCATCAAAATTCAGGATAGCGTTTGCGCCCGAACCGGCCTGAATAATTTCGGAACGTAACGGGCGAAACAAGCCGCCTTGTTGCTGAATGGCATAATCAAAGCTGAAATCTAAAGTTTGACGTGCGGCACCGTCCATAGATGCAGTATAACAACTTGCATTCGAACCGTCCGAGTAAGTAGTGAATGTGCCGTTACGTAATGTTTTAGTCGTATCATTTGCTAAACCTATAGTATTCTCTTTGCCTGTCAGCGGGTCTATTACAGCTGTATCTGCCATAATCCAGCGTGCGCCATTTTCAGAGAATAAATTGATCGTAGCATATCCGTAATAGCATAAGCTTGGTTCTAATAAAGATATACCGCGGAAAAGCTCGGAGTTTGCCGTTTTATCGCGCAACGTCATTTCAACACTGTACATACCGTATTGCGGCGGATTAGGCGTTTCTCTTGACGGAAGCGGATACGGGAAAGACCACCAATAGGGTTGGAACTCCAGCTCCAGTTCATGTCCTACACCGTTTGTTACGAACAATTGGTTTAAGCGTTGATTATCCTTTATATTAAAGCGGAAATTATACAGACCGCCCAATTTGTCCTTATCGGCAGAAGTTATCTCAACACGGGCAGTACCGCCAAGAAGCGGCGGCCCGGACAAAGCGTATGTTTTAATCTGATTCTTCTCTTCAACACCGTTGTTTAATTTAGACGGAGTCAATATCTTATAGTCGCCCTCATCGTAAGCACGAACGCGGTAATAATAGTCGATATTATTTAAGATACGTTCTGTTTGCGTCGGGTCCGGGTCGTTTCGGATAATTCCGTCACCGTTATCGTCACCGAGGTCAATAAAAGTTCTATGATTAGTAATGCTGTCCATATAGGGAGCAATAACGTCTTTACGGATTTTTTCCTCGGTTGCCGAGTTCTCTATTGACGGGAATGTCATCGTTGCGGACCCCTTCTCTAATAAAGCCGATACACGCTTCATTACCTGATGGTAAAGTGCCGAATCTGCCGCATTGGTAAGGTTGGCTCTCGGTGTAGTAAGATTAGGGCTCCAAGGAATGCGTATAATAGAGCCGTTCGATTGCACAGCAGGCCACGTCGGAATAATTGTTCCTGCATTTCCCCATTTAGGAAGTACAGTATCTTTGGCTATATTTATATTAATAGTTCCTTTAAGCAACGCAGGAAACTCTGTCGGTGTTAACGAACGGTAGTAATCATTCCAAGGCTTAACACCTAACGGTTCCGAAATATCGGCGAAATTAGCAAAACGCTCTACTTCCCACGTTACGCTGTCAATTTGGCGAACCAAGCGTACAGAGTCGAATTTTGCCGCACCGTAGACCGAAGAACTAGGAATTAATGATTTCAGAAATGGAGTAGGCAAAAAATATTGAGTAACCTGCTTCCAACCAAGCGGCCCGCGTCCTTGCAAACCGGCATGGGGACGCTGGTCTACATCGAAAGAATCTAAGTCGTTGCGGCGAGCACGGTAAATTTTATAGCCCAAGAAATCAAGTCCGCCTTCGCGACGGTCGACAGACATTTCAGAAATATTATCCCATTGCAACATTATGGCATTGTTCAGCGGCCGATACGTAACATTACATTCGTCCGGAGGTTTGGGAGCATCAAAGTTATTGTCATAAACTTGTTGTGCAAACTTATCTTTTCGAACTAATTCCGCTAGGTCATCAGTAGTACCGTCGGCATCATTACCTTTTGCCGGAGAGGCAAAAATGATTCCTACAACAGTACGTGCCGTATCACCGGGCAGGAATGTAAACGGTCCTGTCGCCATAAGAAAGCGTTTATCACCTGCTTCCGAATCGCCGTCTTTAACACCGGCCGCCATAAAGTCATAGCGCGTTACGTTATCCGGCGGGTCCACGTCAATAGTCCAATTACGGAAAGTTTTCAGTCCGAGTTGTTCGTTATTTGTATAGAATTTTTTATCTCGGCGAATAAATCCGGTTTGCGGATCAATAGCCGGGCTTTCAAGAAAGTCGAAGCCTATGTAACCGAATCCCTTGCCACGCTCTCCTTGATTACCATTTGTCCATTGTACGGCAAGATTTAATGTATCGTCTTCTGCATAGTACCTTGTACGGTCATTCGCCGCACCGGACTGCGAATTGGTCATAAGTGCAATATCCATATCGTAAGCCGGGGCCAACCACGTTTCATACAGCGTGTCGCTAGACATATTGATAATCTCGTATTTGAGAAATACGAAATCCGCATAATCACCGAATCCCCAAGAATAAACAATATTCTCAAACTGCAAACGCAAGGGATAGCCTTGCGCCTTACGCGTAACTGCACCGCCTTCGTAACGGCTTAAATCTGTATCCTTGAATGTAGAGAAAACGTCTTCTTGAGAAATAAATGCCGGCCCCTTCGGATAAGTTGCCAGATTACGCATCGTAATATCATCTACATAGCGTCCGAACCATCTGTCCTTTTTCAAAGTATCCAACGGATTCGGGCTCGTGTCCCAAATCGGCCAGTTCGGTCCGTCCGTCAAAGCAAATGGCGCACCATTAGAAGAGAAATCTGTAGAAAGATAAGTGCGATATTTAGCGACAGCCTCTGCTTCGTCGCCGCCCCCTTCTCCGTCGGCGATACGCCCGGGAACGCACCAGGAAACGCCTGAATTAGGATTATAAGTAATCAAACATAATTTTTGAAGCCCTGTATCGCTGGGTTGCAAACGCTTTAGAGTTGCTACCCAAATACCGCCGGCAAATATATATTGATTCACAGACCCGCGAGGCCAAACCCCACCGCCTCGACCGCTTGCAACATCATGAGCAAATATGCCGTAATTTGTTGCAAAAAAGTCAAGGTTACTTATGCGGTTTTTCTGTAAATCAAATCTGCCTGTAGCGGCACGCAACATCTGCTCTCCGCTATTTTTCTTGTTATTTTTATCACCGTTTTTTTGCATACCCGCCGTTCCGGCTAAAACCGGCGTAGAGGCGAGCAGAATGAACGCGACAATCAATGCGCAACATTGTTTCATTGTATATCTTCCTCTGTTTTTTAGTAAATTATCGTTGGAGAATATGGAAAAATCAGATTAGAATCTGAACATTGCACCGATGTACACTTGACGCGGCGTTTGATAATTGCCGCGCAACTGAACTACGTTTTGCACATAATTCAGATAAGACTGGTATTTTTCCTGTTGCGTAACCTGACCGTCCTTATTGAAATCCGCTTGTGTATTATACAATCGGTTGCCGGATAAGTCATATTGGCCTGTATTTGTCGAAGAAGCATCGGTCGGGCTTGCTTCTTTCACCCAAGTTATGCTTGAAAAATCTCCGGGCTGACGATTAAGAGCATTATTGTCGTAATCGGGGTCATTGCTGCGTTGATAAACCAGAACTGCCGACGTGCGATTAAGGAGGTTCTTGACATCTATGAATATTTCAAGCGCAGTCTTGCCGGCTCCATCGCCGAATATATCGTTCAAATAAATAGTTTTCTGCAAACGAAGGTCTGTTACAGTATAAGACGGGTAACGATTCCCGTTTATCTCGCCAACTATGGCACCTTTTGCATTCAGCAATGTAAACGGCGTTCCGGTTCTGTATTCGGTTACAAAATTGATGCTTGTATTTTCGAGGAACTTTATGCCGCCGATGGCCGGTCCCTCGTCACGATTCCAAGAGAAACCATATACGGCTTTGACGTAATGGCGGCGGTCGCTCGAGAACGGGAACTCTGCCAATGGTAAAACATTGCGTTTTACATAAGGGTCATATTCGGGGTTATAGTTCGACTCTGCGCTTGACGCGGAAGTGTTGCTAAAGCTGAGCGTATAATTGATATTTGCATAGAAATGGTCGTTAGGAGTAGGTCGTCTGTCCAAGGAGAACTCGAGACCGCGACTTGTGGCGTATTCTGCAACTACATACTGATAATACGGGCGTTCCGTAGATGCAATATAAGACGTTCCTACAAGGTTATAGCTGTCTTTGTAGTATGCGACTACTCCCAATGCAAATTCATCGGTAAATTGACTGTTATACGACACTTGATATTGATTTGTACGCTGTGCCGACAAGTTCGGATTGCCAAGTATTTGATTACCGCGCAAAACATCTGTATTAAATGCATCATACAAATAGTTCATCTGCGGCATTTGGAAGTATACTCCGTAGCTGATAGACATATTCGAGCGTTCCGTAATCGGATATGCAATGGAAATACGAGGGCTGATTTGCGCTTTTGCCGTTGCATCAGGGAAAGTGCTAACGTTTTTAATGGAAGAAAACGGCATATCACTCAGACGATATGCAGAATTTGCATCAAAGTAATCGAACCGGATACCGGGATTGATGATAATGCCTCGGTAGGTAATTTGGTCTTGTGCGTACAACGAAGCGGACATAGGCTTTTTAGGCTTGCTTGTTGCGTTATATACATTGGCACTGTCGGCATAAATATTACCGCCGAACTCATCGGTATAAATATCAAAGAATCCGTTCGCGTCCCAAGGCAAGCTGTTGTAATGGCGACGGTTTTCGTATAAACGAAGCTCAAACCCGGCTTTGAAATTGTGATTGGCTTCGCCGGTTTGAATATTCTGAGCATTAAAAAAGCCGTCGAATTGCCAATAATTTTGACTGCGGAAATCTAAAACGCGCTCATTCCCATGCTGATTAAAATAACCGGAAAGACCATAAGCATTCATAGTGCCCCGTGCATCTTCACCGTTTTCGATATAGCCTGTCAGACTATTGCGAAGATTATAGTTCAAACTCCTTGCCCCGTCGCTTGACATTTGGTCGGCAGGAAAAGATTGGAACACGTCAATTGTCTTGTCTTTTCCGGGCTGCAGAGCCAGCTTACCGGCAGTTCCTTCCGTTGTAAGTTCATCAATAGGCTCATAAATAGGAATCATAGACATAAAACTCGGGTCATCGTAACTATTCCGTTTACCGTTTCTGGTAATATTGGAATTGAGCGATGCCGTAAACTCATACGACATATTATCGTTAAGTATATGGTTTATGCGTGCATAAATACTATTGATACTTTGGTTGTAAACCGGAGATTTTGCGCGCCCTTCCGGAATTGGCAAAGTGTCCCCGACAATACGGCCATTCTCATTGCGCAGATTTTTAACAGCAACATCTTTTGCATAAAGCCAATCCCAACTTCCTGCTTCTACGGCAGATACACCGAACGAACCGCCTACGTACAAAGTAATGGCATCCATCGAAAACTTCAGTTTACCGTTCAAGTTCTGCACCCAAGACTGCTGATTCGGAATTTGCCCAAGATTATTTCCCTGCGGGTCAAGCACTCCAAGACGGTTACTTCTGAATTCTTCATGCGCATATTTTCCGGCAATAAAGAACGTGGCACCGCTTAACAGCGGTATCGGACCGCCTAAATTTATATCAAACTGATTTTGGTTTTTACCCTGCAGTTTAAAGCCGTTGTCCGATTTGCCGAACAAACTCGGAAGGTCAGTGCTGTAGCGCAACATTCCTTCGTAGGTATCTATCCGACCGGACTTTACTACCGTATTGACAACACCGCCCAATGCATTGCCGTATTCAGCCGAGAATGCACCGGTCAAAACTTGTACTTCTTCTACAGCAAACGACGACACTGTGGGCGAATACGTTGCACCGGCAGTACCAAAACCGCCCGTGAATTGGTCGCCTACGTCAAGTCCGTCCACACGTATTTGGGTTTGATTTGAACGGGCACCACGCACTACAAATCCAGAGGCATCGCTCTGTACGCCGGCAGCAAGAGTTACGACAGATTGTACATTGTCTCTTGCTACTTTGGTTATATCGTCCGATTGTATATTGCGGTTCGTACCTACAACCTTATCGTCCACCATTTTATTTTCTTGCTTGGCTGTTACGATAACCTCATCGGTTGTTTTTGTATCCGGCGACATTTTGGCGTTTAAATCGGTAGTCAAGTCAGCCGAAATAACAACGCGCTCTTTAACAAATTTCTTAAATCCGACAAATGTAACCGAAACGGTATATGTGCCCGGATTTATATTGATAACTGTATATTTGCCGTCGGCCTTGGTTTTCGCGCCGCGCGTAGTCCCCTCCACTCGAACCGTAGCTCCGACAAGCGGTTTACCGTCATTGTCAACTACTCTCCCGGCAAGAGTTCCGTAGATGCCGGCTAGTGCCGGAATCGGCAACAACAGCAGCCCCAATAACAGAAGGAGTAGATTTTTCTTCATAACTATTCTCCGTGTTACAAAATGTAATTTATTGTGTGATAAAGCATTTTATGCGTTAAAATTTTGCCTGAATTCCATAGACTACGGAAACGCCCGTGCTTGTTTCTTGGCGTAATAATTCGGACATTGGCGACTGAAAAACTTGCAAGCGCGACTCTGCGCCAAGCGTCAGAAATATCCCGTTCCACACCGCATACCGCGCAAAAGCACGCCCATAAGCCATAGGGCCTTCGGGCGATGCACCGGCACCTAATCGTGCATTCAGCGTTAAATTATCTTTGTCTAACAAGGTTTGTTCGTAGAATGCCGCTCCCCAATAAACAGTTTTGTTTTTGGTAAAAGTTACAGTGTTTGTTTCGTATTCACCGGCAACTTCGCTTTGTGCAGGTGATTTTGGCATTCCGTTTTCGGCTCCTTGTACTCCGCCTTTACGGCTGTGCCCACCAACGATAGGCGTAGCTATTTTGCCTCCGTCAGTCATAGAATAACCTATCAGTCCGACTTCCAGACCTATTCGTCCCGACATATTGACTGCGTAGCCGATACTTTGTGAAATTGAAGATGCAACAGCCGCAGGATTTCCTCCAACTTTAAGTATGCCGTTACTTACGAATGTAGTAAGTTGAACCTCGGTGGAATGTTCCGCGTCGAATAAAGATAATGCCGCGTCCGATATAATATTTGTTGTTTGCGACAAATCTTTCAGCGCATCCGATTGCGGCAGTCGTTGCATAATTATCGAATTAGATTGCTGTACGTTTTCGTGTCCATCGTCGTTATACTCACGAACGATTGCGTCGCTGTTATACGAAAAAGCCGCATCTGATTTCGGCCATGAATCATTTGTATTATGCTCAAACGGCGGCTCGGACAAATTCGCCGCAATATTGCTTCCGCTCATATTTGCCGCCCGATATTCGATTTGATTTGTATGCCTCTTATCTGTTACCGATAAGTTTTTGCGCTCTGCAACTATCGGTTTTTCATTGCGCCGATCCAACGGGACATTCAAGGTAAACGAGTCGATTTCGGGAACAGCTTTTATTGTCATATCGGCTATCGGAACCGACGTTATAAGCAAAATCGCGGCAGCGGCAAGGCGGCGTGCCGAAATAATAAGCATATTTGACGAATGACGCACCGGAGCAGGCCGTCGCACCCGAGCCAGAATCAATCTTTCCACCTCAAGAAATTCCTCGTCGGACAAATTACTATCCGCCAAGTTTTCGCGCGAAGCAATATGCAAAGTAACGGCAGAGTTAAACTCCGACTTTAACAACGGGTCGGCCGCTATATGCCGCCGAAGTTGTTCGTCTTCGTGTTGCGACAGTTCGCCGTCAAGATATTTTGATATGAGTGCGTCAGATTTCATACCATTCGCAGGCAATCGGCGCCAATATTTTACGCAAAGCACAGCGAGCACGATGCACCCGCACCTTTACCAAGGAGATATCAACACCTATAATATCGGCTATTTCCTGATATGAATACCCTTCATATTCACGCAGTATCAATGCTTCACGCAACTGAACCGGCAACGACAATAATGCTTTACCGATATAGTGCTGCATTGCTATATCGCGTTCATTTTCTTTGGGCGCGATAAATGAGTCTTCGTCAAACGAATCGTGGCGTTTATTATCGCGAATAGAGTTTAAGCATACGCGACGTGCGATAGAAAAAGTCCAAGCTGCAAAGTTTTTACCGCGAAGATCGGCCGAATGTTCAAAAACCCGAATAAACGTTTCTTGCAGAGCGTCTTGAGCAGCCGATTTATCGCCTATCATACGCAGACAAAAGCGGTAAACCGACTGACCGTAATGCCTGTAAAGAATCTGGAATGCCTCGACAATGCCATTCTTTAATGCAATAACGGCCTCGTCTATTTCTTTGTCGGTTAATTTGCGCGGCGTTACAGACATGACATTTTTCGGTTTTATTGCGCCTATTCCTGCCAACTTGCAATCACAGACACGGCATTTTTCGAAAAAGTTACAAGTTTTTAATGCGAATTTATAGATTTTCGCTCAAACTGCTCTCTACTTGCTGCAACTATACCGAGTTTGCAACGTATTGATGCGGTTAAATTATTGCTCTTCTTGTAACGCGCCTTCGAGTCGCGAGAGTATATCACCTATTTTCCCCAACACTTTATCGCGTTGGTCGCCGGACGGTGCGGCAATATCGGCCGGCACGGCAGTTTCGCTTATTTTCTGATTTGCTTGATGCAGAGCTTGTCGAGTTTTACTTAGTTCTACGGTCAGGGAATGTACCTCTGACTCAAGTTCTGCATTGCGCTCGTAAAGTCTGGTCGAGTCTTGTTGTGCTTCCCGGTAAACTGCCAGCATATCATCTGCATTCTTTTTTTCATCGGAAAGTGCCGAGTACCGTGCTTCTGCCGCCTCGATTGCCTTGCGCATTGCCGATTGCTCCGATTGCAACCGTTCGGTAAGTTGTGCGGCCTGCACTCGTTGCTCGTCAATTTCTTTTCTCAACGCAACATTGTCTTTCACAAGGCGTTTGAATTGCCTTTCTTCTTCGTCGAGTTTTGTCTGCAACAACTCGGCTTTTTCGCGCAAGTGCGCCTCTTTTGCACGACTGCCTACAAAACCTTGCTCCAATTCATCGCGCATGGCATCGGAGCCTGCGGCCAACGCTTCAATTCGCAAATCTTTCTCCGCAATTTGTGCGTTTAGCTCCTCAATTTGTGCGTTTAATAAATCTATATTGCGCGACGTTCTCCCCTTTTCGCGAGCATAGTCCGATTCCAGCAAAGCAATGCGTTCCACCAAGCGTTTTATTTCAACTTCTTTTTCGCGTATTTCGGCAAGGAAAGATTGTTTTTCGCCCTCAAATCGCTCGCGTTCTACCTCTCTGATGCCGCGCTGGTCATCGGCGGATTTCCACGCTTCTACAATTTCACCCGACATACGCTTGATTTCCAGCGTTTTAACCTCAACCTCGCCGGATAGCATCCGCATTTCTGCATCATGCGTTTTATCTCGCTCTGCGGTGGCTACCTTCATCTCAAAAATTTCCGATTTAAGCCTTTCAATTTCGGTAAAACGCTCGTTTGACTGCTCTGCAAGCTGCTTTGTTTCGGCAGTTTTTTGTGAAATTAAATTTTGCAGTTCAAGTGCGGCAACGTCATGATTCTCGGTTGCAGTTGCAAATTCGGTCTCTACGCGCTTGATTTCGGAACAAAGTGCTTCAATTTCCTGCCTAAGCCTTTCGTCCGTTGCCTGTGCTTCGACAATGCTGTCCTGCTTGGCGGATAATTCGCCGCGAAGCAAACGCTCGCTCTCGGCCGAGGCTATACTTAGTTCGCTTAGTTCGCGCCGTAATTGCACCGACTCGTTGCGAAGAGCAACCATATCCTCCGAAAGTTTTTCTGCGGCGGCGGTCTGCTCCGAAAGTGCGGACGATAGTTCAGATTTTGCAGATACGGCTGCTTTCAATGCGGACTGCAAAGCATCGTATTCTTTTTGCAAAAGTTCGTTTGCAGCTGTTTTTTGTTCGATTTCATGCCGCAGAGCCGTTATTGTTCCTTCCATTTCAACGCCTGTTGCTTCCTGCTTTTCAATATTTGCACAGGCGGTTTCGTATTTGGCAGAAAGCGTTTGCAGTATTTCCTGAGTCTCGAATTTTGCGGCAATTTCGGCTTTTAATACTTTTTCCGATTGCTCCAAAAGTTCGGTCAGATCTTTGATTTGCTCTTCTTGTACATGATTAAGTTTTTTTACCTCAACGATTTGTCCGGCATACTGTTCAAGCGAAGCAAGATGCTTCGAAATCTGCGATTCGTATTCTCGCGCCGAACGCAATTCTACATGTAATTTTTCGGTTATGGCACGTTCATCGGCAAGTTTTCGCTCGATATCGCCCATTTGTTCGCGCACATCGTCAAGCTCTTTAATTCGCGCCGTCAGCTGAATATTGTATTCTAAATTTTTTTGTGAATATGCTTCTAACGTAGCCTGTTGAATATCGTAAAGCCTGCTGTATTCCGAGGCTTGATGATGGTCTTTTTGCAATCGCGCAATTTCATCTTCCAACTCCGCCATACGACTTTTTGCCGCTGCAATTTCATCTTCTAATTTCGGTATACAGAATAATTTATTTTCCAGCTCAGCCACACGGTTGCGATATTGTTGCGTTTCGTTAAGCCGGGCATTAAGTTCGGAGTTGCGGCGGGCAAGTTCTTTCTGAATAATTTCCATATTCATGCGGAATTGCTCGAGTTCGCCAAGCTCGTCGCGAAGCGATTTATTCTCGCGTTCGGCATTTTCAAGGCGATCTAATTGACGGTCGCGATAGGCTATGGCTTGAGCGCGACTTTCGGCCTCATCTCGAATGTCTTTCAGTTCACGGCAAAGTTCGTCTACTTTGTCATTAAGTCCGACTATTTGTTTGTCTTTTTCGCTAAGTGCCTCATCTATTTGAACCTGCATCTCTTCGCGCTGCCTGATGTCGGCGGCGCGCTCTTCAAATCTACGGTTTTGCTCTTGCAAGCGGGCAAATTGCACGGCAAGTTCATCGTAATTTTGCCGACGTAATTCTGCTTCCTTTTCCAATCGCACCGTAGTTTCGGAAAGACTTGCGTTATCCTCGCGCAGAGCAACAATGAATTCGCCCGACCGATAAAGTGTATCCCAAAGTTGTTGTACAGCCGTTTGTAACAACTTATGCGGTGCGGACTTTGCTCCCCGCTCATGCGGCGCGTGTTCTATTTGCATCGTACCAAGTCTGAATAGAAAAAAGAAATTATCTGCATTTCTGTAATAGTTTGCAAAAATACGGATTTGAAGTTAAAAAAAGAGGCTGACTTCAAATTCGAGTCAGCCCCCTAATAAGTGCGTTCTACGGTTTGCTTACCGTACTACCGGAAGTTTTAATGTATTGGTAATGCCATTTTGCGTTACGACAACCCAATAGATTCCCGATGCGGCGGATGCTGCATCAAATACTACGGTTTGCATTACACTCGAGATACCGTTAAAATATGACTTGGCAATCGTATTGCCGGAATTATCAATAAGAGAAACTTCGCATGCGCCTTGTGCCGCCGGAGTAATTGCAGCAGAAATTTCATTGCCGCTTATTTGGGCAACTATGGCAGGACGTAATCCGGCCGTAATGCTTTCCTCTACGGAGTTTGCTTTTTCAACTATAAGAATTGCGGCTTGGCTTGAGTCCGTACCGCACTCGCCCGTAACCGCTACGGTATAACTTCCGGCATCGCCGAGCGAGGCCGAAGCGATTTTATACATGCTTTCCGTTGCATTAAGAATCTTGAAGCCGTCTTTATACCATTGATAAGAAGTTTGAAGGCCTGCACTCTTTACCGTAAAAGTATAAGATTCCTGCTCTTTTATTGTTCTCCCTTTTGGTTGTTCGGTTATGGCCGTAGCCGGTTTAACAACAATTTTCGCGCCCCTGCTTACGGCAGTAAAGCAAAGGTTGGCCACGTCGACCGTATATTCGGCGGCATCTTGCGGGGAAACCGAAGCTATGGTATAGACAGAATCGCGCTCTCCGTTAATAGCCGTACCGTTCTTTTTCCATTGGTAAGTAAGTTTTCCGGATCCGGCACCCTTTGCCTGCAAACGCAAAATTGATCCCGGACAAAGTGTGTCGTTTTGCGGATGTTCTGCTACCGAAGCCGGACCAAGAATAGTGAAATTTCCGCTTTCCGACTTTAATCCCGAGTAATGCAATAAGCGAATACGATAGTTACTCGACGGAATCGCGCTGGCAGGGATTTTCCAACCGTAGCTGGTTTTATCGGTAGAATCAATATATTTCCATGTAGAACCGCCGTCCGACGTAACATATATTTTCACTACATTTGACGGGTCAAGGTCTTGGCGCGTCCAAGTTATATTGGTAGGCGCGGAACCGCCGGGGCAAAAAGCCGATCCTGCCGTAGGCGACGAAAGCGCGACGTGTCCAGTAACTACTACTTTTGCAATATAGCCGTCTGTCGAGCCGGAAAGTTTCCGTTTATACGATTCGGGAACTGCTCCTATCGAGTCCGATGCAGTAATTCCGGCAACATAATAATCTGCTCTGTCGGTGGCAACAATAGATGTTGCGGCATCATCGCCCTTACCTCCCAAGTAAGTGGAATAAATAGGGCTGAAAGTGCTGCTGACACGTGTTACGAACATATCGCTTTTGCCGCCGAACGTTGGTTGTATGGGCGATTGTATAGGAGCCGTGGCCAATGTCGGGAAGTTGGCCGATAGCGTGGTGCCGGCAATATAATAATCACCGGCCGAGCCTGTAAGCAAGTCAATAACCGGAACAATGGCAGATCCAAAATCGTCGCCAGAACCGCCGAAAGTCGTAGACAGCAACAAGTCGCGCCCGCCCGCCTTGACTCTAACGACAAACACATCAAATCCACCCTTTCCCGGTGCTGTTTGCAGTGGGAATTTTGTACTTTGCCCCATTTGTGTAGAACCGGTTACAATCAGACTATTGTCTTGTCCGACAACCACACCTGTTACGCGGTCGTCCAGATTCGAACCTAAATAGCCTATGTACTGCGTGTTTTGATTGCTAAAGCCACCCGTAACGGTCATACAACCAACAAAACCGTCAATTCCGTTATTGAAAGTATTATCGTAAGGCTTGCAACTTGGGCAACCGCCCCAGCCGCCGGTAGGCACCGGAAACGTACCGTTTGTATTTGTTCCTGTCGTCAAAGGATCGCTGCATTCACCGCCGAAATAGACATTGCTTGACCCTGCATCATGCGAAACTCCGCTGATACGGTCGTTGCCTGCACCGCCGAAATACGTCGAGAAATCCACGCTTGCACCTGTCGGTTTAAATCGTGCCAAGAAGCCGTCAAACGCACCCTGACGACTTTTTTGATAAAGCGAAGCACCGCCTGTAGAAAAATTTTGCGAATTTGTTTCGCCGCCTGCTACCAACTCACCTATTTGGTTAGAATGAACGGAAAGCACTCTGTCGTTGCCGCCGCCGCCGATAAACGAACCGTAGTTAAGTTGCGAACCGTCTGCCGAGATTTTTGCCACAAAACCGTCAATGGCTCCGGCATGAATCGTTTTCCAGCCGCCTATTGTCGGGAATGAGGCAGAAGTCGTTTCGCCGCCTATGTAAACACTCTGTTCGTCGTCAAGCGATACGGAATTGACTTGGTCGTCGGCACCGCCGCCTATGTAAGTTGAAAACATTATTTTCGATAATGCAGGGTCGAACTTTGTAACAAAACCGTCAAGCCCGCCGTTAAACGTCGTGTCGTAAGCACCGATTGCAACCGGATAAGTTGCCGCATCGGTAGAACCGACGGCAATGATATTGTCGAATTTATCCGTAGTAATTTCGGTAATTTTATCAATTCCACTTTCTCCCAAGTAAGTTGAATAAATCAACGGGTCTATGACAAGCGGATAAGAATGGTTATATTTTCCAATCTGAAATTTTACAGTTTTACTTGTTCCGGCCTTTGCAATGAACGAACAAGGAATCGTAAGTCGTGCACCGTTAATTTCCTGATAAGCAACTATGCGTCCGCTGCGCACATCGCCAAGCGTTGTGTGCAAAGTAATATATTCGCCGCTTTTGTCTACGGAAACCCCCGACGCACCTGCAAAATTCAGCGATATATCGTCGGGATCAGCTCCCGGCTTCACGATGAAATCATAGCGCGGCAAACCGTTCTCGAATTGTGCCACGGCATCTATACCAGGAAACATTTCGTTTAATTGCACTGCTTCATACGCCGGAACATTTGTTGCCCATTTAGAGCGGTCTTTTCCTAGAAAGTAGTTGCGAACGCTTCCGTCAGGATTTAACCCAAAAACGGAAGAAACATGTTCTCCGGCTGCTTTGAGCCGCACAAGATGTCCGACGCGGCGTATTTTCGACGTTCTGTTTTCGGAAATAAAAGCATAGCGTTCTTCGGCCGAACGCGGCAACGTCACCTCCGAACGGTGTATGTCGAATTCCAAACCGCGTATAGTAAGCCAAACATCCGCCACGCCGGAGCGGCCGTAAAACAGCACTTCCGACGGCCATTGTCCTTGATTCGGTACAAATACTGAACGCCGGGAAACTGCAACTGCCGATTCGGATTGCCCTTCATTCTTTGAAGCAGAAATTTGAGCTTGCGTTGCAAATGGCAATATAGCCATAGAACTAACGAGTAATCCCGTCAGGAGTAGATTTTTTTTCATTGAACATCCTTGAAAAGTAGCAACAACATATTTTTTATGTACTATGGCAATACTTAAAGATTCGTGAGTGCGAATACTGTTTTTGTCCGCGAACAATTACGTGGAATACCGATAAAGTGCAGAATATATTTAGTTAATTACTGCAAGCTTGCTGAAATACCGCTACCGAAAGCTTTGTTCAGAAATTCCACAAATTCAGTTTCACTTCTTGTAAATGTCTGTGTATCAAGCACATGGTCGTCCGGTGAAATTACGGCGTACAGCGGCAGTTCTATTGTTTGGAATCTTGTCTGCATCATAGATTTGTTAGACGTGTACGGCTCCGTTCGCCGGTCGGTATACAGCCTCACTTTTACCATTTTATCCATAAGCGAGCGAACAGCCGGCTTCGGGAACATATTGGTTTCCATCCAGCGGCAATTAGTACAAGTAAAGCCCGTAAAATCAACGAACAGCGGCTTGCCTTCCCTTTTTGCTTGTGCCAATGCGACTTTATAGTCCGAGAGCCATACTTCCTCACCGTTGCCATGCTCGGGCCGTATGCCCGAAGCGGAAGCCGGCTCTGTTGCCGCACCGCCTACATGTTGTTCATAGTCCGGTGGCGGCAAGAAAGCGGTAAGCGTACCAAGCGGCGTACCGTTCATTCCGCTGAATAAATATATTGTTATCGCAGAAAAAACTATTGCGAATACGACTCGCGGAGTTCCTATTGTAGTAACGGGAGAATCTAATTTCAGTCTGAACAGCCCGAGTACATATATCGTTATCAATGCTCCGCAACCGCCCCAAATTGCCAAGAACACATTTGGCGGCAGAATTCCCAAACCCCACGCAAGATCCACGTTACTGATGAATTTCAGTGCGGCGGCTATTTCCAAAAATCCCATCACGACTTTCATATTATTCATCCAGCCTCCTGCACGCGGCAACTTATTAAGAAGCGACGGGAAAAGTGCGAGCAGGAAAAACGGCAATGCAAATGTTCCGGAAAAGCCTAACATTCCGATAATAGGATAAAACCATTCGCCTTTCGAGGCCGCTATAAGCGCAGAGCCTACAAAAGGAACCGTGCAAGTGAATGAAGTCAGCGAGAATGTAAGCCCCATCAGCAATACGCCGCCTACTCCGCCCTGCGATGATTTTGCATTGAGTTTATTCAACAATGCCGGAGGAATTTGTATCTCGAACGCACCGAACAAGTTAAATGCAAAAACGATGAAAATGGACGCTATAACTATATTAACCCAAGGGTCTGTGGCAAAATCGGATATGCCGGTGGATCCCAACAACAGCGAAAGTATAAAGCCTAATGCGGTAAAAGTGGCAATTATGCCCAGAGCATACACAAGTGAATCGCGCAGACCTTTGGCAGATGCTTTTTCCGAACGCTTTGTAAAGAACGAAACCGTTATCGGCACCATCGGAAAAACGCAAGGTGTCAGCAATGCGCCGGCACCGGCTGTAATTGCAAACCACAGAAAAGACCACACGCCGCGATTTTTAGCTTGCTCAATTTCCGATTGCGATTCCGTTACGGTTGCCGCACCCGACGATGTTGCAGGCTTGGATTGTTCTGACGGTTGCGCCGTAGCTTCTACATTCTGATTGACTGCAACGGACGGCTCCTCTACCGCTAAACTTGCCGACTCGGCCGTAACCTCGACTGTTACGGGCAATGCAAATTCGGGATAAGTACAAATTCCCTCGTCAGTACAAACTTGCGGAAATACATTTATGGAATCAACGTATTTTCCCCGCTTCGCATCACGTTTAATAATAACGGGAACGTCGAAAACGACAGTTCCATGATAAAGCCCTGTTTGTACGCCGAATGTAGAATCAAATTCTATGTGCGACTTAGGAGCTTTAACTCTTCCTAATCTGATTGTCTTCCCTTTCATGCTTATTTCCAACGGATTTGGTCCTATACCGCCGGCCGCTTCATTGCGTTTCCCCTGCTCCAAATCGTATATATGCCAACCTTTTTCGAGCGCAAGAGTCAGTTTAATTCTTACCGTATCCCCCGCTTTACCCGAAATTGACGCAGGCGACAGCGATACTTCCGCGTGGTCTTTCGTACCGGCCGCACAAAAAACTGCCGAGAGCGTTATCAGTGAGAAAACTATCGCAAACAAGATATATTTCATATTGCCATTGTTATTTATTGAGTCGGGCGCAAATTGCAAGAACTCCTTATCAAAGCAAAGTTTTCGATATAACTTTCTCTAAAATACACGCTTTGCGTAAGCCCATGCACCATAGTCTCATGTTTAGAATATACACTTTCGACACGATAGAAACACGGGACGATAAACTTGGCCTTTTACTTTATTTTAAGGCAAAGTTTATCGGTAATTACAAAGTCCTCGACGAAATGCGCCCGCTTCTACAACCTTTTCGGCAACGTTTTCGAGAAATACTTTGCGGGTTGGTTAAGAATGATAGGAAAGCGACGAAAATGTTACAGCCGAGCGTGTTTCCTTCTCGCTCCATTGGTCGTAGGAAAGCACCGAACCGCGTTTCGGACGCAATGTTTCGAGCATCATATAATTAGGCGATGTTCCACATACTTTCCATATATCATTACAACTTGCAATCTGTGCAAAAAAACCGTCCCGGTCGCATACGGCTAATCTGTCAAGTAATTTTGCATCAACTTGCGCCAATTCTGAAAGTTTTTCTTCGGCATCGAAATTATCCCCGAACTTCCGCCCTATATGCGCCAAATCGCCGCTTGAAATATAGATTGCTTTCCGCGACGATTCTTTCACCGTTTCCCGAACCGATTCAGCAATAAGCCGCACCTTTTCATCATGACGCGGAAAGTCCCTGTAATGTCCGAATGAGGTTACAAGCAACGGAAGTATGGTAAACTCGCGCTTAGGGAAAAGATATTGTAAAAAAATCAATTCGAGTTCAATGGAATGTTCAGGCCGGTGTGCCATGTCGTTTCGAGTGAGCTCAAAAGGCAAACGCGCACGAATTTTTTCAAGTAAATCCCTATCGGTTTTAACTAAGCCAAGCGGCGTTTCAAAGTCTTTGTCAGTCGGGATTACAAGGTCGTAATCGGCATAATGCGATGTAGCGTATATTACGAATAAATCCGCATCAGTATCTTTGATGGCATGATACGCAGGCGCGTAAGAGACTCCGCCTACGTTCAAATCTATATGCGGTGCAATAATTCCGGTCGCACCGGTTTCTATATCTGAATTATCAGCCGATTGCATTATGTTTTGTAAAAAACTACGCAATTCTTCAGGCTCTGCCGGATATGCACCACCGGCGCAAACATTGCGACGAACAGTTTCACGATTGTATTTTTCTTCAAACTCACGGCGGCGCAACTCGAATGAAGCACTACAAAGATAGCCTTCGCGGTCTAAAATCGAGGCGAATTCGACTATATCCGATGCAGGAATATTTATGGCATATCGTTCGCGAAAAAATGACTCCAAAGCGAAAGCACTGTTATGACCGTCAAACATTTCGAGCGCGTGCAACGCATTAGCAGGAATGGTCAGCATATTTTCCGCATAACTCATCGCGTCGCTCATATAAAGCATATTGCCATCGGGCGAGGCTGTCAATCGAATATCGCGACGCAAGGCAGGCAATGGAGCGTTAATATCATAAAGCATAGAGAATTTCGGAAATATGTGCGACAATTCTTTTACGAATAAACGTTTGCTTCATATTGTCTTTTTTATGTTAGAAGCCGATACCGCTCTTTATTGATACACTACGACAGAAAAATGTAATTTTATACCGCCGTCTAACTCGATTATTTTTAATATCTCGGGTATTGTATCGTAGCGAACGGGCGAAATTGAGTCGGTATCATTTAAATTTATAACTTCCGTTTTATCGGATCCAACTCCGTATTTTTCAAGTAAGCACGAGATTTCACCCTGTATTTTGCTCAACAGCGGGTTGCAAAAATCCGCAATACTGTTGCCTGTTCCTCCCGCTTGGCGAGTTATCTCCTCGAATTTACTTTTATCACCGCCCAGAGAAACTGCTATTTTCACTTCGTTATCGGGCAAAGCCAGCAAAGCGGCGGCAGCGGCCTCGTACCTAACAAGTTTCGGCTCTATATCCGTAATTTTAGCCGGCATAGAAAGATTTTCAAAAAAATCGTCTATAATATCGTCGAATTGACGCTCGCTAAGATTATCTACAAGAAATTGTATTTTTTCGTATATATTGCGTTGCTCGAATATTGTACGAATGCCGGAGTCGAAAAGCTCTGGCGGCCGGAGCGAACGCTTGACCGCTCCTGTAAAAAAACGTGCTTCCTCTTGTCGTAACACTCCGGATTGATTAAGAAGATAAGTTTTAATCTTTTTTTTCGACGGGGCTGCATTTTTCAATTTTCCGGCTATGATGCGTTCATCAGATTCGCCGGTATTTGCAGAATCTGTTTCGGAAATACATACGTCTGTCGGCACTTTCTCAGTAAATAAACGCAAGGCATCTTGAACGGTATCTGCAACACGTATTTCGGCAAACGGCGAAAATGTATCGGCAAAAACAGCGGCAAACGTTTCATCACTGCCGACCAGCAAAACAGACCTTTTATGCACAGCCGCCAATTTTCCTGCACGGCGTAAATCGTCGGCTATTTTATCAAGTTGCGCATAAACCACCGATTTTTCGGGAGGTTTTAAAATATAGCCTTTTATTCCCAATTGCATGAATCTCACTACGACATCACGCTCGCTTACGCTTGTCATAATGAATACGGGAATATTTTTGAATCGCGGTATTTTACGAATAAGCGAAAGTGTTTCAACACCGTTCATCATAGGCATATTAACGTCAAGAAAAACCACGTCGGGGTTCTCGGCATCGACCGCTTTAAGCCCTTTTGCTCCGTTTTCTGCTTCAATTACAATGCAAGACGGAAATTTTTTAATAATCATACGCGCCAGTAGCGAGCGAATGATTTGTTCGTCTTCAATTATCAAAATTTTAATACTCATTCAAATAACTGCACGGTTGTAAAATAACGAGTTAGATAAAAAATGACGTATGAACAAAAAGGCGGAAAGTCCGATAGGATATTCACGCCTTTTCTCTTAAAAAATCAATTATATTGATAATTCGATTATTTGCCGCGAACTTTCTCGCTCACGGTTTTCGCTTGCAAAAACAGCAACAGATAATCGCGCCCGCCTGCTTTGGAATCCGTTCCGCTCATATTAAATCCGCCGAAGGGATGACAACCTACAAAAGCACCGGTGCACTTTCTGTTCAGATATAAATTTCCTACATGAAATTCATTTTCTGCACGAAAAAGTGCGTCTTGATTATCCGAATAAACCGCTCCCGTAAGTCCGTATATCGTATTATTTGCTATTGCAAGCGATTCTTCGAAACTCGACGATTTTATCACAGCAAGAACAGGTCCGAAAATCTCCTCCTGCGCTATTCGTGCAGTAGGCGAAACATCTGCAATTACAGTTGGTTGTATGAAATACCCGTTTTTACCGCTTACCTTTCCGCCGCCGTTTAACAGTTGCCCTTCCTTTTTACCGATTTCTATATATTCCAAAATCGTTTTTTCTGCTTTGGCGGAAACAACCGGGCCTACACTGTAATTATCCGCCGGGTCGCCTATTTTCAGACCGGCGACTTCAGCTTGAAGTTTTGCGGTAAATTCATCGTAAATACTTTCATCAACGATTGCACGTGAGCAAGCCGAGCATTTTTGCCCTTGAAAGCCGAACGCAGCGGCCGCCACGCCTTTCACCGCTTCATCTATATCTTTTACCTTATCCACTATAATACTGTCTTTTCCGCCCATCTCGGCTACAACGCGCTTAATCCAAATTTGACCTTCGGATTTCTTTGCCGCCAATTCATTTATGCGCAAACCGACTTCCATCGAACCGGTAAATGAAATAAATCTTGTTTTCGGATGTTGAGTAAGATAATCACCTGCTTCTGCACCCGAAGCCACAAGAAAGTTTAACACGCCGTCCGGTAGCCCGACCGAACGCATAATATCAGCAAAAATCCAGCCCATCATAGGCGAATCCGACGAAGGCTTCAATACAACGGTGTTTCCGGCTGCTATTGCCGCGCTTGACATTCCTACAAGAATTGCAAACGGGAAATTCCAAGGCGGTATTACAACTCCAACGCCTAACGGAATATACGTCAATCTGTTGCGCTCGCCTTTTAATTTTGTTATCGGTTGTTTGCCGCCGTAACGCAATGCTTCGCGACCGTAAAATTCCAGAAAATCAATAGCCTCGCAAGTATCTGCATCGGCTTCAAGATAATTTTTTCCTACTTCCGAAATCATCCATGCATTTATTTCAAGACGGCGTTTTCTGATAACTTTGGCGGCCTTAAACAAATACTCTGCACGTTTCTTAACCGGTACATTTTTCCATGTTTCAAACGCTACGAGAGCTGCTTGCATGGCTTGTTCGGCTTGGTCTTTGCCGGATTTCTGGAAAATTCCGATGGTTTCGTCTATGTTTGCAGGATTTAGCGAAGTTGTTTTTCCTATGCTGAAAACTTCTTTACCGCCGATATAATTCGGATATTCGCGCCCAAAGCACGTACGAACCTCGTCCAAAGCTGTACGCTGCTTTTTTGCAATGTCTTTATCGCTAAATTGAAGATATTCTTCGTTTTTAAACTCTTTCATGAGCAATGATATTTGTGCTACAAAAAATTTGTCAAGATTATTTTACGAAGCATCAACCTGTTTTGCGAAGCATAACAAGCGGCACTCTATATTGCTTACTTTTTGAAGTATTGCTGCGAACCGTCGCTTCACCTGCGACAATGTCAAGCGTTTCTATGGTGTAAGTCAGTCCGTCGGTTGCGGTTACTGCGTATTCCACATTGTCGCCCGGACGCATATCCGATGGCGGCGTGTTTCTATCGTAGCCGTTTTGCTTGAACGTGTAAGGGCGTTCAAAAATTTTGCGAAGAAGATTTGCCATATTCTACGAAAAAAAAATGATAGAAATATAGTTCAGTACAAAATTACGTAAAATTTCGCACCTTGCGTTTTGCTTCTGCTTACAATGATTCTCAATGTTGCTGCGACTTGAAATGGTTAGAGACGAATATGATATAAAAGTGTCGTTAAAGTTTTTTTTCACCAGAATCAAATACACAACAATAATATGACAAGAAAAGGAAAATGCCGTAGCCACAACATATCATCAACAAAAAATATTTGCTATATCTCCCACATTCCAATAACCATATATTGCAAGAAGTTGCTAATTTTAATGAACTTTTTGCAATTTCAAGTGTACTGTCTATGTTTAACAATACGGCACAATAATGTGCCTAATCAATAATTATCCATTTTCCTGAAAGGAGTTTCTTTATGAAACAGAAATTTTATCTTGCTATGACGGTAATTCCGGTTGCACGCTCGCACGCCGCGCGCAAGAAAATGTCGCTCTACGGCATAATGCAAATGCTATGTGCCATTGCCGTCGCTATATGCTGCACGGCAAATGCACAAGCCCAATACGACAATGTACCCGAACTCGAAGAATGGTTCGGTATGGAATGTAAAGATTGTGGCGACATAAATTACCTGCCGAATTTCGATGTTCCTAACGGAGGGATAAATGCTTTAACAATAGATTTGGGCATACCTTCAACAATTTACAATCGTTATCCGGGCGATACCGTAAATCATTTTACTTGGGATATTTCTTCCATTGTTGTACAAGGGGACTTTAATGGCGACGGTATAACGGATTGCGTAGA
>JADZAA010000084.1 GCA_020852855.1 Bacteroidota bacterium
CACTCGCTGAACTCGGCTTTAATCTGCTCTGAGGTGTAACCTTTTATTACTAGTACTTTTGCCATAGTTTTTTTAAGTAAATGCAACCCTGTTTTGTGTGAATATTTAACGGTAACTATGTAAATAATTCAGTCATAAGATATCAAACATTCAGCCGAGCCATACAGAGCATTATCCATAAAAATCATTAGAAACAACACCCATTTTTTTCGGAACATTTTCAGAGTAAATATACAACTTGTATCTTTCGCACTTTTGCGGCGCAATTACCGCAAAAGTACGAACGACACGATGTTTTTCTACTTGTTTTTATTTTTTATGAATATTTTTCGAGTACGGCATTATTTACCGTAACGGATTCGATTTGTCCGTGAGCAACCTCAATAATTCTATCGCAATCGGCAATTGAAGTATGGCGGTGTGCTATAATAAGCATAGTTATGCCTTTAAATTCATTGCGTATGGTTTCCTGAATCAAAGCATCGGTTTGAACGTCTACACTTGCCGTAGCCTCGTCCATAACTATAATGCGGGCATCGGTCAGCATTGCTCTTGCCAAGCAAATAAGTTGCCTTTGTCCTTGACTGAAATTATAGCCGTTCTCGCGAACTTCCGCACTCAATCCGCCTACCGCCTCCACAGTTTCGCGCAGTCTTACTCTATCGAGGGAACTCCAAATTTCTTCGTCGTCGCATTGCCCGAATCGGTCGAGATTACCGCGTATAGTTCCAATAAACAGCGTAGGGTCTTGCGGAATTATTGCCATTGAGCGTCGCAAGCGTTCAAGCGGCACCGAGGCTATGTTTATTCCGTCTATTTCGATAGTTCCGCCCGAAAGTTCAATAAATCTGAATAATGCCTGAAACAGCGTTGTTTTGCCCGAACCGGTGCGTCCGACTATTCCGACGCGCTCTCCGGCCTTAATTTCAAAAGAAACTCCGCGCAATACTTCGGGAAGTTCGTCCGCATAACGCGCATGAACATCGGCAAAGCGAATATCGCCTCGCGTGATACTGAAATCATTACAAATTGGTGCAAGTGTAGTTGAAGGTTCGGCGGCAAGAGTCCCGTAACAGCCTAATCTTTCAACCGAAGTCATACGCGATTCCATTTCGCTGAAGCTGCGGATGCTCCAATTAAGCGAATGCCAAAAACCGAAAGCATAAGTCAATGCCACGCCTGCTATTCCGGCCGTAATATATCCGTTAGCCGCAGCAATTGTAATGCTGACGGCAGTAGCAATACCTATCGCACCACCTACTACGGGCACTCGCGACGAGAACCAGCGATTCAGCAAAATACTGCCCCAAAATGCACGGAAATAGTTATTAAGAATAGTGTAAAATTGTTCGGTAAATTGCTTCTCTTTGTGAAAAGCACGTATAACGGCAAGCCCCGACAGAGTTTCCTTGAACTGCGCATAACGAAATGACCTTGCAAGCGATTCTATGCGCTTGGCTTCTCGTGCCGAAGCGCGATAATCACGCTGAAGCGCGTAATAAGCCCATGCAACGGGTGCGGCGAGCAATAATACCAAAGGTGCAACGGCTATCATAAGAACCAATGCTCCCAATGTGTTAACCAAGTTCCGCACTGTTTCTTCCACATTCCAAGCAATCTCCTCCACGTTCAACATATCGCGAGAAAAACGATTAAGGATACGGCCGGTAGGTGTTGCATCGAAAAACCTAAGCGGTGCGCCGAGCGTTGAATTTAATGTGGTATCGTGCATCGTTTGCGCTGCATCAAGTCCGCGTTTCGTCCAAAAATAACGCTCTGCCATAGCCATAAGCAGCGATAATACGCCGATAATTCCATAAACCCCAACTACAGCAATCGGCGACAGAGTCAGTCCGAATTTACCCGAAGTCCCGGTATTCCCCGAATCGTTTTGCCAGCCCAACCATGCGGTTTGCAGAATCGGCAATGCGGAAACAAAAGCACATGAAAGTGCAAGTACGGTTATGACAAGAAAGCGCGTTTTCGGATTTTTTCCGCCTAATTGCTTCAGATATTCAATATACATTCCCGATTTTACCGCACCGAATTCACGATCTTCTTCATCGGTAAATCGAACTTCGCCCGTAGCCTGCGGCGTTATTTCCTCTGCCTTAGCCGCACGATGCGTTTCCTCGTGAGAATGTTGGGCATAGAAAGCCGCAAATTCCGCACTTTTTTCGTTTAGAACAGCGAATGTGCCGTCAGCGATTATACGGCCGTTTTCCATATAAATCACGCGGTCGAATCGCGGCAAATGCGAAAGCCTATGCGTAACCATAATTCGTGTAATATTGCGCCAGCGTCCGAAAATCAAATCGTCGCACAATGCAGTTTCCGTACGGTGGTCTACGGCCGCCAGCGGGTCATCGAGAAATACAATTCCCGGCCTTCGTGCGGCAGCCCTTGCCAATGCCGCTCGCGTTTTTTGTCCGCCGGATAAATTTACGCCGCACTCGCCTATTTCCGTATTTATTCCGGTCGGCATAAGTTTAATGTCATCAAGCAGTTGCGCATCTTTTAAAATATCGTCGAAATCATACTCGTTTTCTCCGAACAGAATATTTTCGCGAAGTGTTCCGTTGACGATAAAAGATTCCTGCGGCACATAAGCCATACGCGGAATTTCGTCGTGTTCAAGTCCCGAATATTCCGCATTGCCGCCGTTCAGCGTCGCATCTTGCATCATAACTTGCAGCAAAGCACTTTTGCCGGCACCAACCGCACCGACTATCGCCACACTTTCCCCGGGCACAACCGACAAATTGACACAGTCAAGAGCAGGACGTTGCATTTCAGGATAATTAACCGAAACTTCGTTTAATTTTACCCCGATCGGTTTATCAAAAGCAGTAAGCCGACCGTCTGCGGTTTCTCTCTGTTCGCGTTGAAAAAATTTATGGATTCTATTTGCCGAGACCTTTGCCTGAACAACCATCGAAACGATATGCGCAGCCATTCCGAACGGAAATTCAAGCAACATAAACAAAGAAATGCAGGCGAATATCAATGGTGCGGTAAGTATATTTCCCATAAGTACATACGAGCCGAATCCGACAAATGCCACAAGCGAAGTGGCACTAATGAACACAACGCCGGAAAGCGCGTCCGTAATTGCCAATTTCATACGTGAACGCAACTCTTGAGCGCGAATTTCCGAAACTTCCACACTCATGCTTTTTTCCCAAGCAAAGTATTTTATAATGCGTATTCCGTGAAGTATTTGCGACATAAGAGTTACGCGCTCGTCGCGATAATTCATCAATTCATGGTCAAGCCGCGTAAAACGTTTGGACAAAGCACGGGACAGCGGCAGAATTAGCAACATTGCACTAATTGCGGCAATAGCGGCCATTCCCAGAAAATGCCACAGCATAACAAAAGCCGTTATCGTCAGCGTGGAGCAGTAGATAATATCGGGAATAAAAAACGAGGCTTCGGCCAATTGGTCGGAATCGTTGCCTAAATGATTTATAGTGTCGCCCGACGGTGTTTCAAGTTGCGCCGAGCGTGTAAGCCGCAACGAATGTCGGTAAATACGCGAATTCAGTCCTCCAATGATTCGCGCATTGGTCATTAATTTGTAATAGTAGCCGTGTTGCGTAAAAATACCGTCCAATATTCCGGCTGCTCCGAGTGACAAAGCAAGAAGAATTGCTTCGGTCATCGGTATATCGCTCATGCCTAAATCGGCTATAAGTGCGTGCAAAAGAACGGGATTGACAATTCCGGTCAAAACAGTGAGCAACGGGAACAATACTGACATTGCCGCCGTATATCCCGCCGCACGGAACAGTGATACAATGAATTTGTACGGACGAACTGCGTCCGTGTTTTTAAATCTTTTATATGATTCTCGAGTATCCAATTCGCTCGGTACGGGCGGTAAATCCTCAAATTGCAAATGCCGTCGCCGTCCTAAGCGGATAATCGGCGTAACCTCTCCGAAAAGGAGATGATACATTCGTCGTAAACCTGTCATTTCTATGTTCTTTCAAGATTTTTTCAGCGTTGATATTATTGTATTATTTTACCGATTTGGAGTCGGTTGCATACTGCTAAACGCAGTCGCCGGTTCAACGCATGGAAGGTGAATCTATCCGTCGGATAGGTCCGTAGGCAGATATGCAGATCGAGTTTTTTAGGAGGGAAAAATGTAGCCGCGGTAAATAAAGCGGGTAATCGCCTCCAATTTCAATCTTGTATTACCGGCATTACTAAAATTTTAATGGAGCAAAGTTAAGTTTTCCGAAGTAGAATAGGGCGTTAATTCTAAATCGCTCGAAATTTAAAAATCCTCTTGCTTTAGATATTACCGATTGTATTTTCCCGTTCA
>JADZAA010000085.1 GCA_020852855.1 Bacteroidota bacterium
ACGGGAAAATACAATCGGTAATATCTAAAGCAAGAGGATTTTTAAATTTCGAGCGATTTAGAATTAACGCCCTATTCTACTTCGGAAAACTTAACTTTGCTCCATTAAAATTTTAGTAATGCCTTTAAAATTAGCAACTTCTTGCAATATATGGTTATTGGGAGGTGGGAGATACAGCAAATATTTTTATTGATGATATATTATGCCTATGGCATAAGCCCTCGTTGAGTAAAAGAGGTAAACGTTTCACCGGCAATAATTATATGGTCGAGTACGGCAATATCAATAAATTTTCCAGCTTCGTGCAGTTGTTTTGTAATTTTAATATCTTCGCGTGAGGGTTCGGGATTGCCCGACGGATGATTGTGAAGTAAAATAACGGCGGCAGCACTTTCAGCAATTGCAGGGCGAAATACCTCGCGAGGATGTACTATGCTGGCATTGAGCGAGCCTTCACTTATCAAAACATCGCGAAAAACTCTGTTTGCTGAATCGAGTAATGCTATGCGGAATGTTTCCTTTTGCGCACCGCGCAATTTCGGGATAAAATGACGCGCCACGTCGTCGGGCGATTGAATTTGTCGCTTCGGGTCAAACGGCTGAGACTGCACTCTGCGCGTAAGTTCAAATGCAGCAACAAGTCTGGTTGCTTTTGCCGCACCTATTCCCTTAATATTTTTCAGCTCATGTGCGCTGCGTGCCGACAGTCGCGTCAAATCAATGGAACGTTCAATCAAATCGCGGGCTAACTCCACGGCCGACTGTCCGCGGGCACCGTTTCCAAGCAAAATAGCCAGCAATTCGGCATCGCTTAACGTATGTGATCCGTGTGCAATCAGCCTTTCTCGCGGGCGTTCGTCTTCGCGCCATTCCGATATCGGCTTATACTTTTCTTCGGGACGATATTCTGCCGTTATACGATACATTGTTTCTAAATTTTCGATTACTTAAAGTAAAGACTCTCGCAACCAAGCAAGATATGGCGTGGAAATATCGCTTAGTATTACGGCGACAATTTCGGGTGTATCGTAACTATGCAGCTGTTGTATTCGTTGTTCAACCAAGCCAAGCTGGCCGGCTGATGTTTTGATAAATAACTGTGTTTCGCGGCTTTCCTCGATATTTCCTTGCCAACGATAAATGGAAACGGCACCACTAATCATAGTGCAACAAGCAGCAAGTCGCTCTTTCGTTAAAGTACGCGCTATATCGCGGGCATTTTCTTCTGAGCCGGTCGTTACAAAAACAAGCCGAAAATCTTCACCGTTTTCCATAGTTTTGCATTATACAGCGATGTTTCGCTTTCAATAATAAACGTTAAATATGATAGAACTTGCCATTTTTTACCTGCATTTTTTGGCCGCGCTTTATGCTTTTACCAAGCGTTGGCAAGCGGCCGGATTGCGCGAAGGCTTACTCGGTGCTTTAATATTCGGTTTGGCATTTATCATTCTTTGGTCGCTTGCCGGTCCTATTGCGCAATTACTTGTGCCGGATAGTGCTATGACGACTATTATTACTCCCGAAAACGTGCGTATTCAGGTCCCGGGTTATGCCTCGTGGTTTACACAGGACACAATGTCGATAACTCTTGCGGCAATTCCCGATGCGATATTTTTTTACATGTTTTTTTTACGTGAAAAATCGTCTTTGCACACATCTAATTCTTAACGCCGAATATTCTTCCGAAAATCATTGAAAATATGCTGATAACCAAAGCACCGATTATCGCACTCAAAAAGCCGCTTACGTAAAATCCATCTAATAAAATTGATGCGAGCCACAGCATAAGTCCGTTAATTACAAGCGTAAACAATCCGAGCGTAACGATAATAAACGGCATGGAAAGCAGATTTAATATAGGCTTTACGAAAGCATTAAGCGCACCTATAACCAATGCTGCAAGAGCCGCACTCCAAAAATTTCTTACCGTAATTCCGGGCAATAAAGCGGCCGTTGCATAAACCGCCAAAGTATTGCCCAAAAATCGAAAAATCAGATGTTTCATAATCGAAGCCTTGTTTTTTAGCGATTTACAATCAATTTTGTAGTTATGCTGTTGCCTCCGTCCAAAGTAAAGACAACCGCATAAACGCCGTTAGGCAGTGCCGAAGCATCAAATCGGACGATTTTTTGTTCATCGGCGACGACGGTGCCTTCATAAACTTGTGCTATTATTGCGCCGAGCATATTATTAATCGTTACAGTTGCTTTTGCGGCGGTGCGCGACGGCGTGAAACCGATATAGCATATTTCGCCTGTAGGATTGGGAGCGATGACAATATCGGAAGTAGGTTGAATATTGTTCTGCTCGTCAACTGCGGTTTGAATTTCAGTTCCGGCTACTTTATAGATAGTGCCGCCGTAATCGGATACCCAGAAATTCTTGTCGCGCGGGTCATATTCTATACCGCGAACGTTAATCGGATTGGCACTAAATTGCAATTCGAAGCGTGAAATCTCTTTACCTGGATTGGCGGTCGTAAATTTGACTGCGTAAGAATTGGACAAACTGCCGCCGCCGAAATTTGTAGATGCTTGATAAAGAATATCGTCAGGGGCAGAACATATAGAGCGCGGTCCGCTTCCAACGTCGAAGGGATTCTTTACTCTTGCGCCGGTTTCAATGCCGGTGGCCGGGTCTAGTTTGTAAATCCAGCGTCCGCCGTCGCGGTCGGCGCAATACAGCACTCCCTTAACAAGCTCCAAGCCGATAGGATAAGCGATGCACGGTGATTTGAAATTACGTTTTACCACGCCATTGCTGTCCATAACATAAATTTCTCCGCCTATAGCTGCCGAAGTGGTGGCAAGCTTATGAACGTAGAATTCGCCGGTTGCGCGGTCTATGGTCAAATCGGTGAATAAGCTGTCGCCTTGAGTTATCTTTACCGCTTTTTCGAAAACAAGTGTAGTGGCATTATATTTATACAAGCGTCCGGCGATAGCTGTGTCCTTATCGAAAGCGGTAGCCCAAAGTCCGTTCTTGCCGTCGTATGCAAGCCCGTAAGGAATATGACGAACGCCTGAGTTTTGCAGAACAAGTCCGGTATATTTCTGAATAACGGTAAATGTCCTCGTTGTACGGGTTTGCGCAGGTTCGCTTATGCTGCTTACGCGAATACGCGCAAGGTATGTCGCTTTGTCGGGAATAACCCATTTTAGCGAATTTCCGGTAGCACCTTCAGCTATATTAGTCCATGTTTTTCCGTCGTTTAGTGTATATTCCACTTTTACGGGCGGCGTAAAACCGTACCAAGCGGCATCTTTTATCTCGCCCGATACAAAAATTTCGCCGCCGATGGGTGCTGTGATCTCTTGTTCGGTGATAATCTCGGAAGGAACGTCAATTTCCCATATCGAGCGTCCGTGGGTACCGCAGTGAAGCGTAACCTTGCCGGGCGTGGGGATCGGAGGCAAATAAAATTCTAATTCTATGGCCATTGTGGACGGGAAACCTATGCCGAACGGGAACCAAGATGCGCCGCCGTCATAGGTTGCAAATACGCCTACGTCCGTACCGATAAAAATTTTATTTTCGTCGTCGGGATGAATTGCGAGTGCGTTTACGGGTATATCGGGTAGCCCTTTGCCTATATCGTTCCATGTTTTACCGAGGTCTGTAGTTTTGTAAACGTGCGCGGCACGGAAACCCGAAAGAGATATATAAGCCGTATTTACATCGTTATATGACGGCACTATATCGCTTACAAAGCGTGCCGGAAGTCCGGTAATATTTGTCCATGAGCCGCCGCCTTCGGTAGTTACGGCAATTTCGCCGCGTGCGGTGCCGATATAAATAATCGCAGGGTCGGCGGGTGAAACGCCTATTGCCGAAATTTTACCGCCGTAGCGCGGCGATGCTACGTCCCAGCGTTCGCCTCGGTCGCCCGAAATATAGAGTGCGCTGCGCCCGCAATATATTGTTCGCGGGTCAATGGGGTCAATTACGATAGGAGTAACCCAAGCGCCTTCGTCGTCCGACGGAAATTTATTACTCAGACTTTTTATAGAGCCGTTGGTCATTTTCCATAAAGCCCCGTTTTGAGTTTCGCCGTATATAATTCCGGAATTTGTCGGGTCTACAACCGTAAAGCCGCCGTCGCCGCCCACGATTTCGCCCCAAGTTGTGGCGGTGGCAGACATTGTGCCGTTATCTTGGGCTCCGCCATAGACTTTATTGCTTTTGTTATCGAGGCCTATATCGTGGAACTGCGTAATGGCGAGTCCGTTGTTTATATCCTTCCATGTGTCACCTGCGTCTTCGCTGAGATACATACCGCCGTCGCATCCAAGATATACGATGTTCGGGTTATTGACATCGAATACGGCGCAGTGCATATCGGGATGTACATCGGTATTGTATCCGCCTACTTGATACCATCCGCCTAATGTTTTGCCGCCGTCGGCAGTACGATATAGATTAACTCCGCCCACGAGAACTATATTGGAATTTTCCGGATGAACCGCTATGAAATTATCATACGAAGCCTGACTGTTGCCGCCGGAAGTAAATATATTTTCGCTGTTCCATATTACTGTCCAAGTTTGTCCGCGATTAACGGATTTGAAAACATAACCGGCATTTCCGTCGCCTCCGGCAAGAGCATACACGATATTTTTATCGGAATGGGATTGTTGCACCGAGATACGCCCGAGAGCATAGTCGCTCATATTGAACCGCGTCCATGATTCCCCGCCGTCAGTGGAGCGGAATACCGATTCTCCCGTAACACCGATAAACAATTCGTTTTCATCATCGGCATTTATTGAAATATCTGCAACCGTTCCTTCGAGAGTGCGCTTCCATGATTCGCCGCCGTCTGTGGATTTATAGAATCCGCCGCCGGACATTGCACCGCCGGCGTATACTGTTTGTGAATTTTTGGGATGAATATAAATTTTCGAAAACGCTCCTACGGTGGTAAGTCCTATGCTTCGCCAATTTTTACCGCCGTCCGTAGTTTTGTATATCCCCGCGCCGGGCATACTCCAGCTTCCGCTTACCATTTCGCCCGTAGCCGCAATCATAATATCGGGATTATTATGGTCAATAGCCAATGCACCCATAGCCGACGAGTTTTCGAAATCCATAATCGGACTCCAACTTTGACCGTCGTTTTCCGTACTCCATACGCCGCCGGCCGCCGCGCCTATAAATACAGCACCGGTTTTGGTTGGGTGCATAACAATACTGCGCACACGCCCGCCTACGGCGATTGGGCCTATTTGCCGCCATTCGGGTTGCTGTGCCAATATTTGTGCCGCACTTTTTTTCGCATTCATCGAGCGTTTCACATAATTATACGCATCGGTGTAAGCATTGTCGGGTATACGCTCGAAAGGAAAAGAGCGTGTTTCGTAGAAATACCTCATGCGTTTGAATGGCTTTGCAATATGCTCGTCCGATTCTTTGCCGGCAATGGCCGACGAAGGAGATAATATAATCGCACAAGTAATTGTAAATATGGTGAGAAAAAAGTGGCGAAACATGTGCTTTTGCTCCCGAGTAAAAGTTAAATATGTTTATTGCTGTATGCAAAAAGTGCGAATGGACAAATTTGTAAACTCCAAATTACGCAAGCATTTCGTTCTATCCAAATATGACGGATTATAGCAAGCGGTAAAAAATATAAACGGGGCCATTGTCGCTTTGCAACACATATCGAAAATTTGATTGTTGTCGTCAAAATATATCGGCCGGGCAGATAGAGGTTTTGTAGAGTTGACAGGTATTTAAGTCCCATTATATTGCGTTTGTATCTAAAAATAACGCTTCCGAAAAGTGCGGCGTGCAGAGCGTAAAACGATTGAAGAACAAGAAGTGCGGGTAAATTTACAGGGTTGAAAAACATAGAGGTTTTATAGAAAATGCCGGTGATTGTAATACGATATATTGCATTTATCAATAATATGCGGTATAAAAACACGTAGAAAATGCACCGAACGAATAGCGTAGCATAAGAAAAAATCTCAATTAGAACTATACTTGCATAAGTGAATAAAATTCGACTGTTGCGGCTTGCATATCGTTATTACGTCATAAATAACATTTTTTTTTGTTATGCGTCGGGCAAAGCGTAGTTTTGTATTCTTGTAATTCAGGCCGACGTTCCGGCTCGGACTCACCGTCCGATTGAGCGGTGAAAGTCGGCAATCTTACTAATATTTACCGAAAGGGCAAATATGGCAGACAGTACGCAGCACAAGCTGGACAGAGTGCGCCCGCCGCGAGTGCATATCACGTATGACGTGGAAACGGGCGGTGCGTCGCAAAAAAAAGAATTGCCGTTTGTAGTGGGTATTCTAGCCGACTTATCCGGCAAGCCGTCACAGCCGCTTCCTAAGCTCAAAGAGCGGAAATTTACCGAGATTGACCGTGATAATTTCAATGATGTATTGGATTCGGTTAATCCCAGATTAGCATTAAGAGTAGATAATAAATTGCAGAATGACGGCACGCAAGTTAATGTGGAATTGAATTTCAACCACATGGACGATTTTAATCCGGCGAACATCGCCCGGCAAGTAGAGCCGCTTCGCAAACTTATGGATGCCCGTAAAAAACTAACCGACTTGCTGGCGAAACTCGACGGCAACGACAAACTCGAAGAATTGCTTCAAACTGTTATCAGCAATACGGAACAGCTCAATTTACAACAATCGGAGGAGGGATAATACTATGCCACAACAATCCTCAAATTCGCTCTCGACGCTCGAAACGTTGCAGGAAGCGGCCGGACATGGAAACCTCCTCGATATGATTGTTACGGAAGGCAAAATGGCCCGCGGTGCCGAGCAGATGCAAGGTGCGAAAGATATGCTGTCCGAGTTTATCAGTCAAGTAGTCGGACAAACCGCAATCAGCAAAGATGCAGTGTCGTTTATTAATACAAGGATAGCCCAAATAGATACTCTGCTAAGTGACCAGATTAACGAAATTCTGCACAATGGCGAATTTCAGAAATTAGAGGCTACTTGGCGCGGAATGAAGCAATTGGTCTATAACACGGAAACCGGGCAAGGCATGAAAGTGCGCGTGCTGAACGCCTCGAAAAAAGAGTTGCTTAACGACTTGGAGCGCGCCTCAGAGTTCGACCAAAGTGCCCTATTCAAACAAGTTTATGAAGCAGAGTTCGGGCAATTCGGCGGTGCACCATACACGTTCTTGGTAGCAGATTACGAATTCGGTCGCGGCCCGCAGGATATCACTCTTTTGGAGAAGTTATCGAATGTAGCCGCCGCCGCTCACGCTCCGGTACTTACCGCTGCAAGCCCACTTATGTTCGATATGGACAGCTATCAAGACTTGAATCAACCTCGTGACCTGGCTAAAATTTTTGAAAGCGCGGAAATGGCCAAATGGCGTTCTTTCCGCGAATCGGAAGACTCGCAATACGTAGTTCTGACCTTGCCGCATACTTTAATGCGATTGCCGTATGGCCCGAATACCGTACCGGTTGACGGATTTAATTTCAAAGAGGACGTAGACGGCAAGGATCATTCCAAGTACCTGTGGGGAAATGCCGCTTGGTCGCTTGCACAACGAGTAACAAATGCTTGCGCGGTTTATGGTTGGCCGGCCGCTATTCGCGGCGTGGAAGGTGGTGGGATAGTAGAAGGATTGCCCACACACACATTCTTGACCGACGACGGCGACAATATGATGAAAGTTCCGACGGAAGTTGCTATTCCCGACCGTCGAGAGAAAGAATTGGACGATTTAGGATTTTTACCTCTGGTGCATTGCAAAGGTACCGACTATGCCGCATTCTTCGGAAGTGCCACTTCAAAGAAGCCTAAACTCTATGATAATGATGCGGCGAACGCAAATTCGCGTATTTCGGCACAGCTGCCTTACGTAATGGTTACTTCGAGATTTGCACATTATCTAAAAGCAATAATGCGCGATAAAATCGGCAGTTTTGCTTCGGCTTCCAATGTAAGCAGCTTCCTGAATAATTGGATAATGCAATATACAATGGGGCTTGATGATGCGGGGCAGGAAGTTAAAGCAAGCTATCCGTTGCGCGATGCCCGCGTAGATGTGTTTGAAGTGCCGGGCAAGCCGGGTTCGTATAAAGCTTCGGTATTCTTGCGTCCGCATTTCCAACTCAACGAATTAACGGCTTCTATGCGATTAGTGGCTGAATTGCCGCCTCCCAAAGGCTGATTTTACGGCATAATCGCGTGCTGTTTCGGAACAAAGATAATTATACGAAAGAACTGTTCTTTTTTCTTTTAACTGTCTGTTTTTTTACTTTTATCAAGGAGGGCTGTTATGGCTCGCGATTTTTATCTCAAAATCGACACAATAGTCGGCGAAAGCGAAGACCACGAACACAAAGACTGGATTGAAGTCGAAGCGTTCTCGTGGGGAGAATCCCAAGCGATAGTAGGCACTACAAGCTCGTCCGGCGGACGTACTGCCGAGCGCGTACATCATCAGGATTTGGTTGTTACTAAACTCATTGACAAATCCACGCCAATTCTCGAACTTGCTTGCAGCAGCGGGCAACACTTCAAGAAAGCCGAGCTGGAACTGTTCCGTGCTTCGGCCGACGGCGACAAGCGCGTTCGCTACTATAAAATCACGTTTACCGATCTTATTGTGTCGAGCTTTGCGCAACAAGGCGGCGGCGGCGGTATACCGACCGAACAAGTCAGCTTTAACTATGCCGAAATTAAATGGGAATATATTCCCCAGAAAAAAGAAGCCCCGGGCGGCGCACTTCCGGCTATCGTTACGGGTTGGAGTCTCAAACACAACAAGAAAGTGTAATACACTTTTGTATCAATATACGGTGTATACGGCACTCGCCAATCAAAGGCGAGTGCCGCGCACCACCCTCAATCATAATATATCGCATACAGTTATGATTCATATTGCGCAAGGAACGATTCTTCCTGTTGTTGGGACGTTGCAAGTATGGATGCGTATCCATCCTCCGCAAACGCTTCTCAAAACGGACGGGAACTTTGGCGTAAAAACGCATCGTGCAGTTGCTGGTTTCCAAAAGCATAACAATCTTGTTGGCGACGGAATAGTAGGACGCAGGACTTGGGATAAACTCATGCAGACTACAAATGCACAGACTATTGATGTTGTTGATGGAACCGACCCAAGTTTGGTTGCACTCGAAGCATCGGATATTCGCAGTGCAGGCGGCGATCCGATTGTCGTCTATGGAATGTCTAACGGCGTTCAATACATTATGGGACAAATACTTGCGCGAGCAAGACATGGCCGTGTAGCCTTGTTGCGTTTCCATGGACATGGCAATAGAGGAATGCAAAATGTAACCGGCGGCGAAATTTACGGCGCACCGCATCTTGCTGGAATATCCAACGATAATTTCAGTCAAATCGCCGGAACTCTGGCCGGAATAAGCGGTATTTTCTTGCCATACGGCTCCGTGCAAATGCTTGGCTGTAACGTAGGAGGCGGTTCGGCGGGGCGTTCACTGATGGATAAATTAGCCAATGTTTGGAGAGTTCCATGCACGGCCGGAGTTAATACACAATACGGCGGCGGCTCGCGTACTTTCAGATTTGAAGGGCCAACCGTCAGCGGTTTCCCCGGCGGCGGAGATTTGGCAAGTTGGGGAGCTCGTATGGGAAGCCAATTCGGGAATGTAAGCGTGGCTTAAAGCGATAAGCCGCGAAATTTTAATACCCGAATAACTGCGCTTTGTGTTGCCGAAAAACCAAGAATATCGAATTGCCGTGCAGTATTTTATTTACGCAAAACTATAAATTGCGTCCTACGGTTTTTCTGACGATTTTCTTCCGTGTCGTTCGGTGCCACGGGTTGCGTAAATCCGAAGCCGCGAGGAAATAACCGTCGCTTCTCTACGCCTTGTGCCGCAAGTGCATCAACCACAGCCGTTGCACGCATTTCGGATAGTTTCAGGTTGGCTTCCTCCGAGCCTACATTGTCGGTATGTCCCTGCACTTCAAGCCAATAATTGGAATACATAGGCTGTTGCAACAAGTCGGCAAGTTCTTCTATTATACGCATTGATTCGGGGCGTATGTCGGCTTTATTGAAATCAAAAAGAATTTTGTAGGAAAATCGTGTGCCGATATCTGCGTCGTCGCCAAGCCCTTCGTAGAACGGCCCCGTGTCGTACATTCCTTTGGCACGTATGCTGTCGCGTTCCGGCAACGAAATATTTGCCGAGATAAAATGCTTACCTATAAATTCCGGCGGATGATACGTTATACGATAGAAATTCCGTAAACTTCGATATATATCCAGAAAAACCCGCTTCAATTCCTCCCGCGAGTAAGCGTGATAATATTTACCGCCCGTATAATTTGAAATTGCACGCAAAAGAGAATCGTTGGCATAGCCGAAACCAACCGTGAAAATATTCACATTATTTGCTTTGGCCGAGTCTATCACCGCACGCAGTCGAGCCCGTGAGTAATTATCGTCGCCGTCTGAGAATACCACGAGAATTCGTGCAATATCGGGCGGAGTTTCGGCAAATTTTTCTATTGAACGTGCAATGCCGTCGTAGAGCGCGGAATAATAGCCGAAGCTCTGGTCGGCGGACGAGCGATAATCGGCAAGTAATACGTTTCTATCGGACGAAAACGGCGCACTCATACGAAATTCGCGGCCGAAAGTGGCAACTCCTATGCGGTCTTGCGGTTGCTTTAGTCCTATAAACATTTCAACGCCTTCCTTCAAAGCACCGAAAACGCCCGTCATAGAACCGCTGTAATCTACCGTAAGCATAACCGAGTACGGAATGGAGTCTGCGTCGCCGAACTCTCGCACGGCAAAATTCCTTATCGGAACGGTTTTTCGCCCCAATTTTTCGATAATCGAGGTGAAATAGCGTGCATCTTCGCGATACGGCGGTGCCATATTGGTAATAAAATTTCCAAGCGAATCATAAACTCGGGCAAAAAGTTTTATCGTGTCCGGATAATGAGAATAATCGGTTTTCCAAATATCGAACACTACTTTAGAAGCATCGGCCGAGTCCGCATGGCGCGTAGTCGAGAGCAGAAATTGCGGCTTATCTTTGGGGTCGCGCGTTTCGCGTTGCAGTTCGAGGCCTGTTAGGCGTTTGGGTACGGATCCGCAACCGACTGCAACGGCCGCTGCAAATAAGGCAAAAATCAATCGCACGACGAAATTTTGCATCGAAAATATAGGCTGATGAACAAACTTTTAGCAAGACGACACCCGCGCCAATGTTATTGTTTGTAGTAAAACAAAGAAGTTTTCAACAGAAAACTTCAAAAGTCGGGGTTATGCGTGATATGTTGCTATTTTTGAAACATCACTTGATTACTAACTGTAATTGTTTACTTCAAACAAAGGATTATGAGTCGTTTACTTGTTACAGTACTTTTAATTTTTGCCGGCAGGGTTATCGGCATCGCTCAAACTTCGCCCTATAATCTTACGTGGCTACGTGAATCGGTTCTACTCGGCGGAGGTGCGGCAAACGGCCTTTACTCTTTGTTGCTAAACGGTAAAGCGAAATCTGCTTCGCCCGACGATATTACGGCTTTGAACAGCGATAATATAAATTTGCTTGATAGGTGGATTACGCAAAATTATTCCGAAAATTTTGATGTTGCAAGTGATTATTTGGTTGGAACGATTACTGTTGTGCCGGCCGGAATTTTGTTGCTCGACGGCGCGGGCAAAGATTGGCTGACTTTGTCGGTAATGTATGCGGAAACCATGCTATCGGCTAATTCGGCCGCTTTCTATGCAAAGGCCGGAGTGCGGCGTTTCCGTCCCTTTGCATACAATCCTGATGCACCGTTAGAGATGAAACTTGCGCCCGACGCGCAACGCTCTTTTTTCTCGCAACATACTTGCATATCGTTTGCCTCGGCTATGTTTATTTCTACTGTTTATAGCGATTATTTCCCCGATTCCGAATATGCGCCTTATGTGTGGTGCGGGTCGTTTGCGGCTGCGGGAGCAGTAGGACTCTTTCGTATATTGGCAGGCTCGCATTTTACCACAGACGTTCTGGCGGGTGCGGCGGCCGGAAGTCTTTTCGGCTACATTGTGCCGGCGATGCACAAAGCGAACGCGGACGGTAAGCATGGCGTTCTAATGGGAATACGACCTACGGGCATTTCAGTGAGTTTTGCGTTCTGATTTTTCCTGCCACTATTACTTTTTATATGAAAAACAAAGAAGTGCAAATGCTTAACAGGCTCCGTGCGGCATATCTCGACGGCACGGCCGGTGTCGCTGATTACTGGCAGTCCGACGATGAATTAGACGTTTACGACCGTTCTTTTGCACGGCGAATAGGCTGGAAATGGCTGTATGTTTTGCGTGAATTGGATCGTATCGGCTGGCAACCGCCGAAAGGCAACGCGATTACCGATTGGGGGTGTGGCAGCGGCGTGGCTTCGCGAACAATTATAGAGCATTTCGGCGATAATTATTTTTCGGAACTGCGCTTGTTCGACCGCTCTTTGCGTGCGACGGCTTTCGCTGCCTCGAAAGCCGTTAAGAGTTTTCCCCAACTGCTTGTAAAAGCCGCCGACTCACCTGATTTTGACGGCGGAATTGCAGTTGTCAGCCACGTAATTACCGAACTTATGCCGCAACAAATAAAAGCGTTGGTTGAGCATCTGCGCCGTGCGGACGTAATTCTATGGACAGAGCCCGGAACTTATGCCGCAAGTCGCGCTTTAATAAGCGTCCGCGAATTGCTTCGCTCGGAATACAACGTTATAGCACCTTGCACTCATTCTGTGGTTTGCGGTATGACAAGTCCGGTTAATAAGCGGCATTGGTGCCATTTTTTTGCCAAATCACCGCCCGAAGCCTACACCGAGCGCGAATGGACGCAATTCGCAGAAAAATTAGGCATAGACCTAAGTGATTTGCCACTCTCGTACTTAGTTCTTGACAAAAATCGCAGGGGATACAATTTCCCGCCCGATACAGCGAGAATTATAGCACGACCCCATGTTACCGCCCGCGACGCTATAGTATTAGGTTGCTCACCGTCGGGCGTAAGCGAGCGTATTGCGTATAAGAGTCGTCTGCCCGATGCATGGCGCACGTTCAAAAAAGGCGAATTTGATTCTTTGATACGTTGGGTAATCAACGGCAGAGAAATTACGGATATCGACGGACTGTAAGTGCGATTTTGCGGTATTAAAACATGCCTTTGATTTTTTATTTGTCGGCCTTCAATGTATTTTTGTTGCTTGTCATCTGATTTGTATTTGCATTTACTTGCAAATTGTAATTCGGACTATTACAGTATATTTGCAGAACATTTGCATAGAATTGCACGACTAAATAAACGAGCTGTTGCCCATATACTGCGAGCAAGCGAATGATTATAGTACTTTTTGGAGCACCCGGCGTAGGCAAAGGCACGCAGGCGGCACTATTGGCGGAACGAACTGGTATGCCGCATCTTTCTACCGGCGACGCTTTTCGCCAAGCGATTAAGGCCGAAACCGCACTTGGAAAAACAGCGAAAGAATACGTGGAGTCGGGACGCTTGGTGCCGGACGACGTTGTAACAGGAATTGCACGCGAGGCAATAATGCAACCGGAATATGCAAACGGATGCATACTCGACGGCTTCCCGCGCACTTATGTTCAGGCGCGAGCTCTCGATGAAATTCTGGCAGAATTAGGCCGTACCGTAGGAAAAGTAATTAATATCGAAGTGGCGAACGAAGAAATCGTACAAAGAATGTTGAAGCGCGGGCGCAAAGACGACACAGAAGTAGTTATTCGCGACCGCTTGGCTATTTACAATGCCGAAACTGCGCCGTTACTTGATTATTATACCGTTGCCGGAAAATTACTGAGCATTGACGGCAATGCCGACGTGGAAACAGTGTACGAAAGAATTGCTGCCGCACTCGGTTGATACCGGCGGATTTTCTCGTTTTTTTAACGGTGATATTATGCCTAAGCACTGTTGCGACAAGCCAGACTGCCAAATATGCGTAACATATCCCAGCTCTATTTTCGCAGAGCTTTATCATGACGAAAAAACGATAATTTCAGACCATAAGTCATATTTGGCTTTCAAAACAGGTGAAATCGTTTTTCACGAAGGCTCGTATCCCAACGGTTTGTATTGCGTAAATTCCGGCAAAATCAAAGTGTCGAAATACGGGCCGGAGGGGCGCGAGCAAATAGTAAGATTCGCTAAAGCGGGCGATGTATTGGGCTATCGCGCTTTGCTGTGCGGCGAGGCGTATTCGGCTAGTGCGACAACGCTTTCCGATGCTCATATATGTTTTATTCCGCGCGAAATTTTCACTGCGGCACTTCAAAAAAGCCCCGCATTATCATTAAAATTCATTCAATTACTTTCGCACGATTTGCAAACCGCAGAAACGCGAATGGTGAAACTTGCGCAAAAGTCAGTGCGCGAACGACTTGCGGAAACCCTGCTTATGTTGCGCAATACATTCGGAATTACCAATGACGGCTTGCTCGATGTGCAACTTTCGCGCGAAGAAATAGCCAATATTGTGGGGACGGCCACCGAAAGCGTTATTCGCCAACTCGCAGATTTCAAAAAAGCAGGTCTTGTTGATTTGCGCGGAAAGCATATAGCCATTCTTGATGAGCACCGTTTGGCAGACGAAGCAAATCTTGAAGAAATTTAGCCGTTATTGCTGCTTCAAAAATACCTCTGAAAAGTTATGCACAGTTCAATTATTAAAACCTTACGGAAACAATTTTCTTTTCGTCTTGCTCAAACCAAGCCATTCCGCGCATTGAAATTTGAGTTTCGGTAATTTCGGCATCGGGATAATGAAAGCGTGCTTCGTCGAGCTCGCCGGATAAATCGCCGCCTTTCAGGAAAACATATTGCCCGCCTTTTTTCAGCAGTTTCCGTGTCCAGCCGATAACCTCGCTCGCAGATGCTACAGCCCGCGCCGTGATAACGTCGAAATAATTTAGGTGTCGTTTATCCGTAGCAAGCATTTCTACACGTATATTCAGCGATTCGATGGTTTTTAGTCCAGTATGTTGCGCAAACATCTTCGTCATTTTGGCTTTTTTGGCGATGGAATCCGTCAGCGTTACGAATATGTCGGGGCGTGCTATCGCCAGCGGAATACCCGGAAAGCCGCCGCCTGTTCCCACATCGAGCAAGCGCGACTTTTGCGGAATATTGCAGTATTTTAATATAGTCAAAGAGTGTGCGATATGTCTTTCCCAAAGATTTTCCGCATCGCGCCGCGAAATCATATTTACTTTTTCGTTCCAATAGGTTATTTCGTCGGCAAAACGTTCTAATCTTCGCATTTGCTCACGGTCAAGCACAATGCCTTCGGCCGACAGCATCGTCCAAGTTTCAAGAGAATCCATAATTTTCTGTTTGTTAAGTTTTTGTCTGTACAATCTGTATCTGTGCGTATTTCTATTTGTTGCCCGGACGATTATGCTCTTTAACGACATCGAGCAAATTGCGAATATCGTCGAGTTCGTAGTCCGCACTGACGATTTGATTGCCGAAAGAGTCGCCATATCGTGCAAAAGCGGTCAACATACCCACATTTTTCGCACCCAACATATCGCGTTCTGCCCAATCGCCGACCATGATTGCCTCCTCGGGAAAAACGTTCAGGCGCGAAAGTGCAGTAAGAAAAGGCTTCGGACTCGGCTTGCGCTCTCCCGTATCGTCGTAAGTGATAACTGCATCGAAAAGATGATGATAATTGATATAGCATAGCCGAAGCCACGCTTCGCGGGCGGGCGCGTCGGACACAAGTCCGAGTTTTACGCCGGACTTGCTAAGTTCAACGAGTGTAGGCGTTACGTGCGGATATGGCTTTAGCGCGGCTTCGCGGGCACGGCGATACGCAACAATCCCTGCGGAAAGTATTCGGAAGTCTATATGGCCCAATATATTGCCAAGTAATTCATCAAAAACACGTTGATATTCGATACCTTGTTTCTGATAAATTTTGTCTATATGCTGCTGAATTTGTTCATGCGTAATCCGCAGCCCCGCGTCCATCATTCCTGAAATGGCCGCCTCGACGGCTTGCCGTTTCATCGCCATGAAATCTACGAGCGTATTATCGAGGTCGAACACCACGGCTTTAATCATCGCACTTCCTTTTGTAATTATTTGGCTGTAATTATGCAACTTAGTGAACCGCACCGATACGGACAAATTTAGTTCTCCGAAGATGCAATTATATTCTCACCTGTTTCTGTTTATACTCAAACCGAAAAAGATTGTAATGATGTTGAATAAAAGGCATAATTTCGCTTTATGGATTTTACGCATTTGAATAGAGAGCTGCAACAATCAAAGATATTTCAGCGTTAAAGTTGCAGGTCGGGCGGAATACATCGGTGCAACAACTTTATTGATAAAAGAATTACGGCAACTTACAATATAACAATAAATCTAAGTACATCAATACTCCGTTGTTTATTCAAGCGGCTCGTGCGCCCAAATTATAGAGTTGGGCTATTTCCGGCTTCATTTTTTCGAGTTTCGGGTTTTTACCGTAAATCAAAATAATCCGGCCAAGGATTAACTTGTTGATATTTTTACTCTTTATGCTTGCGATTGAAAATGCCTTACGTTCATGTTTGTCAAGCGGCAACCAGCCTGTTACTTTCGCAGTATTGAGTGCTGTAAGGGCTGTATTGTAGTGAAAATACATTGCAGATTTCTGCCGACTTTGGCAATGTTGCAGACCAATATGTTGCTTTGCATCACGGAATAAGAACTCAATCTGTGTTCGCAGTCGGTAGTAGTTCAGCAGACGTTCAGCCTCCATGTTGATGCCAATTGTTCTATAAGCAGGCCGTTAAATCTTGCAAAATCAAAATTCTTTGCAAATTGTTGTCTGTATGTTTGTTCGCCGTAATTGCCGTAGCGTGCAAAATCGGTAAAATTATATCGTGAATGTATACTTAGCCGCAATATGAGTATATGCCTAAAAAATAATGAGTGCGGTTTGGAAATCCGCGACATTTATTGTAGTATTGCATATATTAACGGCTTCGGCTGTTTGCATCGGTAAGGGCAATTTTGTTGATGTGATTATCTTGCAAGATTAACCTTACCGTTTTTTTTCGACTAAATTTTAACGGAGTATTGTAACACCTGTCCCTACTTTTTATTTATCTAAACCGTTGCACCGGGCTGTTGAATTCAAAAAATAATTCACTTAGGAATGAGAGGGATTATTCTTTCAATACCGTATATTCAGACAAAATGCGGTAATTTCGCGGTATAAACGACGGCCACATTCACAAATAACGGAAAATATGCGCTTTGGATTTTGGCTGGTAAGTGCCGCGCTTTTTCTGACAAGCGCAATGCCTACACCGCAAGTAATCGCCATTAAAGGCTCGGATACAATGGTGATTTTATCGCAGAAATGGGCTGAAACTTACACACAAAAAACAGGTATGCAGTTTCAGGTTACGGGCGGCGGCTCTGGAACGGGATTTGCCGCATTGATTAACGGTACTACCGATATTTGCAGTGCGAGCCGGCCGATAAAACCGGAGGAAATAAGGCAACTCAAAGAAAAATATAAATCCAACGGCGTTGAAATACGTGTAGCAAAAGACGGTATAAGCATTTATCTGAACAAGAGAAATCCGACTTCAAAACTCACTATAAGGCAAATCGGCGATATTTATACCGGAAAAATCAAGAATTGGAAAGACGTAGGCGGACCGAATATGAAAATTGTCTTATACGGGCGCGAAAATAATTCCGGCACTTACGATTTTTTCAAAGAGCATGTGTTACATAAGCAGGATTTTGACGCTTCCACACAACACATGCCCGGCACGGCGGCCGTTGTCAATGCCATAGCCAAAGATAAAGCCGGCATCGGTTTCGGCGGTGCGGCTTATGCCAAAGAAATTAAAGATGCGGCAGTTGCTACCGAAAATGGTGCGGAATACGTTCTGCCTACGGAAGACAATATTTTGAGCGGCAAATATCCTGTTTCACGCTTTTTATACTTCTACGTTCGCGAATGGCCGTCCGGCGACATCAAAAAATTTGTTGATTGGATATTGGGAAAAGAAGGACAAAAAGTTGTCAAAGAAGTAGGATATTTTCCGCTGAAGAAGTGAAAATGAGATTTGGCAATATCATCATCAATCGCAGAATACACTGATATTTCACGGAGTTACGCCTTGCAGCAATGTAATTTCTTACTTTCCGATAATTGCGCTGATGCAGTTACAAGATAAGCGTTTGTTCCGTAAAAAACGCCCGCGTTACGGCGAAATTGCGATTGAATGGTCTATTCGCGTCGTTTCGTCTGTTTCCATTTTGGTTATCGTCTTAATTTTTCTATTTGTATTTCGCGAGGCCGCCGGAATTTTCAATTCGGCAACCGAAGCGGGATCAACTTTGCAGACTATCGAGGCCGAAACTGCCGGAAAATCCGAAATACATACTTCCGACAATGATGATTTGAAGCCCGAAATATACAATCCCGATTCGGGTATAGAAACGGGAGAGGCTCCACCGGCTAATTTACTGCCTGATTTGCAGGTTGCAACGACCGAGGCATCCGGAAAATCCGAAATACATACTTCCGACGACGATGATTTGAAGCCCGAAATATACAATCCGGATTCGGGTGAAGAAGCGGTCGAGTCTTTGATATCGGATATATCCGACAAGCCTTTGCAGCCGTCCAAAAGTATTTGGCAAAACCTTGCCGGAGAAAATTGGCAACCAATATCGGAAGAGCCAAAATTCGGCGTGACACCTTTAATTATCGGTACGGTCAAGACTACTTTTACCGCAATTGCAATTGCCGCACCTCTCGGGATTCTGGCTGCAATGTACGTGGCACTTTTTGCCCACCGCCGCCTTCGGGAAATAATTAAGCCTTTTATTGAAATTTTGGCCGGATTCCCGTCGGTTGTTATAGGATTTTTCTGTTTGATGACTGTTGCGAGTATTTTGCAAGATACTTTCGGATTTGATTATCGTCTTAATTCGATTGTAGGCGGCTTAGGGCTTGCCATTACCGTCGTTCCCATCATTTTTACGATAACCGAAGACGCTCTGTCGGCTGTGCCGAAAAGTTATCGTGAAGCCGCGCTCGCGCTCGGTGCAACCGAATGGGAAGCCGCGTTTCGGCTGATGCTGCCCGCCGCCATGCCCGGTGTGATTGCCGCCGTATTGCTGGGCATAGGCCGCGCTTTCGGCGAAACAATGATTGCATTGATGGCCACGGGAAATGCACCGCTTGCAGAGTGGAACTTAGCTGCACCCGCTCGGACACTTGCGGCCACAATCGGCGCGGAAATGGGCGAAGTAATTTGGGGCTCTACGCATTACGGGGTTTTGTTTTTTCTAGGTGCGTTGCTGTTCCTGGTTAGTTTTGCGATAAATCTGCTGACGGAAGTATTTGTGCGCCGCCGCCTTGCCAAAAAATTTCAGGGAAGTTAAACAAGGCTGTAATGAGAAATACTAACTCTCGAAACAATTCATGGCATACATGGAAAAAGCGCGTTAAAGGGGGGCTTGCTTTTGCAATTACGGCCGGTTCGCTTTCGCTCATAGTTGCAATTATCGCAATTATGATAGGACACTTTTTACTGCGCGGATTACCCAATATTTCGTGGGAATTTCTTACGGAATCACCGCGCAACAACAATACCGAAGGCGGTATTTTTCCGGCTGTTTACGGCACTACATTATTGGTACTGACCATGACACTCATTGGAGTGCCCGTAGGAGTTGCCACCGCTGTTTTTCTTTCGGAATATGCACGGTACGGCTCGCGATTTGCCCGCACAGTAAGATTTGCGGTCAATACTCTGGCCGGCGTTCCAAGTATTGTGTTCGGATTATTCGGCGTAGGATTCTTTATTCAGTTTATCGGTGCCGGTATGGATACAATGCTCGGCAATGATGTACCCGTATGGGCGCATCCGTCATTGCTTTGGGCTGCCGCTACGCTTTCGGTTCTTACGTTGCCGGTTGTCATAGTTTCGGTGGAAGAGGCGTTGCGTGCTGTTCCGCACGAGTTGCGCGAAGCATCGTTGGCGCTCGGTGCCACAAAATGGCAAACAGTATGGCGCGTCGCTTTGCCCAATTCACTGACCGGCATTCTTACAGGTTCGATTCTGGCCGTAGGACGCGGTGCAGGAGAGGTTGCCCCGATAATTTTTGTAGGTGCTGTATATTCTCTGCCAAAATTACCTGCTTCGTTAAGCGACCAATTTATGCATCTCGGATACCATCTTTTCGTATTGACAACGCAATCGCCCGATGTAGAAAAAGCATTGCCGCAACAATATGCCACTACCGTTGTTTTGCTGGCACTTACGTTTGCGTTGAATTTTGCGGCCGTGTATGTCCGTATTCGAATCAGGCGTAAATCGTTGGGATAGAAAAGACAAAAATTCAATAACCGGAAAAATATCGCACATTCTTCAATGAAGCTATGACGCATGACGCAACGGCAAAACTTCGCGCAATAAATTTTAATGTACATTACGGCGAAAAGCATGCTCTACACGACATTACTCTCGAAGTGCGCCCGAATAAAGTGGCGGCTCTGATAGGGCCGTCCGGTTGCGGTAAGTCTACGTTTTTACGCTCGATTAATCGTATGAACGATGTGATAGAAGGCGTGAAAACAAGCGGATCCATCGAAATTGACGGTGTAAATGTATATGATTCTTATGTTGACGTTGTGGAACTTCGCAAGCGCGTAGGCATGGTGTTTCAGAAGTCAATCCCGTTCCCGAAATCTATTTACGAAAATGTAGCCTTCGGGCTTAGGCTTGCGGGCAATACGGCAAAATCGGAACTCGACGAAATTGTGGAGCAAAGCCTGAAACGTGCCGCTCTTTGGGGAGAAGTAAGCGACCGTTTAGATAAATCGGCTATGGGACTTTCCGGCGGACAGCAGCAACGACTGTGCATTGCGCGAGCAATAGCGGTGAACCCCGAAATACTACTTATGGACGAACCATGCTCGGCACTTGACCCTATTTCGACTGCTAAAATCGAAGAACTTATCGAAGACCTGAAAAGCTCATATACGATTATTATCGTTACGCATAATATGCAACAAGCTGCGCGAGTAAGCGATGTTACAGGCTTCTTTTATATGGGAAGGCTTGTGGAAATGGACAGAACGCGCACTATTTTTACAAGCCCGGCGCAAAAAGAAACGGAAGATTATATAACGGGAAGATTCGGGTAAAACAATCTGCCCGAGAATTACCTGCTAACAAAACTGCGGATAATGAGCTGTTATCGATTTGCAAATCGAAAAAATAAATTCCGAGTATTAAATCATCAATTTTATGCACCGTTCATTTGAATACGACCTCGAGAAACTTCGTACACGGCTTGTACGAATGGGAACTTTGGTTGAAGAACAAGTAGAATTTGCGTTCCGCTCTTTGTTTGAAGGCAATGCCGAACTTGCCCGCATCGTGGTGGAACGCGATGATAAAGTGGATAAGCTCGACTTGAAAATTGACAAGCAATGCCAACGTATCTTCGCGTTGCAACAGCCCGTTGCCAGCGATTTACGCCTGCTTTTAGCCGCCGTCAAAATCAATAACGAATTGGAGCGAATAGGCGATGTGGCGGCCGGAATAGCAAGACAATTTCTGTTGCAACCCGATATTTCGGATATGGCTGCGGAATTCGGATTGGAACGTATAACCCAAGTTGCATTCCGCATGGTAAAGTCAAGTTTGGATTCTTTTATCAATCATGACCCGGAACTTGCGCGGCAGGTGCTACCCGCCGACGATACCGTCGACACGCTTGAACGCTCGATAATATCCGACATAATTGCTCGGATGAAAACGGAGGTTGATTTTATCGAGTCAGGCGTGTCGCTGATAACTATTGCACGACGTATCGAGCGAATGGCCGACCATGCCACGAATATAGCCGAAAATGTGATTTTTATGTTCGAGTCCAAACTTGTGCGCCATCACCGCTTCGATGACGAGGAGTCTGAGGGTAGCGGCGTAGACGAATAGTTTTTTATGCGGACAGTTGCACTTGGCAGCTGAATCCAATATCTGAATGTAAGTGCAGTTTAATTCTAATCCGTAATAAACATCACATTTTTCCGCCCGAACAGAGCAAAAAGTTTTTCGGTTGTTTCTTGTGTCGGCGCAATTGGAACATTGCGCACCTCGAAGCCTGTTTTAGAACGTCGCGCCTCGTCGGTAATCCAAAAACGTATGCTCCCTTGTGCTTCACGCGAGGCACATTGAGCCATTATTTGCCGAATCGTTTCGGGTCGTATATTATCTTTATTTATGGTAATTACATACCCTTTTGCTTTGCGCTGTACAACGTCGGCTATCGGCCAAACCTCTTCCGCCACTATTTTTAATTGTTCGTTTTCCAATTTCGACTTTCCTTTAACTGCAATAATTGCATCTTGTTGCAAGTGATGTCCGAATTTTTTATAGGAATCACTCCAGAAAATACATTCTGCCTTACCGGAAAAATCTTCAAGAGTTACAAAGGCGATAGTCTGTTCTTTGCGGTCTAATTTTGAGCGTATGGCCGAAATTACACCGCAAACAATAATCGAATTGCCAACGGCAGGATTATTCGTTTCGCCGATCTGCATTGTGCAAAATGCCTGAATATGGGCGGCGTAATTATGCAAAGGATGGCCGGAAAGATAAAAATTCAGTACTGCACGCTCACGTTGCAGTCGTTCGGTTTCGCTCCAAGGATTCGCGTCTGGCAAGCGAGGTTCGGATTTTACCTGCGATTCGGGCGAATTTCCGAAAAGTGAATCCATATTGGCATCAGCCGAACCCGAAGATTTTTTGCCGAAATCGAGAGCCGTTTCTACAGCCTCGAAAAGCTGTGCGCGATGGCCGTTGCGCATTGAATCGAAAGCTCCCGCATTGATAAGAGCCTCAATCGCGCGACGATTTACGTTCTTGGAATCTACACGCAAAACGAAATCGAAAAGCGAAGTAAACGGCTTGTCGGCACGTGCGGCGGCAACTGCTTCTACAGCGGATATGCCAACTCCTCTTACACCGGCCAAACCAAAAACAATGGTTTTGTCGTCTGCCGCCGAAAAAGTTGCGAAAGAACGATTTATATCGGGCGGCAGTACGTTGATTTCCATAGTCTTACATTCATCAATCAATGCCGCTATCTTGTTTAGGTCGTCAAGCTCCGCGCTCATGTTGGCCGCCATAAATTCAGCCGGATAATGAACTTTTAACCACGCAGTTTGATAAGCCAAATAAGCGTATGCACAGGAATGAGATTTATTGAAACCGTAAGAAGCAAATTTAAGAACAAGGTCAAAAATCTCTTCGGCTGTTTTCTTTTCTACGCCGTTGGAGATTGCGCCCTCTACAAATTGGGCTTTTTGCTTCATCATCAATTGGTCGTCTTTTTTGCCCATGGCGCGTCGCATAATATCGGCTTGGGCCAGCGAGAATCCCGCAATGTCGCGCACAAGTTGCATTACCTGCTCCTGATACACTATAATGCCGTAGGTTTTATGAAGGGCATTCTCCATTATCGGGTGCAGATATTCTATACTGCGCCGCCCTTGCTTCCGCGCTATAAACTCGGGGATATTATCCATCGGCCCCGGCCGATAAAGCGCGTTCATCGCAATTAAATCTTCGAGAGAACTCGGCTTTAATTGGCGTAAAGCATCCTGCATCGGCTCGGATTCAAACTGAAAAATGGCGAGCGTTTTTCCGTTACCGAATAATTCATATACTTTGCGGTCTTCGAGGTCGATAGCGTCAAGGTCTATTTCTTTGTCGTGATTGCGTTTGATTTGCTCTAATGTATTGTCTATAATCGAAAGCGTTCGCAATCCCAAAAAGTCCATTTTCAACAGCCCGGCATCTTCCAAATCCTTCATGGTGAACTGCGTGGCAACATCGGATTCGGGCGTTTTATACAGAGGCACATATTCCGATATATCTCCGGGTGCAATAACAACGCCCGCTGCATGAAGTGAAGAATTGCGTGCCATGCCTTCGAGGTTCGAGGCTAACTGCATCAATTCTTTCAGCTTAGCATCAGTTGTTTCTTTCAGCCAGCGCAAATCCGGCAAATTGAATGCGTCGGCAAGCGGCGTTACTTTACCCATTACAACGGGTATTTTCTCGGTTATTTCGTTAATTTCGGACAGTTGAATACCCAGAACACGTCCCACGTCTTTCAGTGCTGCGCGGCTTGAAAGAGTGCCGAATGTGATGATTTGCGCCACCGAATCATTACCGTATTTTTCCTTAACGTATTCTATTACCACATTGCGCTTATCGTCGCTGAAATCAACGTCAATATCGGGCATGGAAACGCGGTCGGGATTCAAAAAACGCTCGAAAAGCAAATCGTATTTCAGCGGATCCACGTCAATAATGCGAAGTGCATAAGCCACAACACTGCCCGCGGCCGAGCCGCGCCCCGGGCCTACGCGAACTCCCTTTTTCCGTGCCGCTGCTATAAAGTCTTGGACTATAAGAAAATAGCCCGAATATCCCATTTTCTTTATTACGTCCAATTCGTAATTTGCACGGTCTTCTATATCTTTGGTTAATTTCGGGTATCGTTCTTGCAAACCTTTCTGCGTAATTTCCGATAAATACTCGTCCAAATCTTTTGCCTTTGATTCCGGCGGAATCGGGAAAACCGGCATTTTCAGGTCGGATTTCAATTCTACATTACATTTTTCGGCAACTTCCAGCGTGGTTTCTATGGCGTTGCCGAATGACTTGAACAAGTCTTTCATTTCGTTTTGCGTTTTGAAATAAAACGCGGGCTTTTTATATCGCAGATTGTGAATATCAAGCGTTTCGCCTTTCGGCGGCGTTTCCTTAATCAGTTGCAGAACATTGTGCGCCGTGGCTTGGTCTTTGCGAATATAATGGCAATCGTTCGACACTATAAGTTTAATGCCAATTTCGGCCGCAAGTTTGGGTGCATAAGTCAGTACGGCTTCGTCTTCGGGCAGTCCGTGGTCTTGCAGTTCAATGTAAAAATCATCGCCGAACAGCTCTTTGTACCATATAGCGGAACGTCGTGCTTCGTCGTAATTTCCCTTAATCAGCGGTGCATTGACAACGCCCTGCAAACACGCCGAGAGTGCTACCAATCCTTCGTGATGGCGCATAAGCAATTCTCGGTCAATTCGGGGGCGGTAGTAATATCCTTCGGTATGCCCGAGTGTTGTTAATTTCATCAAATTGCGGTAGCCTATATCATTTTTGGCCAATAGCACCAGATGATAATAATTCATGGTACCTGCCGCCTTGTTTGTGGCTATGCGGTCGCGCCTGCCCGCGCTTGCTACGTATGCTTCGCAACCGAGTACAGGCTTTATTCCCGCTTTTTTGGCCTTCTTATAGAATTCGAAACAGCCGAACATAACGCCGTGGTCGGTCAATGCTATAGCAGATTGCCCGTCGTTTTTTGCCGCTTGTATCAATTGCTCGGGCGTACAGGCCGCGTCGAGCAGCGAATAATGCGTATGATTATGCAAATGAACGTAATCGCTCATAAATGTTCTTTCTTTTTAGGTCAAAATTGCAATTGCGGCGAGGGCGCGAGCTTTTTTCGTATTTCCGAAGAGAGTTTGGGTATAGCAGAGAAAATACGCGGCTAAAATACGGCACAACGCCCATAAATCAAACATCTGTTGTGCCAAACACAAACAGGCCGCCGTATCTCTCTGCCTTGTACGCTGTTTTATTCCGAATGGGGCGAGAGGTTATTATATTTCGGTTTTTCTGCCGATATCCAATCTTCAAACGGAGATTTCAGCGGCAAATAAAAGTGTCGTCAACAAAAGAATATCGGTTGAAAACTACGGCAAATAGAAAAATGCAATGCCGATAATCGCATATAAGCCGAGACAAAGCACACCTTCCATCCAGTGTGTTTCTCCGTCCTGTGCTATCAGAGTAAGCATCCACACACTTACGACCACCGAAACCACTTCGAAAGGCGTAAAAAGCAAGTCCATGGGATTGCCGAAAATATAACTGAAGAAAACCAATACCGGTGCTACGAATAGTGCAATTTGAATACTTGAGCCAACGGCGATATTTATTGCCAAGTCCATTTTGTTTTTAACGGCCATTATAATTGCCGAACTGTGCTCGGCGGCATTACCGATAATTGCCACTACAATCACGCCTATAAATACTTCGGTCATTCCGAACTCTTTTGCAGTATGTTCAACCGAACCTACCAATAATTCGCTGATGGCTCCAATAAAAGCTGTCGAGACAAGCAGAGTTATTACAGACCGTCCGACGCTCCATGCGGCATGCGTATGCTTTTGATTGCCGGGTGTTTTTTCATCGTCTGCCGTTACGTTGTTAAATAAATGCTTATGCGTGCGTAGCGCAAAAAACAGGTTCAGTGCGTAAATCAACGCAAGTACCACGGCAATATCGAAGCTAAGTTCGCGCTCTTGCGGGCGGCCTGTTTGCCCGGCAATAAAATCGAATACTGCAGGAATAATCAACGCTATCGCGCTGAGTGCCATAAGCGACGCACCAAGCCCGGCCGCGGTGCGGTCGAAATGCTGCCTTTCGCGTTTTATGCCGCCGGCCATAATGCTCGCACCCAGCACCAACAGCACATTGCCGATAATTGAACCGGTCAGAGAAGCCTTTACTACGTCGTGCAAGCCGTTTTTCAAGGCAATCAAAGCAATAATCAGTTCGGCTGCATTACCGAAAGTGGCATTTAATAATCCGCCTATGCCCGGTCCCGCGCGTTCCGCAAGATGTTCGGTTGCCTCGCCCATTATTCCGGCAAGAGGAATAATCGCCAAGCATGATACAATAAAAACCCACGTCGGGTCGGCATGAGTAAATTCGAGAATATATGCCGTCGGTACAAATACCAGCAACAGCATAAGAGGATTTATCGAGTAATTTCCTATTTTCATAAAACTCTCCTGTGCGATGAGCGATTTCTGTAAAAATTCTGATTACGGCAGTTTCGGACGCAACTGCAATGTTCCGGTAAGTCGTTGGTTCTGATTATAATACAAGTTGTTCCCATCGTAAGTTTTCATCTCGGAAATATGGCAGGATTCAGATGATTCGGTGCAAAACGCTCTACGCTGACAGTCGGTTCGCATGCTGTGTCCGATATAAGCAAATCGGCAAGTTTTCGGGCGCAATAGGGTGCAAGTAAAGTAGCCTTCGCGCCAAGTCCGTTCAAAATAAAATGATTATCCGCTTCGTAATGTCGGCCTATGACGGGTTTTATATCGCGCATGGCCGGCCGTACGCCGGAATCGTGGGACAGTATTTCAAACGGTGCTTCAATCCATTGCCTAAGACATTCCAATAATTCCTCGCGTCCTTCCACAGTGGGTTCTTCGTCGGCAAAGTTCCATTTGTACGTTGCCCCTACACGAAACACACCGCGCTCGAATGTCGGCGCGATGAGAATCTCGCGAGTAGCCACGCCCGGTATATCCAAATCGTCGGCGCGTATGGTCAGAATCTCGCCTTTGGCGGGAACGAACGGCAAATATGACCACAGCGGATTGATTGCGGATCGCCAACCTTCGCACCAAACAACCGATTTTGCAGAAATGCCCGCCCACGTAATCCTATTGCCTTGCAAACATTCTTCTATAAGCGCACTGTCGTTTATGAATATCGTTCCTTCCGTCCGCAAATATTGCTCGGCGGCAGAAAGGAAAGCCGGAATATCAATAAGTCCGCCCGAAATGATGATGCCTCCGTCCGAATTGCGCAACCCCGTAAATTGCTCTTCTTTGGTAAATTCTCGCTGTACGAAGCGGTTGCCGGTGTTTTTTCTTCCATGCCAAAAATTTTGGTCGCTATTGAAAAAAAAGCGAATTACAGGCATGGTTGTGAATATATCGCGGCCGAATATCTGCCCGCATTCCGTCCAGCAGCGTGTTGTTTCATCCAATACTTCGTCCGCTTTCCACGTAGGCGCGAAACGTCGCCCGGGAACCGGATTGAGAACACCCGCCGCTACACGCGAAGCCACGCGCGGACGCGGTCTGTCGGCTATTGCCAGCGACATTCCACCGCGTTGCAACATCATCGCCAGCGTCATTCCGGCAATTCCGCCGCCTATAATCAATACGTCTACCTGCTTCATTTATGCTCTCCCAAAAAGTTCGGTAAGCGAGCGCAAATACGCCCAATCAGATGAGCGGTCGGTTGTATCCATGCGCCAAGTCCAATTTCCTTTGGCTACGCCGGGTGTATTCATTCGCGCTTCCGTGCCAAGTCCGAAAATATCTTGCACCGGTATTATCACAAGTTTTGACGGCGAGCGCAATGCCAACTGCAAAAAATATCGGTGAACGGACGAAACGTCGAGAGTATTTCCGATATAAAGTTCCAATCGTGCACGTTGTTCCGGTGATGTTTCGCGGGCAAACCAGCCACTTGTCGTATTATTGTCGTGCGTTCCGGTGTATAATGCGCAATGCTCGCCTATATTATGTGGCGCGTAGGCGTTGCGGGCTACGTCGTCGCCAAAAGCAAATTGCAATACTTTTACGCCGGGCAAATCAAAATTCGTCAAAATTTCGCGGACATCGGCAGTTATAGTTCCTAAGTCTTCGGCTATAAAAGGCAATGACGGGAAATTTCGCGCAACGGTTCGCATAAAATTATTGGCCGGAGCTTCTGTCCATTCGCCGTTTTCGGCAGTAGATTCGGCGGCAGGAATACTCCAATAGGCAATTAAACCTCTGAAATGGTCTATCCTTACTAAGTCGAACATAGAAAGTATGCGACGAAATCGCCGCAGCCACCAAGTGAAACCGTCGGCTTTCATAGCGTTCCAATCATAAATCGGGTTGCCCCAGCGTTGCCCCGTTTTGCTGAAATAATCCGGCGGTACGCCTGCCACTCGTAAGGGGCGTTTGTGCGAGTCCAACAAGTAATTTTCGGGTTGCGACCAAACGTCGGCACTGTCGTAATTCACATAAATCGGAATATCGCCGATAAGCCGAATATCATGTGCGTTGCAATATGATTTCAGAGAGTTCCATTGGCGAGAAAACAGAAATTGCAGAAATATTTCATATTCAATGTGTTCGCGTAGCCCGCCGCGTGCAATTTCAAGGTTTTTAGGGTTGCGGTCGCGTAAATCGGCCGGCCAATCAATCCAAGATTTACCGCCGAAATGAGATTTTAATGCGGCAAAAAAAGCGTAATCTTCCAGCCACGAACGATTCTCCTCAAAAAAGCGGTCAAATTCAGCAGCAAATTGTTTGACGTGCTTTTGAAATTGTGCGAACGCTTTATGAAAAATGGCTGTTTTCCACGAAGAAACGGCTGTAAAATCGGCTCTGCAAATTGGAAAATCGGGCGTGTCGGCTAGGTCCTTTTTCGAGAGAAGTCCTTGCTCTGCAATTAGTTCAGGGCTGATAAACAACGGCGCGCCGGCGAATGCCGAAGGACTGGAATACGGTGAAAAACCGCTGCCTGCATCGGCCGGCGTAACGGGCAACATTTGCCAAAAACGCTGGCGTGCAGAGGCAACCGTGTCGGCAAATCGGTGCGCACCCGGCCCCAAATCGCCCACGCCGAAACGCGACGGAAGCGAAGTTATATGTAGCAATACGCCTGACGAACGTTCTGGAAATCGCATATAACGGTTTGTTATTTCAATACTTTCGGAACTTTGAAGAATACGTCGTTGTGCTTTGGAGCATTGGCTAATGCCTCGGCTGTCGAAAGCGACTTTTCCGCAACATCTTCACGAAATACGTTCTCTGAATGTACAACGTGAAGCAAAGGCTCCACGTTTTCAAGATCAAGCTGCTCGATAACACCTACGTATTCGAGCATTTTATCGAATTGCAACGCAAAAACCTCAAGTTCTTGTGCATCGAAATTCAAACGTGCCAAATCGGCCACGTCTTTTATGGCATCAGTTTTATCTTGATTCATTTTTTTTCTGTTTCAAATTAAATGCGAAATTATTTTTCGGAAATTCGATGATCAGCTTTCTGTTGCGCCACGTTTAGCCAATGCGTCGGCGTAATCGTTCCATTTATTGCCACTGTGAGCCGCCACTTTATGCCAGCGAACGGAAATTCCGCAAGAGCGAACAAAATTCGCGTAGTTTTGGGTAAGCGGCTGTAATGTTTTCCATTTTCCGGTTGCCCATGCTTCTATGCCGGCATAATCGTAAAAAATATCAATTTCCGACACATTATTTGCACCGCACCATTGCAATATTTTCCCGACCGCGAATAATTCACCGGCTACCTGCCGTGCCGTAATATATTCAGGATTATTCACACCGCCGAAAACCTCAAAAATAATCTCGTTATTATGCTCGATTACTGCACCGAAGCCTACTTTGCCGCAAAGATAAGAACCGTCTGCGAAAGCGCGAAGCGGCGATGAAGAATATTTTTGCTTATGACTTGCCGGCTTCTCTTGCGTGCCGGATGCGCTTTGCGCAAGGAAATTATCTATTTTATTTGCGATGTCTTCCGGTAAGTTCTTAAACGGCTTTATGCTGAACGCATTGCGTTTTGGAGAATAATACAGTGTGAATGCACCCGATTTTATTTTATTCGTACCAATTATTTCCGCTTGTGCCGAATATTCTCTGAACGATGATTCTATTATACTTAACACCAAGCCGAATTGCAAAACAAACTTTTCTGTTTCTTCGAGTTTTTGTCGCAATATAAAATGATGTTCAGGCATATTGTTACGCATTATGTTTCGCGCATGAAATTGTGGAAATAATTAGAAAAAACACGGGGATAATATTATTTGCCGTAAAAATATTCTTTTACTGTCCGAAACGGCGTAAATTATAAGTAAATGTCAGCAATGCATAGCGTTGCAATACCTTCGTTCTGCTGTCCTCTATATAAGTTCCTGTAACGTCGCGTCCGACGCTTTTATTTTGGTTCATTGCGTCGAACACCGATAGTTTTACTTCGCCGTCGCCGTCGAACAAACGATAGCCCAAACCAAGGCTTAGAAGCGGAATATTCTGGTTATAGCTGCCGCTTAAGCCACCGTTAATTATATAGCTCATATCGCCGGACAGCACCAAGCCGCCCCAAAATATCCAATTCAAACGTCCGTAAAAAGTGTGTGTGTAATAATTATCGTTTAACTCCTTGCGCAGAGAATTGGTTACGATATTGTATACACCGCGCCAGGAAAGCGAAAAATCAATATTTTCGTTGATATTGCTGGTAATTGCCAACGAAGGAGTTATGGCAAGATTATCGGCAATATTTTCCACGCCGTTCACAAGTGAAGGCGTTCTGCTGAAAGTTGCGCCGGCATTGAAACTAAGATTGAGTTTAAGCGAATCAATCGGTTCAACGGGAAAGCTGTACGTTACGAACGAGCGCGCAGTCCAATATCCGTCAAGATTTACGGGGCGCGAAATCTGCGCACCGCCGCCGAGTCGGACGCTGTCGTCAAATTGCCCTATAGGAGCAAGTATAGTGTCGCGCTGTGCAATAAACGATGAAGTTGAGATTTTACCGGCTGTATAACCTCCCGAAAACATAATGAAAAATGCCGAAGCGGAAGCCATATCGAACATTCCGTAATTTGTAAAAATCGAGTGACTGTATTCTTGCTTCAAGTTCGGATTACCCGTTGTCAGCCGCAGTGGGTCGGAATTATCCACTACGCTTTGCAGCTGTGAAATTAAAGGTTGATTTGTCGAGGTTCTATAGTGCAACCGTATATTGCTCGTCATAGAAGGGCGCGTCGAAAATGCAAGCGACGGCAATAAGTCCCGAAATGAATGAGCAATATCAAGCGACTGCGGAAATGTTTGACTTACCGTAAGCTCGGCAATTTGATAATCTGCGCCGATGCTGAAATTGGCAGTTGGGCTGAAATTATACTTCAATGTTGCGCCCGGACGATGCGTTATGTATTTACTTTCGGATTTATTCGAAAGGCTCGGCTGCAGAAAATCGAAACGGCTGCTTACCGAATCCGGCCAATATGTTTTTCGGTCAGCTGCGCTGTTGCTGTAATTTTCATTGTAACTGAGTTGAATAATACTGTTTTCAAAAAGCGGCTCCGTGTAATTTATATTTGCACCAAGCGTTAAACCGTCGCCTAATGAAGGTGTATGTTGCAAAAGTGTGTCGTAATTAGCTGCGTTTTGCATCATAAACATATTTTTTGCCGTTGTGTTGGTTTCGCCGTTATTATCATTGTAAGATGTGTTGATATTAATGGAGAATGTGCGGCCTTCCGTTAAAAATCTATGCCGAAAAAGCAGGTCGTTATTAAAATTCAAACCTTTTGTTAAAGCCGATGAGCGGGAGTCGGACGTATTAAGCAGAGAACTGTCTGCGGCGAGTGTGGAATTAAGCGATGCGGATGGCTTGTCGGCAGATTGAAATGTCAGCCGCGGCGTAAGCGAGATAGAATTAAGCGAATCGACAGAATAATCGAAGCGTAAGTTAATGCGATGATTGATGTTGTCGGTATTGGTCGTATTATCCTGAATTGTGGTTTGATTGGCATTTCCCGTAAGAAAGTACAGGCGATTTATGCTTTGTTCGCTTTCATTGTCGGTTTTATTCACAAAATAACTGCCGGAAAAAGAAAGATTTTTATCCCAATTATCCGAATAATTAAATCCGAGTGAATGAGCCGATGTAATCCCGTCGCTTTGCTGCACTAAAAAATCACTGATGCCGGCACCGCCCATTCTACCGCCTCCCCCGCCGAACGCCGAGGTACGTCCCCCCATTCCGCTGCCGCCGCCGAATGCCCGCATCATACCGCCCATGCGTTGATACATAGGATTGCCGCCGCCGCCTATAACGCCGAGAATATCTTGTATGGAAAAATTCTGCTGATTGATATTATTGCTCATGCCGATAATGGAAATTCTTCTGTCACCGTCGAATATATTTACATTACCGCCTGCCGAGTAGCGGTTTTCTGTGCCGTAGCCGGCGTAGAGTTTGCCGAATTGTCCGCGCTTCTTGTCTTGACGCATTACGATATTGAGCGTTTTTGTTCGGTCGCCGTCGTCGAATCGAGTAAAGGCTGATTGGTCGCTCATTTGGTCATAAACTTGAATTTTATCAATAACTTCCGAAGGCAGATTTTTAAGAGCGGCCGCCGGGTCGCCGCCGAAAAAAGGTTTGCCGTCAACCAATACTTTGCGCACTTGCTCGCCTTGGGCTTTCACTTGACCGCTTTGGTCAATTTCAATGCCCGGCATTTTACGTATCATGTCCTCGGCTGCGGCATTTTTATCCGTTTTGAATTGCATTGCATTGTATTCGGAAGTATCGCCGCGCACTTCTACCCGAATTGCGGCTCCTGTAACTTCCACGCCTTTTGTCAGCAATGCGCTTGCTTTAAGAGAAAGCGTACCGACTTTCGTTGTGTCGCCTGACTTGACCGAAACGGATTTTACCAGTGAATCGTAGCCGATATATCGCGCCACAAGCTCGTAACGCCCGGCCGCTATATTGCCAAGATGAAAACGGCCGCGCCCGTCGCTGATAGCACCGCCGAGAGATTTCCCCGTTGTGTTGCGCAATAGTATTGTAGCACCTTTAAGCGACTTACCGTCGGCAGCGTCGGCAGTAGAGCCCGAAACAGAACCTGTTTGTTGAGCAAAAATAGATATATGCATCAGCAACAAAGCAAACACTGACAGTAACAGTTTCATAATGCAAGAATTTAATTGAAACAAGCGGCACAACAAGACACTATGACTGATAATGCGCAAGTTTCGTTTATGCAACGTAGGTTAATACTTTCGCTTGCGATATATTTCCCATAGGAAAATATATTTAAGAAAAACATAAAGGAACGCACTTGTACCGGCTATTAAACCCGGAATACCGTCAATAAACCAGCCGTGAACGATATAGTTTTTTACGAATGAAAACAGAGGGTTTGCAATAATATTAAACAGCGTGGCCGATTTGCCGAGAGCGGCATAACTTTCGGCGGTGGAACGTGCGTAGAAAATTGTTTTTTGCCAATGGTCAAGTATGTCGCGATAGGAATAATGCAGAATTTCACCTTTTAATTTTATCGGTTTGCCTTGTGCGGATAATACGTCATGCGGATTATAGCCTGTCCATTCGGGGCGTGAATCGTTGCGCACAAGCCGTAATTTGTAATCGGGCTGCCAGGCGCGCCGCATAATTTTCCTTAAATATACGGTTCTGCGATTGATAACGGCCGGCGCATTATTATCGGAATTTATATATTGCGCTATTTCCGATTTTAATTCCGGCGTTATTTCCTCGTCGGAGTCAAGGCAAAGAATCCATTCACCCTTACACTTTCCGAGAGCAGAATTTTTTTGCGCGATATGCCCTTTCCATTCTTCGCTAAATATCGACGCACCGAAGCTTTTAGCGATTTCGGCCGTTGCATCTTCCGAGAAACTGTCAACTACGATAATTTCGTCGGGCAAGCCGTCGAGTGCGGCTAGAGTTCGTGCGATATTACGCTCTTCGTTATAGGAAATAATCGCAACGGATAATTTGGGAATAAGCATGATTTAATTTGATTTTTCCGCGTCTTTTTTATAAAAACTGTAATTACAAAAGAATAAATAATTTATTTTTCAATATATTTTTTACTTTAAATATTCTTTTATCCGATAAAGATTGCCGTAAAATAACTTTCGCCCGTTCCGGTTATGCGGTAACGGGCGAAAATGGTTTTTTTTCGAAAAAATCAGGGCTTAAATATAATAACTTGGAATCCGCTTTGCACGGTTGCCGAGCCGAGATTAAATAATTTCACCATCAGCCGACTGTTCGATGCGGTTGAAGTAACCGGTATCAGCGGCGTATTGGCATTTATCGGAGTTACTGCGCAAGTATATGCTGTTTCAGTGAAATTTTCGTTTTGTATGGTTATTAAATATGCGCCCAGCGAACCGTCCCAATTACAGGCAATATTCGGCGTTCCGGCCGTTATTGCTCCGTTTGCGGCAATTGTTGCGTAACCGATTGGCATGGCACGACGTTCGCCGTTTGGTACATTCGCGTAAGTTCTGGTTATATCGCCCGTTATATTTACTTTTCCTTGAAAATATCCGGCATACGACGATGCGGCTGTTTGTGTATTCGACCCGTAGATTGCAACTCCCGAATCGCTGGCTGATGTTGCCCAAACGCCGTAATTTCTTCCCGATGACGATGTTGCCTGTGCCGAAACGCCGATGCCGCTTGCACCGGCAGCCGTGCCTTGAACCCCGGACGCAGTTTCTTCGCCTTGTGCAAAACCGGCAACGCCTGTGCCTTCGGACGATATACCGTAAACGCCGTAACCTTTACCGGTATGCGAGCCATATACGCCGCTGCCATTTGAATACAAGCCGTTATTTATGCCGCGAACGCCTGCCGAGCCTATACCGGGTACTGTATTTCTCACTACACCTTGTACGCCGCTTGCATCTTGTGCAGATGCAACTGTTTCGCCGTAAACACCTGCGAAACGCCCTGATGCGCCTGTATGATAGCCTGCAATTCCCATACTGTCGCGACTAAAACCGCGAACACCTACGCCTGCCGCCGCACTACCCATAACGCCCGTTCCGTGTCCGTTGTGAAGTCCCCAAACTCCTGCTCCATTAGTTAAAGTATCGTTGTGTATTCCTTTTATTCCGGCTGAGTTGATACCGCCCGTTTTTGATACAATTTCTCCGACTATTCCTGCCGCCGTATCGCCTATCGATGCACTTGCTCCATAAATCCCGGGAAAAATTCCCGTTGCCGATGAATGAATGCCCAAAATACCGATACTGTCGCGGCTAAGTCCTTTAACTCCTATACCTTGCAGTGTGCTACCCATAACTCCGACTCCGCGGCCGGCATGGCGCCCCCACACTCCGAAGCCTCTTGCACCGGTCGAATTAATTGCTCCTGAAACTCCGCTGGCAGATGCTCCGGGTAAAGTGGCAGTGGCAATTCCCGTTACGCCTGCAATTGAATCGGCAGTAGATGCAACGCGGCCGATTATGCCGTTTGATTTAGCCGTCGCACTTACCGCATTACCTTCGATTGCATAGCCTGAACCGGCCGCTTCGGCTTTTATGGCCGGTGCCGAACTATTGATGTTCGAAACGTTAAAAGTTGCTGCAATGCCCGTTCCCGTTGCGTTGGCAGCAAAAGCCGCACCGAGCCCGTTGTTTTCGGCAATCAGCGCGGGCGAATTGTTGGCGGCAAAATTAACCGCAAACTTTGCCGAACTTCCATTGTTTACGTTTGTTATTGTAAGTGCAGGCTGTCCGCTTACATCTCCTTCGCCGGAATACGGCAGTACAAAAGGTACGGCTGTAGGTGTTTTCCATTGCAAGCGGCCCGCCGGAGGAACTCCGATATAAGTCAGTACATCGCCGTCTTTGGGTGCGCCCTTTGCCGAAAACTGCTCGTAAGTAAGTGTTCCGGGAGCAATATATTCGCGTGTAATGGCATTTGTGGATAAGCGCACGGTTACATCGCCCGTGCCGCCGTAAGGCTCTACGAGAATAGGCCCTTCGCCGCTGATTTTTGTAACGACGCTTTTCCATTCCACACCGTTTTTGGTTGTTACCATTGCTTGATTTTCCGACTGTGCCGAGCGGCGGCTTATTTTTGCCGGAGTTACGGAGCTGTCGGCTATTGCAAGGGCATAAGGCGCAGCCGCCAACTGAATTCGCGGCGTAAATTCATCTGAACCCATAGAAACTCCCAACCAATATGGGCGGTCGAAATCCATATCAAGCGGTATTCCGCCGGATACGGTAGAGCCGAGATATACATTAAAAAGGCCTTTTTGAACTTCTGTGTTTACAGATTCTTGAAATACAAGAGTTCCTCCTGTCGGCGCGGTGTATAATCTCAACGTAAGATTAAACGAGCCGTTAACGGGTTTTGTGGGGTCGCCTTCGAGTATTCCCTGAACGGAAATAATGCGCGGCGTTTGAGCCGAAGCGTTGTCCACGCACAACAGCACGAACAATACACATAATATTAAAAAGTATTTCACGGTTTTGCCTCTAAAATATGGATATCGACGAATTTTTACCGGCAAAATTACAAAATTACTGCCAAGCATTGGCGCAGGACAAACGGTTTATTGTATTCAGGCTATAAATATTAAGCATCGAAAATAGTTTGTGCCGATTTTAGTTTTCGGCATAGATACGACAATTTTCCTACATTTCCTGTATTGGCAATTAAAATTACGATTATTTGCCGCTTCGCCGATTATTCGTATTTTGCCCGCAAAAGTCAGACAGCCCAAGTTTCCAAAACAAATCAAGGAAGTACGGTTATGGATTTCTTTGAGCACTTATTGCACGAATTCGAAATACCGCTTACCAATCCTGTTCTTATATTTTCGCTGATATTATTTATAATTCTGCTTTCTCCGATTATTTTGAGAAGGCTGAATATACCCGGAATTATCGTTTTGATAATATCGGGCGTAATAATTGGCCCGCACGGCTTGAATATACTCAGAAAAAGTTCGGCCGTAGACCTTTTTTCGACTATAGGCTTGCTTTATATTATGTTTATAGCCGGTCTTGAGCTGGATATCAATGAATTTAAGGCTAATCGGAACAAAAGTTTAATATTCGGTTTTTTTACTTTTCTGATACCCTTAACCATCGGTTATCCAGTTTGTTTTTATCTGCTTGGATATGATTTCAATGCAAGTTTTTTAACGGCAAGTATGTTTGCTACGCATACTCTTGTGGCATATTCCATCGTGAGCAAATTAGGCGTTTCAAAAAATCAAGCGGTAGCCGTTACGGTGGGCGGAACTATACTGACGGATACGGCGGTGCTTATTATTCTGGCTGTTATCATGGGTAACAGTCGGGGCGGTTTAGACCAATTGTTCTGGATAAGATTAGGAGGCTCGCTTGCTATATTTTCCGCAATTATGTTCCTGATTATTCCAAGAATATCGCAGTGGTTTTTTCGTAAATTGGAAAGCGAGAAACATTCGCATTACATATTTGTATTGTCGGTTGTATTTTTTGCTGCATTCTTGGCCGAAGTAGCCGGAGTTGAAGCAATTATCGGTGCATTTACAGCCGGATTGGCACTAAACAGATTGATACCCAATTCGTCGGCTTTGATGAACAGAATAGAATTTATTGGAAATTCACTGTTCATTCCTTTCTTTTTGATCAGCGTTGGAATGTTGGTAGATGTCAGCGTAATTCTAAGCGGGCCGATGGCATTGGTTGTGGCGGGCACCCTTTCTGCCGTTGCTTTATCGAGCAAATGGCTTGCCGCCGCACTTACGCAGCTGATATTCAAATATTCCAAAGCGCAACGTCAACTTATTTTCGGTTTAAGCGGAGCGCATGCCGCAGCAACTCTGGCTGTGATTTTAGTCGGATACGAAGCCGGAATACTCGATGATAATATATTAAACGGTACGGTTATACTTATTCTTATTACTTGCGTGGTTGCTTCCTTTGCCACAGAAAAGGCCGCGAAACAAATTATACTTGAAACCGAAAACGATGCAACCGAGCCGGGTGAGGCAAATAATATTCACAATGAGCATATTTTACTGCCTATTGCAAATATGGAGAATATCGACAAACTTGTCGAATTTTCAATTTTTATCAAAGATAAAAAATCGGTTAATCCGATATCAATACTTACAGTTGTTTCTAATAACGATGAAGCCGAAACGAATATATTAAAAGCCAGAAATAAATTAGAAAAATTCGTAATGCAGGCATCGGCCTCCGAAACAAAAGTTAATGTAATCACAACGATTGACCATAATGCTGCAAGTGGAATTGTGCGAATATCGCGTGAAATAATGGCCGATATAATCGTTATGGGCTGGCCGCGCCGTGTGGGTTTTATAGATAAATTGATAGGCGGAAAAATAGGCGTGGTTCTAAGTAATACGGATAAAAACGCTTTTATATGCCATCTTGAAAAGCCTTTGATTCTGCATAAAAGAGTAGTAATTGCCGCTCCGCCGCTTACGGAGTTTGAAAAAGGGTTCGAGCAATGGCTTGCTAAAATTGCACGCTTGGCGCAAGAATTAAGCGTTCCTATTCAGTTGTATTGCAATGAATTGACTGAAAAGGCCGTAAGAAAAATATTTGCTCAAGAAAAATTGGTGATTCCGCTTGCGGCAACGTTGTTTAACGATTGGGAAGATTTTTTGGTTCTGGCAAGATATATTTGCGAAGATGATTTGTTCGTACTGATATCCGCACGCAAAGGAGCACCGTCTTATATGGCGATATTGGATAATATGCCGAATAAATTGGAAAAATATTTCGCCATGAACAGCAGAATTTTAATTTATCCGCAACAATTTAATCAAGAGCGTATGATTGAGCAATACAATGATAATACGGCGCAACCGTTAAGCAAAGGAATCGAAACAATTCAAAAAATAGGCAAAGGAATTGGCGATATGTTTAAAAAGGAGGATAGCGATGAACATTGATTTTTTGGAAATAATTCTATATGTGGCAGACCAGCGCAGAAGCACCGACTTTTACTCGCAGCTATTTCGCAGATTGCCTGATTTGGACGTTCCGGGAATGACAGAATTTAATATTTCCGAAAAATGTGCGTTAGGCCTGATGCCGAACAAAGGAATCGAGAAAATCCTGACAAATAAAACACCGAGTCCCGACAGCGGCAACGGTATACCGCGATGCGAACTGTATCTCAGCGTCGACGACGTAGAACTTGAATTTCATAACGCATTAAAAACCGGTGCGAAACTTATCAGCCCGATTGAAGATAGAAACTGGGGTGATAAAGTATGCTATTTTGCCGATTATGACGGACATATAATTGCATTCGCAGAAAGAATTAAAACGAATAAATTTTGAGCGTAACTATATTCAGACTGAATGAGTTAAATTCGATAGACATACGGTTGCGACATTATTTTCCCGAATCATTCAATCATTTTTACGGCAAGTAAATATTTATGGCAAAAACTATGCAACGCGAGGAATTGTTAGGTAAATGCGCTTGGATAACCGGCGCAAGCTCGGGAATAGGGCTTGCAATAGCACAAAGATTATACGACCGCGTGGAAACTTTGGCTTTGAGTTCGCGAAATAAGAATAATCTTATCGAGCAAGCCCGACAATTTTCACAAAACGTTTCGTCGAAGCATCCAATTTTTACGGCACGGTGCGATTTGCGCTATAGCGAAAGTGTTACGGCCGCCCGCGAGCGAATTGCTGTTATGTATGAAAATACTACGGGCGAGGTCAACGCCGATATTCCCGACATTTTAATAAACAATGCCGGTGCGTGCCATTTTTCTCTTGCTTGGGAATATTCCGACGACCAAATTGCGGAAATGCTCGAAACAAATCTTGCCGGCCTGATACATTGTGTTCGTGCCGTATTGCCCGGAATGATCCGCAACGAGCGCGGCATTATAGTTAATATACTTTCTGTCGCAAGCGTAAAAACTTTTACAAATTGCTCTGTATATGCTGCTTCCAAGGCCGGTGCTTTGGCCTTCAGCCGCTCATTGCGCGAAGAAGTTCGCCCTTACAATATCAAGGTGATAGACGTTCTTGCGGGTGCAACCGAAACGCCGCTATGGCCGGAGGAGTCGCGCACCGCATTCGGCGAGCGTATGCTGCGTCCCGACGATATTGCGGAAGCCGTAGCAGCAATGATTGATCTTGCACGGCGCGAGCGCGTTTCGCCGGAGGAAATTACAGTCAGGCCTCGTTTGGGCGATTTATGAACATCTGCAAAGAAGAATGTGTAACAGATTGGTATTACAACACTTAATCCAACCAACCTTTCTTACGAAAATAAAGCATCATGCTCAAACCGATAATAATAATCAGAAGCCAAATAAATCCATAGCCGTATTTCCATTCCAATTCGGGCATAAAGTGAAAATTCATGCCGTAAATGCTTGAAATAAAGGTAAGCGGTAAAAATAATGTGGAGATAACTGTCAGTACTTTCATTACTTTATTCATTCGATTGGAATTAACCGAAAGATAAGCCTCGAGCAAGCCCGATACATTCTCGCGATAGGATTCCACCAAATCGGTTATGCGTACCAAATGGTCGTAAACGTTGCGATAGTATATCATCTCTTCGTTTGATATCAGCGTGAATTCGCCGCGTGAAAGCCTGTTCAATATTTCACGCTGATATGTGGTTACGCGCCGTAACCTGACTATACCTTTTTTTAATTCTAAAATTTTCGACAGCGTAATAGTCTGAAAATCTTCGAATACGCCGGCCTCGAGCTCGTCAAGCCGAGTGTCGAAATAGTCAATTACCGGTGTATAATTATCAACAATACCGTCAATAATAACGTGAAAAATATAGTCGGGGCCGCGTTGCAGCATCATCGGATTTTTAACGCATAATTCCTTGACATACGATATCGCCGGCGAAAGTTCATAATGATGCGTAACAAGGAAATTTTTACCCAGAAAAGCATTTATTTGCCGTGTCGGAAACTGTACGCTGACATATCTTTCGTCCCCGTGGTCAATATCTTCCGATAGTTCTACGGGCGGCTCTACAGGATTAAAAATAACGTATAGATAATCGTAATAATCTTCAACTTTCGGATAGTGGTCGCCTGCTTTCGGCTTAATGCGCTCACGCTGGCAATCTTCGACGGCAAGATGATGAAATAAAAAAAAATTGATAAGCAGAGTTTCTTCTTCTTGCTCGCTTGGATTTTCGAGGTCTACCCAAAGAATAGTATTGTTAAAATCAGGTTGATTGCGCAATATAAACAGATCCTGAATAGATATCTGCCGCGTTTTTCCGTCTGTTAAAGCGAATATCGTAGTCATTGGAAATAATTCCACGTCGCAAGAATTGAATTCTGAAAATTTGGTCTACGGCAAAAATAGGAAAAAAACGTTGTTGTCTTGGGCTGCGTTCTTTGCGCAGAAATACTCACAGTGCATAAATCTTGCCGAATAGTTTTATTTGCGGACATTACCGCCTATATTATGGTGCGTTCCTGTTATGCCGATAAAAAAACGGACGCTCTCGGCGAAGAGAGTGCCCGTCGTATAGGTGCGTCATTGCACGTTGAGGCGCTACCGTGCGCTTGGAGAAATTATCTCATAAGTTGCAGGAATATTTGCGGGCTTTGATTCGCTTGTGCAAGCGACGTAACCGAGGTTTGCTGCAAGAATTGTGCTTTTACAAGTTCGAGCTGTTCAAGAGCCACGTCTGCGTCCTCAAGGCGCGATATTGCGGCGCGATAATTCGTTATCTGTGATTTAAGTGCTTCTTCCTGCGAAGACAAGCGGTTTACCATACCGCCTAAGTACGATGCCACTTTATTTACATTATTAAGAGCCATGGACAGGCTGGTTAATGTAAGCGATATAGTGCTATTGCTGAAGAGCTGTAAGTTAGCAGGCGTAACCGAGTCGAGAGAATTTAGATTCAGTCCGGTTACTCCGGCAAAATTAGTGTTGCTTGTAACGTTTACATTGAACACGCCGTCGACATTGAAGTTTGCCTGGCTGGCACTTGTGGTCAGATCAACTGCTAAAGTAAGCAATGAGTTGGCCGCGTCGTAGCCTATAACGAAATCACCAGAAAACCCGCCGGCTATAAGCTGGCGACCGCCGAATACAGTCGAGTCGACCACTGTTTGGATTTGTTGGGCAAGCCGATAAGCAGCTTTGGAAAGAGCGATTTTTTCGTCAGTTCCAAGCGCACCCGACGATGCTGTGGCGGCTGCATCTTTTATGCTTGTCAATAAATTATTTATATTGTCATAGCCGTCTTGAGCGATATTGGCAACGTTGGAAGCATCGCCCACGGCCATTAATGCCGAGCGCAAAGCTCCGTTGCGCGCACCTAAAGCGCGTGATGTAATATAGCCGGAAACGTCGTCGGCTGCCGAATTTATACGCTTACCGGTAGAAAGTCGCAATTGGCGTAAAGCAATATTATTGCTCGAAGCCTGCAACGCATTGTAGGCGTTTTCCGCGGGCGTATTCGTCCGAATCCGCGCTCCGCCCGATACTGCACTTGGCATTGTTTACTCCGTCAAAAAATGAAAAACCACAAGTTCGATTTATTCTTTGCGGCAAATAAATACAAGGGTTATGCCAATAATATATTTTCGCCGTGACTTCTGTCCGTAATTTGCAAAAAACCTGTCACATCAATCTGATCTTTCATTTTATTTTAGTGGTAAATTATTTCAACATATTGATATACAATGTTTTAGATTGATTGAAAAATAATGTTCGGATTTTTTGTGATTGAATATTCCGCCTGCTCAATAATACGCTTTTAGTCAGAAGCGTGGCGAATAATCGCCCAAACTTTCTTTTGAATTACCGGTGGTCATCTGTTGCCTTGCGGTAATTCGATGCGGTTGGTAAAACGATAAGCCGGGCTTGCAACGTTCTTTAATTTGCATTGTTTCGCGTGTTTGTATTGTTCGTAAAATCTGTAAATCGGTGCGGAATCCGTATTTTCGCAATTAAAAAATATAATTTTTCAAGACTGCTTGACAGGTATGATAAACAAAGATATACACGTTTGCGGGCTGGGCAACGGACTTGTAGATGTTCAGGTGGAAATTTCCGAATCTGTTCTGGATATGTTCGGTGTTGCAAAAGGCTCCATGACTTTGGTAGATGCCGAAACGCAGGCTCGGTATTTGTCACATTTGCAGGAGCAAACTGTACATCGCAGCAGCGGTGGCTCGGCCGCCAACACAATGATAGCCATTGCACAGTTCGGAGGACGCTCGGCACTGAAAACGGCATTGGGCAACGACGATATGGGCAGGTTCTATGCGGAGGAATTTCAAAATCTCGGTATTCATCTCGATGCGGATATGATTCCCGAGCAACCGACAGGCACTTGCCTTGTGCTGATAACCCCCGACGCGGAGCGCACAATGCTTACGGCTTTGGGCGTTAATCGTTCTTTCGGTGCGGAGCATATACGAGAAAAAACTGTTGAACGCTCGGAATGGCTATATATTGAAGGCTATAAATTCAGCGAACCTAATGGAACCGAGGCAATTTCGGAGTCTTTAAGATATGCCAAACGACACGGAACTAAAATTGCCGTTTCGTTTTCCGATACTTTTATTGTCAATATATTCCGCAACTTACTTGAAGAAGTGGCTGCGCAGGCTGATTTAATATTCTGCAATGAAACAGAAGCGCGTGCTTTTACCGGTGCAGATGATAACGATGACGCTTTTCGATACCTTTGCAGGTATTTTCCCGCAGTTGCGTTTACTCTTGGCGGGCGCGGCTCGCGCCTGAAATTTGACGGCGATATACATGAAATTGCTCCGTACCATGCTGTTGCAATAGATGCAACCGGTGCAGGTGATATGTACGCAGGCGGCGTTCTGTACGGTATAACGCATGGCTATTCCCCCGAACGTGCGGGGCATTTAGGTTCGTTTGCCGCATCGAAAATCGTATCTCAATTTGGTGCGCGCTTAAAGGAACCGCCACAGACGGTACGCGACAGTGTGCTTGCAAAAATCGGATAAACGACAGACTTCCTTGCACGGCTATTGAATGTATTTCGCGGACAACTCACACTTAACCTTGATTTCTGATGTACCCAATATTGTTCGAAATAGGCCCGATTGTCGTTAATTCTTTCGGGGCAATGGTGGCTATAGCATTTCTGATCGCAAATTATTTATTCACGCACGAGCTGCGCCGCAAACAATTACCGAACGCAGATGCGGTTGCCTCGACTGTAACGCTTTTGGCACTTGGCGGCGGAATATTGGGCGCAAAACTGTTTCATTTGGCCGAAAATTATCGCGATATGATGGCCGACCCGGCAGGGCAAATTTTTAGCGGTGCAGGCCTTACTTTCTACGGCGGACTTTTGGTTGCCATTGCCGCTATTGTTTACTACGCTCGGCGCAAGAATATACAGTTTCTCGTGCTTGCCGATGCCGCTGCTCCCGCTTTGATACTTGCCTACGGCATAGGGCGTATCGGCTGTCAATTAGCCGGCGACGGCGACTACGGCATACCTACAGACTTGCCATGGGGTATGGCTTATCCGAACGGGCTTGTTCCCACAAACGAAATAGTTCATCCCGCTCCTGTATATGAAACGTTGGCTTCGGTCGTTGCGTTCCTTATGCTTTGGTTGCTTCGCAAAAAATATTCGCGTATAGGGGATATTTTCGGATTATATTTGATACTTGCCGGTATAGAGCGACTGCTCGTGGAGTTTATTCGTATAAACCCGCTGTACTTTGGGCTTTCGCAGGCACAATGGATTTCTATCGCCATGATTATTTTCGGTGCATGGTTATTTAACAGGCCGGGTCGGAAATAATTACCGGATAATGCGCCCCCGATAGTTGCATCTGATAGCCGAATGTCAAAATTGAAATGTCAGGCATAGGCCGGCGTACCGCACGGTGCGATAATTGCCACGAGCATTTTTTGAAGCGTGATTTGCGGCGATTCGCTTGTGGACTTGAGAGTTTTGTCGGCAACGGCAAGAGCAAATATGGCATTTTCAATTTCAGCGGGCGAATATCGTTGCAAAGCACCGAGATATTCGGGAATAAAAAATGCGGAAATCCCCATTGTTTGTGCCAAAGTGAAAGTGTTCTTGGTAGCTTGCGCCGCTTCTATAAGCTTGAATAAAATTAAAAAATAGCGCGTAAGCATAGTTATGATAAGAATTTCTTGACGTTCTGCCGCAAGCATATTTGCCATAATACTAAGCGAGCGTTGCAAATTCCGTTCACCTATCGCTTTTTGCAACTCGAATATATTGTAAGTCTTGGACGCTCCTACCACACTTGCCGCGTCGTCGGGCGTTATACGCCGCTTATCCTGAATAAAAATAAGAAGTTTTTCGATTTCGTTATGAGTATCGCGCAAGGACGCACCGGCCTTTGCAATAAGAAATTCTACTGCTTCGGGCATAATTTCTTTGCCGCGCTCACGCAGGCGATTAGCCGCCCAAGAAGCAATATCGCGTTCATGAATCTTGGGAAATTCTATCCACGAGCCGTTTTCTATTAAAGTTTTGAACGGGAATTTCAATCCGGCAATCTGTTTCTTTGCTTGCTCTTGCTGCTTGGGATTACCAAGTTTGTTACGTAATCCGTTCAACTCTTTTAAGTTTGCACGTAGCAGTAAAAAAGTTGTTTCTGGAGGTTCTTGCAGAAGTTTGATAAAAGGCGATGTATTTTGTTCTTTTTTAGAGCCACGAGCGGTGAACATAGCCTCGAAATTTTTAATAGCTACAACGCGGCGCGCACTCATAAACGGAAATGCCGAAACCATAGGAACGGCGGCTTCGACCGTTGCAGTTTCGCCGTCTAGCGTGTCGAAATCAATTCTGTCTTGCTCGGTAGCAACAGCTGCGTTAATCAATGCGTGATACGCCTCATCAACAAGAAATTCTTCCTCGCCGAAAAGCAATAATACAGGCGGAAATTTCTTGGTTTTTACAATATGGGCGATAGATTCAAGCATTATGAAATTGATTTCAGTTGCCTTTTTGTCGTCGTATTTATTTAAATCCGAAACAGAAAACCGGCGAAAAACCGCACACTTGCTTTTAATATTCAGCGGCGCAACGATTTCGGGTCGAAAGCATCGTTCAGACCGTCGCCTAATAGATTGAAGCCATAAACTGCCAAAGCAATGGCTATACTCGGAAATACAGCCAAACCCCAATTGTCGGGATTGGAAATATAGCCGTAACCGTCAAAGATTAAAATTCCCCAGGAAGGTTGCGGTTTCTGTATGCCTAATCCAACGAAACTAAAACTTGCCTCTATAATAACTGCCGAGGCTATTCCGGCTGTGGAAAGCACTATTATAGGCCCCAAAGCATTGGGCAGTATATGCCGAAAAATTGTTCGGGTTGCACCGTAGCCGAGTGCACGGGTTGCTTCTACATATTCCATTTCGCGCAACGAGAAAAATTGTCCGCGTACCACACGCGCAATATCAACCCAGCTTGAAATTCCTATTGCGATGAAAGTTTGCCAAAAAGCGTCGAGCGAAAAGCCGAATGCATCGTTGGCGGTTTTGAGTGCTATAGAGAAAAGAATTGCCAGTAAAATTGTCGGGAAAGCCCAGACTACATTGCAAACCCACATAATAATGCCGTCGGTTTTACCGCGAAAATAACCTGCCGTTGCGCCAAGAACGATGCCAATAAGCAAAGCCAGAGCTTGCGATAACACACCTACTACCAAGCTGATTCGCGCACCGTGCAGTACGCGGCTCAGCAAATCGCGCCCGAAAGCGTCTGTACCTAAAATATAAAGCGGCCGGCTGTGAAATTCTTGCGCACTTGTGCCGTGCATTGCAATCAGCGGCTGTGCATCCGCACGTCCCGAAAAATCAACGTAAAATACGCTGTCGCCCTGTTGGTGAAATTCTTTTATCGGAATAACAATAGGCAGCTCGGGGTTCGACGGATTCTTGACGTGTAATGCGTTGCCGCGAAACATGGCGGGCTTTAGGGAATATTCCAAAACTTGCGATACCGGGTTGAACGGACTGATAATATCGGCGGTAATTGCGATTAATGTCAGCAGTCCGACTATAATCATTCCAATAGAGCCGGCGCGATGACGGCGCAGTTTTTTCCATGCCAATTGCCCTACGCTTTCGCCGGTTTGCATTACTTTCGCGCTCGTTTTTTTCATTGCATTTTCCGTCATTTTTAGGATAGTTTCACTTTCGGGTCAAGGAAAGCGTAGGTTACATCCACAAGCAAATTAACCAAAACAAAAATTATGGCCGTGAATTGTACGGTTCCTTGTATCATCGGATAATCGAGCTTCAAAATAGCGTCGAGAGCCACCATTCCAATACCCGGCCAATTGAAAATATATTCGATAAAAACGGTTCCTGCAAGTAATCCGGCAAGCCATGAACTTATGGTTGTAATAACGGGGTTGAGCGCGTTGCGCAATGCATGGCGCAAAAGTATTGACGGAACAGATGCGCCCTTTGCGCGGGCAGTACGAATATAATCCTGCGATAAAGCCTCCAGCATACTGCTGCGCGTAACGCGCGCTATAACCGAAAGCGGGCGCAGTGCAAGCGTTATCATAGGCAATAACAGATGATTCCAGCCGGTGTCAATATATCCCGAAATAGGAGTCCATCTAAGCGTAACACCGAATAAAAGCAGGAACATAGTGCCGACAACAAACGATGGCAAAGAAATTCCGAGTAGTGCCGTACTCATAAGTGCGGTATCGAGCCAAGAATTGGGACGTGCGGCGGCTATAATTCCCAGAAGTATCCCGATTACAGTGGAAAGTGCCATAGCCGAAAGAGAAAGGAGGGCGGTGGCCGGAAAACGCTCCAATATAGAGCCCATAACGTCGCGGTTAGTCGAGAACGAACGTCCCATATCGCCTTTTGCAAGTTTTGCGATATAACTGCCGTATTGCTCCCAAAGCGGACGGTCAAGGCCGAGCTGCCGCTGTAGCGATGCTACCGACTCCGGGTCGGCACGTTGCCCAAGCATCAGCCGTGCCGGATCGCCCGGAAGAACGTAAGTAATTACGAAAGTTGTAGTTATCACGCCGAGTAATACCGAAGCGGCGTATAGAATCTTACGAAGTATAAAAAAAGTCATGCGGTTTCGTACTTAAATATGTGAGCGGCCGCAAAAATACCGTATTCAATCGAATTTCTGTTGTGATAATCGCTTATTGCTCGGTCGAAAGGCGGTATCGCATTATGCGATTATTTTTTGTGTCTGCCACGTAGAGAGTTCGGTCGAACCATGCAACGGCCGACGGCGAATTGAACTGCCGAGTGCCGTTACCGCTTCCGCCAAATGAAAATTGCTCTTTTCCGGTTGCAGTAAAAGAGTAAAGGGAATCCGTGCCTGCATCAACTATAAAAATATTGCCGCGAGTATCGCAACAAGCACCTTCGGGGCGTTTAAAACGCCCGGAGGTCAGAAAATCGTTGCGCACTTCAGCCGGATTGAATTTTTGCGCCCAGCCCGTAATGTCGCCGGTGGAATATGCCAGCCATTGAGCACGATATTGCATAGCTGTGCCGGTTTGCGTAATAATCAAATCACGAGACGGGCGCGGACGTGCAAGTGCTACTCCCGATAAACCTCCAATTGAATTAAGTGCATTGCCTTCCGGCGTAAGCGAGGCTATTCGTCCTTGATACGTATCTGTTTTTGAGATAATTATCAAGGCTTCGTCAGGATCTAACCGAGAAGAATTATTAGGTCCTGTTCGTGCTACGACATAAGAATTATCATCAAGTGCAGCTATGCCCGTAAAACGACGCTCCGGGCGGTCGGGTTGCGAATATACCAATCGAACAGGGGCACGTGAAATATCGTGAAGGGTTTCGCGAATTGAGATACGATAAATTGCACCGATGGTTACCGATTTACTGTTAATTACAGTATCAAGTTCTCCGCATACAAGAAGGTCAAACATACCGTCTTGCGAAATTGCAGTAGGTCTTGCGATATAGTCGGAATAGCCTATAAGCCGTCCTGCAATATCCAGCATTGCAATACGATTTGCACCTTTTTCGGCTATGTAAATAAAAGGTTCTGCACCGATTATTATATCAGATGGTTCTGAAAATCCTGTCCATACCGGATTTTGTGGAATATACAGTGTATCATTTATTTTTGAAGTAGTATCAGCCGGAGCGGACGGTAAAGGCGGTGTAATGTCACAGCCTATAGATAAACTCGATATAATAACAGAAGAAATAATAAGAATAAGTAATGTAATATAGTTTACAAGTGACATTTTACGTGTAATATTATACCGTGTAAGGAAAGTATTTATAAGATATTTTGTCATTTAATTACTCGCTTTTATTATCGGACTCATAAATTATTTCCTAGTACAGCCTTAAATCAGATGCTCATTTTTTAGTAATTATGTGTTAATAAAGCTTTGTTATTTTTCGCCTAAAGGCGACACAATAAACGGCGGTTTCGGAAAATCGCTTTCGAGCGGGCGCAATTCGCCGTCTTCGAATAAAATATCGGGAACGATGATAGTGGCACCCGTATATTGGTCGCCGCCGCTTATAAACGGAGATGTAACAGCCGGTGCCAGGTAATTGTAGCAAAATTGTTTTTTGCCGACAAGAATAATATCTTTGAAGGATTGCGGTGTTAGTCCTGCCGCTTCCACACCGCGAATAAGCTCTTCGCGCCCGTCGGGATATAATTTTACCGTTTCAAGCACCGACATTTTGGTTTCGCCTTGCGCAAACGGATATTCTCCGGCAGTTTGCTCGTATAACAATGTGTAAAGTATGTTTTGATTCAACGCTTTGCGAATTATTATACCGAACGGCAACTCGCGATCCTTACATAGTTTCATCATTCGCTTTTTCAGGCCGGCACGGTCAGCCTGCTTTTTGGATTCGGACGATAGAATAAGGGTGCTAATCATAGCCGCCCCGCCGCGCTGATGTCCGTTAGATTGGCGTATGCGCTTGGTGGGAATGCGAGATGACAGCAAAGTTTTCAGATATCCTTGATACACAAGCGTAACGCGCTGTGCGGCAATCCCGTCATCGTCCGTGGAGTAGTTGCCCAATACATATGTTTGCCCGAACGTGGCGCGGTCCGGCTCGGCGGTTAACGATAAAAACTCCGGCAGAACTCGTCCTCCTATTTTGTTCTGAAAGGCAAAGTAACGTTCTTGGTCTTGGATCCCGCGTTCGGTAAGCGGCGGGCGTTGCGTTACGAGGTTAGGTGCGAATACTTGGGCAAATAATTCGGCGGCTGCTTGCTCTTCAAACAAAATCGGGCCTGAATATGCCTCCGGCAAAGTGGGTGCGTCAAGCAAAGCGTTGAGCGTTTTAGCTATTGCCTCAACAGCGTGGAGCAATGAATCGCGGGACGGAAAGTTTCGCGGGTCGCGTGTATAGCATGAATAAGTTTCCGCCAGCGGCATACCGTCGGCCGCCTGCGACGAGGCCACGGCTTCTATACCGGCATAAAATTCGTTTTTGTGAAATCCACGCCCTTCGGAATTAACGAAATATACGGTTTTCGGCAAGTATTCTATACTGACTGCCGAGGCCGAAACTCGCGGATAGCGCAAGAAAACCGCCGAGAGATCATTTGATAATTGTTCGAAATGTGAAACATCGAAATCGGGAATTGAAACGGTGTCTTCAATTTCGGCCGGCGGCAAAAGTTTGAAATCGGGTGTTGTATCGGTTCGCAGACGATTTTTTACCGCAGATTCTTTTTTCGCATAAATCTCGGCTGATTGCTTATATGCGGCATCGGAGGCCAACCATAATTCGCGGCGCAGCGAGGCGTAGTCCGGCTCGAACGTCAGGCGACGGCCGCGAAAAGTTTCTTCATCGTCGGCACTGCCGAAAAAACCAAGTCCTACATCGAAAAAATTGGTATTGTCGAATTCCGGACTGCCTACGCGAACGCCGACGGTAAGCAAAGCCGAACGATTGTTGCGCGAGTACAGTAAACTGCCGAGTGTAGATTTTATGGAACGCGCTTTACGCAATGTAAGGCGATAGTCCATATAATAAGGACGCTGCAACGATTCGACCGAGAGTTTGTCCATCGAACGTACCAATTCGTCTTTCATGGCGCGCTGAATATCGTTGTCGGCTGCGGCAACATAAGCAATGCTAAATGTTGCAAAAATTGAAGTAATTAGTCCGAATGAAAGAAATCTCATGGATATTGAAAGCGAAATTCAGAAATATATCAATGTAATTTATTGCAACGCTATACGCTTGCGTGCGAATCGCTCTTTTCCTATACGAACTTCCGAAACATAGTCGCCGGGCGGCATTCGGCGGCCGGCATCGTCTCGGCCATTCCAAGTTATGCGGTATTTGCCGGGTGCTTGCCGTCCGTCGAATATTGTCGCAATAACCTTTGCCTGCGGCGAATAAACGACTATTTGCACTTCGGTTGCATAGTCTATGACGTATTGCATAACGGGTGAAACATCTTCTTCAAGCCCAAGAAACGCCGCTATTGACGAAAGAGAGATTTGCACACCCGGATTAGGGTTTTTATACGGTGATAAATTCGGCACATATTGCGATTGTGCGATATTATACGCGCTCATTACGCGCTCTCGTCCGCTCGGCAGAAAATATTCGGGCGGTAAGTCCAGTGATTTCATTGCTGTTTGCCAAGGCATTTTTTCTGTGTTTTTTTGCTCGGCCTCCCAATGTTGCGCAAACATTTTTGCATGAATCTGCGCAAGCGTTCCGGGCGGAATGCCCAATCTCATAATACGGGCAAACGCGCTGTCTTGTTCGGGCGTAAAAGCATATTCTTTCGAGCCGGGCGCAGAAATAATTTCTACTTTCGAGGCAGAATCAACGCCGAGAGTGTCGCCCGTAAGAATTTGCGTCGGCGTGAATTGGCGTGAACGCAACAGAAGCGAGCGCGTTGCGGCCGAATCGCCAGGGGCGGCTGACACGACCAAGCCGAAAACTGCGAGTAAAAAGACTGTAAATGTAAGAAGAAAGCGAAGCGTCATCGGCGGAGCGTACTAAATGTTGGAAGCAATGCCGGAAGTTTATCGAAAAGATTTTTGCTTTTGACGAATAAGTTGCCAAGTTATGACAAAAAACAAGGCCGGCAAACAATATGCGTCGCCGGCCTGCTCAGATTTCAGATTTATTGCGATGCAAATCAGTTTCCGCCGCGCAAGCCTTTTTGTTCGTCGTCCGAAAGTAAGTCTAAGAATGTAACGGAAGCGTTGCCGTCGCTTTGAAAAGCGGAGTCGGTTCTTTCGCGTTCATTGCGGTGGGAGCGATTATCGCGCCGCTGCGGGCGGTTCTCTCGTGCAGCGGCTTCGGCTGCCAATTCAGCTTCGTCGTATTTCGGTGCTAAGATAAGCGAGAAATTCTCAGGATTGACATCAACAACCATTACCTCGAGCGTTTCTCCGGCCGCATAGTTTTTCGCTTTGCCGCCGATGTTGCGTATTTTGCTGCGCGGAATAAATCCGTCGAAATCATCATTGACGCTTACTATAAGCCCGTTTGCGGAAGTTTGGCGAACTATTGCCTGCATCGTCGAGCCAACGGGCAGAGTTTCAGCCGCATTGTCCCAAGGATTCGGCTTGGTTTGTTTTAGTCCGAGTGCTATTCGCTTATTCTCGGCGGATGATGAAATGACCAATGCTTCTATTTCTTGGCCTACGGACAACATTTCCGAAGGATGCTGTACGCGCCGTCCCCATGAAATCTCGGAATTGCGCAACAGTCCTTCTATGCCGGGGCGCAATCCGATATACGCACCGAAATCGGCCAAACGGCGCACAACGCCTTTGGTGCGCGTTCCGGCGGGGAAATCCTGCTCAACGCGGATCCAAGGAGATTCTTCGAGTTCACGACGACTTAAAGATATTCGCTCGGAGTTTTTATCCATCGAAAGTACTTTTGCTTTTACAAGGTCACCTTTCTTTACGATTTGCGACGGGTCATCAATGCGCGCATTCGACAGCCGCGAAATATGTATCAATCCTTCTACGCCGTTCAGGTCGACAAATACGCCGAACGATGCAATAGAAACAATCTTGCCCTCGACTATATCGCCTTCTTTGATTGAGCCGAAGAAGTCGGATGTCAGTAATTTGCGACGAGAAACAACGACAGTTTTGCGCCCTTGCTCATCTTGTTGTATTTCATTGATATGCGCGGTAACTATTTGGCCTATCGCGCTTTGCATTTCTGCTTCCGTCGGTGCGCGTTTTAGTGAAAAATGCGATGCCGGCAGGAACAGACGTAAGTCTTTGTATTGCGCCCGCAAGCCTCCCTTTATGCGCTCAAGTATCGTAACCTCAATGGTTCCGCCTTCGGAATGAATTTTTTCAAGCTCGGCGAATAAACCGTCAAGCATTTCCTTGTGCTGACGACGGCGCTCCGCTTCTGCCGCTTTTTCAGCTGCTTTTGCGGCGGCCTTTTCGGCTGCACGGCGGTCGGCTTCTGCTTGCTCCTCCGGCGTAAGAGCCGGCTTTGTTTTAGCCTCAGCCTTAGGTTCGGCAGCAGCTTCGGCGGCCGGTTCGGCAGTAGCCTCGGCGGCCGGTTCGGCAGTAGCTTCGGCGGCCGGTTCGGCAGTAGCTTCGGCGGCCGGTTCGGCAGTAGCCTCGGCGGCCGGTTCGGCAGTAGCCTCGGCGGCCGGTTCGGCAGCAGCCTCGGCGGCCGGTTCGGCAGTAGCCTCGGCGGTTACGGTTGCCACGATTTCACCCGAAGAGGTTGCTTCCGGAGATTCGGTTGTGATAATAATTTCTGCGGAAATATCCGTAGATACTACGCTTCCCTCATCGGGATTTTGAATGGATTCTTGCTCGGTCATACGATACAAAAGACAAAAAATTGAAGAAAGGCGCGTGCCGCCTTATGGTTAATCATCGTCGTCGGCGCGGTTAAACGCTTGACAAACGGCAAATTTAATAAAAAAAGCGTCTTGTTTGCATGAGATTTTTACGGGAAAGCATTTTTTTTTCAAAAAAACAACATAAGCCGCTGCTTTTTCTCTGATTTTTGATAAATTCTTGCCGTAGAAACATTAAATTTTCGTAAGTTTTAGGAATTTTATTCGACGAAAGTTCTTCACGGTTAAGGAGAATGGATATGCGCGGCGGGCTTATTGCGGCAATTCTGCTGTTCTGTTGTTTTTGTATTGTTCAAGGACAATCAATATCGAATAAAGGTCGAGATTTTTTATTGACTTTTCCGCCTAATTATCATAATAATTACAATTCGCCGACTCTTCGTTTGCGCGACAGTTTGCAAATCTATATCGTAGCCGAAGGGCAAACTTTTTGCTCGATTTTTTATCGCGACCGCAACGGAAGATTATTCACCGATACATTTTCCATTGCAAAAGCAGGCGATATTTATACGTTTAGAGTTCCCGCCGTCGGCTTTGAGCTTGAAGGCTTTAATCAAAGCGGAGCATTGACGGATAACAATCAGAACGAGGTTACGGCACCGCAGTCTTTTCGCATTACCGCAGACGGCGACATTACGGTATTTGCCCTCAGCCAAGCCGAAACAACCAGCGACGCGGCTATGATTCTTCCTTTACCTGCTCTCGGCTTGCGATATATTGCCGTATGCTATAACAGCGACGGAAAACTCGATTATCAATATAACCTTACCGGACAAAGCACGCCGTCGCAATTCGCCGTAGTTGCTTCCGAAGACAATACGCATATTACGATACGGCCGTCGGCCGCCACGCAGCACTCGGGTACTGCAACGCAAAATATTGTTTTGCAGCGCGGCGACGCATATTTGGTTCAGGCTTGGATTGCTCCCGATAATATACGCGCAGATCTTACGGGAACGGAAATTACGGCCGATAAGCCTGTTGCGGTGTTCGGCAGTCAGCAACGCGCCACTCTTCCGATTGAAAGTGCATCGAACCTATATTCCCGGGATATGTTGTTCGAGCAAATTCCGCCTGTCGAATCATGGGGAAAACTGCATATTGTCAGCCCGTTTGCGCAGGCGACAAATCAGACTGCAATAGGTTCCGATATTTTCAGAGTAATTGCCGCTTACGATAATACCGCAATTTTTGTTAACGGTGTAAAATCGGCCGTTCTCAATAAAGGTCAAAAATTTGATGCACCGTTAAATGCTCCGGGCGTGATCAGTACAACGCAACCAACGCTTGTGGCCGAATACAAAAAATCAGCCGGCGATGCGACAAATTCATCTCGTATGGGCGACCCGTTTATGATAATAGTTCCGCCGCGAGAGCAGTATCTTTCCGCTTATCGCTGCATAAATATTCAGGCGCATTTTCCGCTTAACGGAACAAGCAAGCCGGATACGGCGGTATATTCCGAGCATTATATTTCAATTGTAATTCCCAAGCGAGCGGTAAACTCACTGCAAATAGACGGAAAGCCAGCCGATATTTCTAAATTACAGCGTGTTCCAACCTCTTATTCGGCAGGACTTTGCACGGAGATGCTTGCCGGCTGGACGCAAGTTGACGCGGGAGCGCATACAGTAACTGCGGACGAGCCTTTTGCTCTGATGATTTACGGCTACGGACTTGCCAACAGCTATGGCTATACCGGCGGAATTTCACTTAATAAAAACGCTGATGTTAAGCCTATAAAAGCACTGGGTGCAACTCGCATTTGCAGTGGTGACACTGCACAACTTGGCGTAACAGGCGGTATAGGTGGTTATACCTGGCAACCTTCTGCTTCGCTTTCTTGTTCGGATTGTTCCAATCCCGTAGCACGTCCGGCAAAAACAACTACTTATCGCGTTACGTCGTTCGATGCCGGCGATTGTCCGCTGGTGGACAGCGTAACTGTTGTTGTATCTTTCGTATCGGCAAGCGTATCGCCGGATACGACAATTTGCCCGGAAGGTATGGTGCGACTGAAAGTAACGGGCGATAAATTAACTTGTAAATGGTCGCCGGCCGCTTCACTGTCATGCTCGGATTGTCCGAATCCGACTGCGAAACCCGAAGAAACAACCAAGTATTTCGTAACAATAACAAATAGCGACGGCTGCTCAACAACCGATTCTGTTCTGGTAAATGTAAGCGTGCCGTTTGCCGATGCCGGGCGCGACACTGCAATATGCAAAGACGGCTCTGTGCGTTTAAATGCAAACAACGGCGATACTTACTATTGGTTTCCGGCTTCGGGGCTGTCTTGCGTGAATTGTCCGAACCCGGTTGCCACACCTGATGCACCGACCAAATACTTTGTAACTATAACAAATAATGCAGGTTGCTCGGCTACCGATTCGGTTTTTGTTGATGTCATAGTTCCGTTAGCCGATGCGGGGCGCGACACAATAATATGCAAAGGCGATTCTGTTCGCCTGAATGCAAGCGGCGGCGGCGAATATACATGGTTCCCGCCGGTAGGTCTTTCTTGCACAGACTGTCCTAATCCAATTGCTTCTCCCTTAGAAACCACAACTTATACGGTTATTGTAATTAGTGACTTTGGTTGCATGGCGCAAGATTCGGTAATCGTAGAGGTCAATAATACGCGCTCAAGGGCTGATTTCACTGCCCGAATATGTGCGGGAAATTCCGTGTCGCTTTCGGCAAGTGCAGGTAAATCATATAGTTGGTCGCCGCCCGAAGGACTTTCTTGCGCGGATTGTTCCAATCCCGTAGCAACGCCGAATCATACAACAACATACACCGTAGAGATTGACAACGGTTCGGGCTGTAAGGCGATTGAGAATACTCGCGTAGTCGTGCGGGAATGTTTATCCGAAACCGTAAATTTCGGACGGGTTTTGTCTTGCGATAATCCGGTACAAATCATATATTTTGTAAATCGTGAAGATACTGCGGTGCTGTTTTTCGGTTTGCGTCCGCTTGATACATCGTTCGTGAATTTCAGACTTGACTATTATGCGCCGCTTCCGATAAAATTAAATCCCGGCGATTCTACGGCTGTCAAAGTTGTATTTTTGGCTATAGGCGACGCAGATATTACCGCTCGCTATCGTTTTATATCGTCTTATGACACATTACGCGAATGTACTGTAAACGGAACAAGTTATACAGTACCGGCGGACTTTTTGCTTGAGTTGCCGAATGGTTCGGTTTCTCCCGGCGAAGAAGTTACAGTTGCCGTGCGTGGCGAGTCGCAGCATTGGAAACAGGCAGAAATTACCGAACTTCATGCGGAAATAACTTGGAAAAAAGAACATTTTATATTTAATCCAAAGAGTGTAACACTTGGCTTGCAAATGCCGCGTGATTGGATAATAACTTATGAAAGTGTTGATTTGGGCGATTCGGTAAAATTGATTTTCGATTGCAGCGGTGTTACTCCGATTTTGCTTGACGGCGATATTTTCCGCTTTCCGGTTCTGGTTATGCTTGGCGGAAAAGAGTATCCGGGAATGGATTTACGCATAAACTTGAATCGGCGCAAAAAATGTGTAATTGCTTCTGCGGCGAGCGATTCTTTGCAAATATTTTCCTGTGCTTTGCCGTTTCGCTATGTGAAAGGCTACGGAAAATCATATTTTCTGCGGGTTGCGCCTATGCCCGCTACCGACGGCGAAGCGATAAAAGTGGAATATGGAGTCGGAATTGCATCAAACTCATTGGTAGAGATTTTTTCGGTTACGGGTAAAATGGTTGCAACTCTTGCTTCCGGCAGTCATGCGGCGGGGGAATACAGCGTCGAAATTCCGCCCGAATTTCTTCCGTCGGGTACATATTATTGCCGCTTGCTATCCGGCGAATTTATCGGTATTGCACCGATAATAATAGCCGAATAAGCGCGTACAGCAGATTTGCTTTGCTCGCCCTGCAAAAAAAACTTTGGCAAAGTCGTAGGTTTAACGTAATTTCGCAGTCCTTTTTCAACCGGAGAGGTGCGAGAGTGGTTGAATCGGGCGGTCTCGAAAACCGTTATAGGAGTAATCCTATCGAGGGTTCGAATCCCTCCCTCTCCGCAACGGGACGTGAAAACGTCCCTTATAGCCCGGATGGCGGAATTGGCAGACGCGCTATATTCAGGGTGTAGTGAGGGAATCCTCGTGCAGGTTCAAGTCCTGTTCCGGGCACTCTAAATTAAAAAAGCCTATCTATTGATTAGCAATAGATAGGCTTTTTTAATTTTCGGAATAAAATATTTTGATAATTTGGGCTATCTATTTAGGCTGTGCATTTTGTCCGTCTATTTGCGAGTTAAGCTGCCGTGTTTGGTCTTCGATTTGTTTTGTCAATTCAGCCAATTGCTCGTCTAATTGCTTTTGCATTTGTCGCGTCTGTTCGTCAATATTTTTTGCCTGCTCATCTAATTGCTTACTTATTGAAGCGAGATTATCCGAGATTTGTTTCAATTGCTCTTTATATTGCTTGACAAGATTAAGATTCTGGTCGTGAAAATTCTTAACGATTTGCCCCATTTGCTGATGGGAATTTTTCGTAAGTTTTTTGGATTGTTCTTCCAAAATTTTCACAAGCTGACGTTTTACATCATCGGATTTTCCTACTGTTGCGGTTTGTGCAGGCTTATCTTGTGCAGAAGCCGGTAAATAAGCAATAAACAGAATTATCGAGACAATTGTGATGAAGTATTTCATAGGGTTAAGGAAAAGAGTTTAGGAACTAAATTTGTCTGTTGCTAAGTGCATATAAATCGGCATTTTATATTTTACGAAAGAATTATTACTTGCTCTGCAATGTTACTGCAAACAATACAACCGCTTACGCTTCGGCTTCCTGCAATTCGAATAGTCGCAGAATTTCCTCTTTTGTCGTGGCGGACTGTGCTTTCCTGCGGAAAGTGTCGTCGTTCATTATACGCGAGATTTTGCTTAGTAAGCGCAGATGCGTCCCGACATTATTTTCGCGCCCTACCAACATAAACACGCAAGTTACCGGTTGATTATCGAGAGCCTGAAAATCCACCGGGCGCGCCAAAGTCATAAACGCTCCCGCCATATCGCTTACGGCATTGGTCTTGCCGTGTGGCAAAGCGAACCCTTTTCCTATGCCTGTTGACATAAGCCGCTCGCGCTCCATAACTACGCGCAGCACTTCGCCGGCATCGACGATTTTTCCCGAAGCCGACATAGACGCTATCATAGCGTTAAAAATCGCTTCTTTGGTTTCGCCTTCAAAATTTACGATAATTGCATCGCCCGATAGCGCATCTGTCAGTTTCATGGCGTTTCATAAAAATTAGTTCGCAGAATTTATTGTTTATGTTTGCCACTATTCCGCACTCCATCGGCGAATAAGTTCGGCGTATTCGTCGGACAGCGATTGAGCCGCCGCTTGCGTTTCACCTTCCGTAAAGACGAAGAACGAGGCGCGTTCCTTGTCGGGAAGCAACAATACCGAGTCTTGACCGAGAAAAACTTTTACGCCGTCTATCAGTTGTCGCTCTTCGCGTTCGGTATGCTCCATGGCGCGTCGCATAACGCGGCCTTTGGCTTCCCACGGGCAGGCTACGGAGGTTTGCACCTTGTATCGCATGGGGATTGCCGCATGGGCATCGGCTATGCTTAGTCCCGTCAGCGACATCATTTCGAGAATTTTACCTACAGTGAACATCGCATCGGAGGCGAATAAATAATCTGGGAAAATAAAGCGTCCGCGCGAATCGCCCACAAAGGCCACGTCTTTATTTGTAGTGGCTTCCACCATAGCCGAGTGTGAGTTTTTGATGCGAATCACGTTCACGTCGTATTCGGCCGCCAAGATATCTATTTCCGCACTTGCTATAACCGGCACGGCAATAGAAAACGGGCGGTTGTCTTTGTTTGCTTCCAGAAAAAGTTTGACTACGATTGAAAGCAGTCGTTGCGGCGGATACCATACGCCGTATTCGTCTACAATGGCTATTCTCTCGGCGGCGGCATCTATTTTGAAACCTAAAGGATAGCCAAGAGCACGCATAACCGATGAAACTTCTTCGGCTTCGGTAGAAGTGTTTGTATCGGAATACGAGCGCGTAAGGTCAATATAACTGTTCATCGAGACTGCGCCGCATTGCAATTGTCCGAGTATTTGCGGAAAAATTCCCGATGCCAAACCGAAAGAATAATCTATGAGAAAATGAAATTTGCGGGCTGCAATTCCGGCCGCATCTAGCGAGTTTGTGAAACGATTGATGTAATGTTCGCTGGAGCGTTCCGGGAAACTGATATTGCCGACTTTGTCGAAAGCAACGCGGCGAATATCTTCGCCGAAAAATAGCCGTTCTATGGTTTTTGCCTTTGACGAAGGCAAATCGCGTCCGTCGCCGTTAAACAGAATAATATCCGTGCGGTCATTATAGCGTACCGAGCGTCGAATATGAATCCCTGCTGCATATTTGCCGTTGCGGAGCTCTTGGCGCGTTTGCGGTATGGAGGTTAATTGTAAATCGCCTACGCTTACGCCTACCGACATAAGCCCCGCATTTATGGCGCGTGCCGTCATGCGCGAGGCTGCGTCGGCATCGCGACTAAGCGCGACCGTAACTCCGGAGCCGAGTGCGCTGCCAATAGCGGAACCGAGCTTTGCGGCAAATTCGGGATTTACTTCGATATTTGTTTGCCCGCTTATTCTTGCTTCGGTAAATAGTTCGCGGAGCCATTTTTCTTCCTGCACCAAACTGCGCGATAGAATTGCGCCCGACTCTACCTGTTTGCGTGGCCAAAGTTTTATATTCGGTGCTAATTGCGCATAACTGCCGATATTGCAACGTTCCGCAATAAATACGTTTTCCTGAATAGTTGCGTCATTTCCGATTATAGTATCGTTGCAAATAACGTCATCGGTAAGCGACGCACTTTCGCCAATCACCACATTATCCCAGATAACGCTGCCGGTTACGCGCGCACCGGAGCCGATGGTAACGTTATTGCCTATTACGGAATCGCGTAAAAGAGCACCTTTGCCGACGGTTGAATTTTTTCCGGCCACGACTTTGCCTAAAATACGTGCATCATCGGCTATTTCGGTGCCTTCGCCAATAATGCCGTTGGTAATAGGTGTTCCTTTCAGTTCCACTTTGACTTTACCGGCCAAAATATCGGCGCAAGCGGTTTGATATTCGTTCAAATTGCCTATATCGCGCCAATACCCCTCGGCTATATATCCGTAAAGCGGAATATTCTCGCGCAACATAAGCGGATAAAGATCCTTGCTGAAATCGAATTCGCGCTGGAAAGGAATCAGGTCCAAAACGTCCGGTTCAAGAATATAAATTCCGGTGTTGATTGTATCGGAAAATACTTCGCCCCACGACGGTTTTTCAAGGAATCGGGTGATACGCCCTTCCGCGTCGGTCATTACAATTCCGAATTGCAAAGGGTTGGGAACGCGCGTCAGAAGTATGGTAGCCTTGGCATTATTCTCGATGTGAAATTTAAGAGCATCTGAAATATCGAAATCCGTCAGCACGTCGCCGCTGATAATAATAAATCGTTCTTGTAATCCGATATGTTCGGCGGCGTTTTTTACGGCACCGGCCGTACCGTAATCGGCCATTGCTTGCACATACGACATATTGATGCCAAAATTCGAGCCGTCGCCGAAATGCGATTTGATAATCTCCGGTTGATAATACAAAACAGAAAGTACATCGCCGATATTGTGCAATTTCAATAAATTAACTATATGTTCCATCATCGGAACATTCATCAACGGTGCCATCGGCTTTGGAATACTTGTAGTCAGAGGGCGCAGGCGCGTACCAAATCCACCCGCCATAATTACTGCCTTTTTCATATATGTTCTCCGTATTTTGAGGCTGCCGTTAATTAGATACGGCAATTTAGGAAATTTCGGCGGTTAGGCAAAAATCTTTCTTTTTGATTTTTACCTTGCAATTCGGTAGTTGTAGGGAACTGTGAGCAACTTTTCGTCGGTGCGGCGCATTGTGCCGCAGTTTATATTTTTTTTAAAGTGTTTATACGAATAAAGCAGGGCTATTTACCTAACAGCTCGGCATGAAAACGCATAAGCGTTTCGGATTCCCATAAATCTCCGTAACGACTGTGAGAATATGCCAAATTGCGCATCAATCGCAGTATTACAGATAAATTGTCGGCACGTTCAAGCATGTGCTCTTTGAACTCCACGCCGTTTTTTTCGATAAATTCTTTGCAATCATCACGACTTACGAATACACCGCCGTTGAAAATATCCAGAAATATATTCAGAACAGGGCTGTAAACCAAGAAATGTATGGGCATACTCACGCCGTAAACCTCTGCACCCGAGCGTTCGGCTATGAGCATATAGATAATCGCCAGCGCAACGGGAATACCTTTTTTACCGTTAAGAACGGAATGTATATAAGAGCAATCGGGGTCGTAATAGTCGTCTTTTGCACCGGTAAAGCCCAAATTCTCGAAAAATACGGCGTTAATTGCAAGAATATGTCCCAATTCGTCTGCGGAACGCGAGCGTATAAATTCTTCGTGAACCGACAAAGAAATTTGATTCAGCGCGGTATGAATTGCTTTACTGTCAATTTCGGGATGCCCGAATTTTGACAACAACGTAACAGCACATTCAAGGTCAGGTTCGCGTCCGTTTATTGCCGCTTCCCCTATCATACGCCGCAGGGCTGCAAGCGGCTGTTCCTGCAATCCGCGCAACGCACGCTCGGCATTGCGTCGCGCCGCCGTACTGGAATTACTTTGCATAACTGCACGAAGTTGAGGAGCAACCGAACCTCCCGTTTCGATAAGTTTTGCCTCGACTGCTTGTGCAACATTTTCGTCAGCGTCGTCAAGTAAGGCAAAAAGTGCTTCAGTTCGGCTTTCCTGCGAGTCGGACGTAACCGACGGATTGTAGTTCACAATCGGCATTGTCATTGCTCCGATTTTTGTGCGGAAAAACCCGGCGCATCGTCCGTTTGCAAATGATGCAACTCGGTTAACTGTTCCGTTAAAAATTTGAAAGCGTCGCACGGCGTGTCGCATATACGATATAGCGAAAGGTCATGCTCTTCGATAAGCCCCATTTCCACAAGATATTCAAAATTCAGCGTTTTTTTCCAAAATTTAGAACCGTATAAAACAACAGGTAAATGGCCGGGCAATTTATTTGTTTGCCGCAGCGTGAGAATTTCCATTAATTCGTCGAGCGTGCCAAAACCGCCCGGGCAGACAATCATCGCTTTTGCCAAAGATGCAAACCAGAATTTCCGCATAAAAAAGTAGTGAAATTCAAAATGCAAGTCGGGCGTGATGTATGGATTGGGAAATTGCTCGTATGGCAACGAGATATTCATACCTATAGAATCGCCGCCCGAAATTGTAGCGCCTCTATTGGCGGCTTCCATTATTCCTGACCCGCCGCCGGAACATATTACAAAACGCTTGTGATGCGGCAGTTTTTTCGACCAATCGGTCAACATTCCGCATAAATCCACTGTATCGTTGTAATACTGCGTCATTTCCCATTGTTTTTTCAGCTTGTTTATTCTGCGCTCCACGTCCGGCCTGTCGCCGTCGTTTGCTTGCTCAAGATGCTTTTTAAGAACGGAATATTCGTATTGAAATTGTTCGGCCGAACGTATTCTTGCCGAGCCGAATACTATAATGGTGTTGCGAATTTGCCGCTCGCGCAGTTGCCGCTCGGGCGATAAATATTCGGCTAAAATGCGCACCGGCCGCGCCGCGTCGCTGTGCAGGAAATCTTCATTGTTATATGCAGGTTCTACGGCATGCTGTACGTATCGTTTTTCCATAATTTATGTTAGATATTCAACTTGTCAGCAAAATACCGCCGTCTATCGCCAGAACTTGTCCGGTGATGTAGCGGCTGGCCGTTGCAAAAAAATAAACCGCATCGAAAACGTCGTCGGGCGTTGCGTGGCGTTTCATCGGAATGCGCTCTACTGCACGAAGCGAATTTTCCGACGGCGAAGGTTCATCTGCTATCATCACCGCTCCCGGGCAAACGCAATTTACCGAAATTTCGGGGGCTAATTCGCGAGCAAGTGCTTTGGAAAGTTGAATTGCAGCCGCTTTTGAAACATTATACGGTATTCTTTGCCGCCATACTTGCAGACCGCCCAATGAGCTGACTATGATAATTCGTCCATCCTCAGGACTAAGATCGGCGTATGCTTTAGCCGCATTGAACCCACCCAAAACATTTACGGCAAAGGCAGCGTTTAATTGTTCGTCATTAAGATTCGGCAAGGCTTCGGGCTTTGGGAATACGCCGCTGTTAGCCACTAAAACGCAAGGTGTTCCAAGAGTTTCGGCTGCTTGGTTTATTGCCGTGCGCATTTCGTCGGTCGAGCGTGCATCTGCTTGCAAAGCGACTGCTTTGCGCCCCATTGTATGAATTTCTTCGACTGTTTGCAAAGCACCGTTTTCCGAAGTGAAATAATGAACTGCCACGTCGTAGCCGCGCCGCGCAAATCCCAAAGCGAAATGCCGCCCAAGCCGCCGTCCCGCGCCTGTTATGAATACTGCATTGGAAGTCATAGAGCGAAAATATAGGAAATTCGCGAAATTACCTTCAAGATTTTACTGCTGTACAATAAAGGGAGTGTTCGGTTTGCTGTTCTATCGGTTCTCTATTTTTTGACGGAACGGTTGTGAAATGCAGGAATATAGAAAGTATCTTGAATTTAACGGACGGGCGCAACGAAACAGTTAAACAAAAAGAAAATTTCAGATACCATAGAGCAATAAACCAAGCAAATATTGCCGCAAACCGAATCATAGATCGTTTCTGAACTGTAAATACATAATCCGGTATTTATTTGGGATAACAATCCGTTTTATTAACCTTTAACGGTTCTTGATTTTCTAAGGTGAGTATAGTGTAAATTTTAAGATGAAACCACAATTTAATATTAATAAAAATTATTATCTCATGCTGATTATTTATTTTCTTGTGTATATGACTGCGGATGCTACAATTCTTTTATCATATAAAGAACTCACGGTCTGTCCTTGCGAAAAAAAACAAAAAGGCGAGAAAAATCCCGCCCTTTGACGAAACAACCTATATTTTTCGAATATACGAAACGCTAATTCATGGATTTGGACATTTCGACCAACGATTCTATTTGGTCGTTAAGTGAATTGACGGATTCGGCTATGTTTTCCGTAACCTCCGCGCTTTCGCGGCCGGAAATCATCAATGCGCCGATTCTGTCGGAAATTTCGCTTGATGCATAGGTTTGCTCTTCAGATGCGGCTGCTATATGCGTTGTTATACGTTCAACTTCTTGTACACTTTTAAAAATATTCGAGAACTCGCGCTCCGCACGTTCAGCCTGATACAAGCCTTTCTCTACAGCCTGTAAACTGTCGCGCGTAGCTTGAACGCTGTTTTGGGCATTTATATTGATTTGCTTGATAATTACGGCTATATCCGCTGTAGTTTGCTGTGTTTTTTCGGCTAATTTCCGCACCTCGTCCGCCACTACCGCAAATCCGCGCCCGTATTCGCCGGCACGTGCCGCCTCGATGGCAGCGTTCAAAGCGAGTAAATTTGTTTGGTCGGCTATTTCGTAAATCATTCGCGCCGATTCGGCTATTCTTTGTGACGCACTTTCAAATTCTCCTATGATTTTGGCTGTATTACGAGTCAATTCTACTATTTCTTGTATGGAAGCGCGTGTTTGCACAGCAATGGTGTTGCCGGCTCCGGCTGCACGTGCCGTATCCTGCACCAAGTTTGCTATATTTTGTAAATTCTCGGAGTTGGATGCGCTTGTTTGATGCAACTCTTTGGTCGAATGGGTGATGCTCGTCAAATTATTCGACTGCTCCGCTACGGTGGACGACATTTCTTCTACGGCGGTTGCTATAGCTGCCGAAGAAGAAGCCACATTGCGTGAAGTATGTTCAATTTGATGAAGCAGGTTCTCTATCGTAGTCGTAGAATTTATGATAGACTCTATTGCCTGATTTACATGAGTGCCGGCAACGCCAAATTCGCCCCGCAAACCGTTCGTAAGAGCATGGCGAAAATATTTTTTCTTTTCCGCATAGGATACAGCCGTCTGAATCTCGCGCGACATCGCTTCTATTTGGTCTAAAATATCGTTAACCAACCAAGCGGTTTTATAGAACAAACCCGACTCCGGCGTATTAACCAAACGATTCTCGAACGACCCTTGCGAGGCTTCCGTCGCAAGTTCTTCAATCGAACGCAATATCCGTAATTCGCTTTCGGGAATATTTGATTGACGGCGTTTCCGAACGAAATTTGCCGTCGAATTGAATCTGCGTTGCGCAAGTGCGTAAAAAGCCTCGCTTTTTACGATAAAGTCCGCTGCAAACGAAACAACGAATATCGTGGCACAAAGTGCAATAAACAAGGCAGCGTCGTGCACCCAAAAGAACAAGGAGCACAGCCCGGCCAAAGCTAATAACAAAGGTATCTTGCGAAAAAATGATTTCGCAAAATCAGAGAGTATTGATGAATTCTTCATAGTTTGCTCCGTGCTGCGCAAGAAAGTTTAACAAATAATCCATAGAGGCTTGTGCGCCTTGTTTTCGATTGGGGTATTGTCGCTCCACTTCAAGCATCGTAGCGTAAATTTTTTCGACTTCGCGCAATGCCGAGCGTTTTGGCATACGGCGTACTGAATAGTAGCCGACAATTTTACTATTAGTGTCGAACGACGGAGTTACATTAGCCAAAATCCAATAGAACGAACCGTCTTTGCTGGAGTTTTTGATGTATCCAAAGAACTCGTTACCGACGCTGATTACCGACCAAAGCAACTTAAAAACGCCGCCCGGCATATCGCTGTGCCGGATAATATTATGATTTTTTCCGACCAATTCCTGCTCTGTATAGCCGGTTATTTCAATAAAAGGTTGATTCGCATATTTAATAATTCCCTTTAGGTCGGTCTTGGAAACTAAAAAATCCTGCTCGCGTACCATTCGTTCGGATTGTGCCGACAGCGCGATTGCTTTCATCAGTACAAGTTGTAAATTGAAAAATATGGCGACCTTAGGTGCCGCCATTTATGGCGCAAACTTTATAAAAATACGACGCAAAAACGACGTATAACACATAAAAGGAAAAAACCAAGATAAGTCTTTGCCATTATAGCTACGTCTTCTATTTTTCAAGTGTTAAAGGGCAATTACAAATTCATCATAGCTTGCTCCGTGTTGCGCAAGAAAGTTTAACAAATAATCCATAGACGCTTGCGCACCTTGTTTTCTATTGGGGTATTGCCGCTCCACTTCAAGCATCGTAGCGTAAATTTTTTCGACTTCGCGCAATGCCGAGCGTTTTGGCATACGGCGCACGGAATAGTAACCGATAATTTTACCGTTAGCGTCGAACGACGGCGTTATATTGGCAAAAACCCAGTAGAACGGACCGTCTTTGCTGGAGTTTTTGACATAAGCAAAAATTTCGTCGCCGCCGGCGACCACTTCCCAAAGCAACTTAAAAACGCCGCCCGGCATATCGCTGTGCCGGATAATATTATGATTTTTTCCGACCAATTCCCGCTCCGTATAGCCGGTTATTTCAATAAAGGGTTGATTCGCATATTTAATAATTCCCTTTAAGTCGGTCTTGGATACTAAAAAATCTTGCTCGCGTACCATTCGCTCGGATTGCGCCGACAGCGCGATTGATTTCATCTTTAAAATGTTGAGATTTGTAAGAAATAGGACGAGCTTAAAGCCGCCCTTATTTGCGGAGAATCTGCAAAAATACAACAAAAAACGAGGTGTAACACGCTGTTTTACTCTTGCATAATGCGTTTTATGCAGGGAATGGAGGTCTTTGTAGTTCAATGCCGAGGGCGGGAAATATCGAGAGTGCAAAAATAATCGTAACGCCGTAAGTGTATCGCGTATTATGCAAGGGTTGCACCAAAAAGAGCAGATAAAATACAGCAGTGCAACAGGCACTTCATACAAGCAACGGAAGGATTTGATTTTTATGTTTTATCACGCATGGAACGATGTGTTTCTACCGTTTCATTTTCCATTTTACAGTCTGCCCATGACGAGGCGTTTTTACTTGCGAGGCAACGGGAATGTTTCCTACGATAGAAAGTGTTTCTCTCTTTTTTCTCGAAAAAGACGGATTCTTCAAAAATAAAGTCAATAAAGCGGCTAAAAGAATAAAAAACATGGATACTTCGAGCCAATATTGCAAAGGATGTATCCATATTTCCTCAAATGTTCCCCAGCGGCCAAGCACTTCTATAAAATTCCAGAAAATAATAACTGTGGGTATGGCGTATCGAACTGCATAATCGAAAGTTTGGATTTTCACCAGGTGCGCGATCAGATAAAGCGACCAAATCAATGAACCCCAAGCAACAATATGCGTAGCCGGATGATTGTCGCCTGCAATGTTATTGTCGTACACGACCAGCAACAAGATATAGAAAAACCAAATAATTACAATCGTTTCGCTAAACGAGGCCAAGGAAACAGGTTTCTTGAATCCGGTTTGATCCAATATATCTTTTCTCAGCCCGAATGCTTTTTGCAACCAAATAAAAAGCGAGCAATTAGTTCGGGTAAATAAATAGATGAGAGTTATCGTAGCCAGTAATCCTATTGACGATAACATAACTAAATATTCGGGCTTTGTGGCTATTTCTCCGTGCTCCATAAGCGGCGCCACATTATATCTTTCGGCCGCCCAAACAAATGAAAATTCAATCCAGCCTGTCCAAACCAATATACCGCCAAGCAAGCCCATAATGGTGGCAAATGTAGGCTGTTCGTTCTTTTTCACTCCCCAAATAAGTAAAGCTACGCCTGCAACTCCCATCAAGGCCGCACCTATAAGCTTATATTCTACCAGCAGTTTTTCGTTCAATACCATTATGGCATGGCCTATCGGCATGAGCAAAAGTACTAATAGAAAAGAGAAAAAGCCGTTCTTTAACCCGTTTATATTCATTGTGTCGGAAACGCGATTAATGTCTTACAACAACTATTTGCCGCTACTAAACAATACAAATATACACTTTATTCGGAATTAGTCCAAATAAGAATTGATATACTCGCTTTTGCTTAACTCAAAGCGCGTACAACCGTAGGAACAATACGACAAAAACCGTTATATTTGAGCGGTGGTTGCTTCTCGTAAAAAGTAAATTCGAGAAAAGTAACCGGATTTAGGCACATTAAAATTTATAATTGCAATGAAAGAATTCTGGAACGAGCGTTTCGGCCGCAACGACTATGTATACGGTGCATCGCCGAATGAATATTTCAAAAAGAAAATCGCCGGCTTGGCGGCGGGCAGAATATTATTTCCTTGCGAGGGAGAAGGTCGCAATTCGGTTTATGCGGCAAGTTTAGGCTGGGAAGCCGAAGCGTTCGACCAAAGCGAAGCCGGCAAAAAGAAAGCTGAGGCTCTTGCCCAAAAAAGCGGTGTGCGAATATGTTACACGGTTGCCGACGCAGAGGAAATAGAATATCCCGCAGGTCATTTCGATGCGATAGCTTTGATTTACTCGCATTTTCCCGAAGAAAAAAGAAAAGCGTATCATCGGAAATTGTGTTCTTTCTTGAAAAAAGGCGGTTACTTGATATTGGAAGGATTCGGCAAACGCCAAACTGAATATCAAAAAGCCAATCCCAATGCGGGCGGCCCGCGTGATACGGGAATGTTGCTTAATCTCGAAGAATTACGCGATGACTTTGCAGGCTTCGATATGACGGATGCCTGCGAAACGGAAGCTATTTTGAACGAAGGCGAATTTCACCAAGGGGAATCTTTTGTCGTTAGGATTTTTGGCGTAAAAAGGTAGAACTACAGCCCATGCGCGAAGCCCTCGAACGTTAAATCAACCTACTTTAAACGGTTGCTTTTCTAAAATAGCGGTAAATTTATTATTTTGCCGCTTGTGTTTCGAGATTTGCAAAATCGTTGCGAAAGCGGCCGGCCGGATAGCGTTTCAGGTATAATTCGGCGAAATTGTGCGCTTCGGCGAATCTTTTGCCCAAAACAAGAAGCTCCATTTTACCAAGGTAGGCCGGCTCGCAGAATTCGGTGTCCGGATAATCGTCAATCACCATTTCGTAATAGGATATTGCGGCGCGATTATACGTCATTTTGCGATAATTTTCGGCAGCATTAAAATCTCGGTGTGCTAACTTGCCGCGCAACCCCGTAATTTTCGCACCGGCTGCGTCCGCCAGCGAATCTGTAGGAAAAATCGCCTGAAATTCAGAAAATCCCGCTATTGCCTTGCGCGTATAGTCTTGGTCGCGGTCGAACGGCGGCGAAAGTTCGTAATAGCACATTGCAGTTTTATAGACCGACATTTTAACGAAATCACTGTTCGGATAGTTGCGACGAATCATACCGAAATTGAAAGCCGCAAGAATATACTCGCCTTTACGGTAATGCGACTCGCCCAAATAATATTGCGCGTCGTCGGCATAAGGCGTAGCCGGAAATTGCAAACGAATAACGTCGAACAGACGCTGTGCCTCCGGATAATCTTCGTCGTCGAGAGCCGCCATACCTTGCTTGAAAATCGAGGCTGCATCGGGGGTGATTTTACGTTGCGAAGACGAGCAACCGCCTGCCCAAAATCCGGCAAAGCATATAAAAAACAAGAGTAGGAGAGAGGACTTTAACGATGAATGTTCCATTGAAATCTGTAATGCGGAATTACGCCCGCAACGGTGAAATGCGACAAAATAAAGCGCGAAACCGGCAATTTATGTATTATGCGAATTGTCCACGAAGCAAACTATGTCCTTATTGCCCGAACAACCGAATGTTCATATCGAAAACTATTACACTCTGCTGTTGAATCAGCCGGATAAAAAAGCGGCGCCTTTTACAAAGTGCCGCCCCGGAATCCGAAAATAAACTCTAAGAAAAGGCCTGTATACCGGTAATGTCAGCACCTAAAATAAGAGTGTGAATGTCGTGCGTTCCTTCATAAGTACGTACAGATTCGAGGTTTGCTGCATGGCGCATCACGGGATATTCGTCCAAAATACCGTTTGCTCCGTGAATATCGCGTGCGATTCGCGCGGCTTGAATGGCTATATCCACATTATTACGCTTGGCAAGCGACACTTGATTCGGATTCATTGTACCGGCATCTTTCATTCGGCCGAGTTGATAGCACAGCAGTTGAGCTTTTGTAATTTCCGACAGCATCCACACCAATTTTTCCTGCACAAGCTGGAACGAAGCAATAGGTTTACCGAATTGAATGCGCGATTTGGCGTAGTCCAAAGCCGAATGATAAACGCCTGTTGCGGCTCCTATTGCTCCCCAAGAAATGCCGTACCGCGCTTGCGTAAGGCAGCTTAGCGGGCCGCGCATACCTTTGATGTTAAGCATATTTTCGGCCGGGACTTCCACATCTTGAAAAATCAGTTCGCTGGTTATGGAAGCGCGAAGCGAATGTTTGCCTTTCATTTCCGGTGCCGAAAAGCCTTTCATTCCTTTTTCGACCAGAAATCCGTGAACTATGCCGTCTAATTTTGCCCAGACTACTGCCACGTCGGCCAGTGTGCCGTTTGTAATCCACATTTTTGCACCGTTGAGCAAGTAGCCGCCGTCTGTTTTTACGGCTGTGGTAATCATTCCGGTCGGATTTGAGCCGTAATCGGGCTCCGTCAGCCCGAAGCAGCCAATTGCTTGTCCGGCCGCAAGTTTCGGCAGCCACTTACGGCGAATATCTTCCGAACCATACGTATAAATCGGATACATAACGAGCGAACTTTGCACCGAAGCAAACGAGCGTACGCCCGAATCGCCGCGCTCAAGCTCTTGCATTGCCAGACCGTAGCAAATATTGTTCATGCCCGCACAGCCGTATTCCTGCGGAAGTGTAATGCCGAAAACGCCGAGGCCGGCTAATTTTTCAACCAAATCCATCGGGAATGTTCCGGCGCGATAATGCTGTTCAATAATCGGCAATACTTCCGCATCAACAAAGTCCGATACTGTTTCGCGTGTCAGTTTTTCCTCCGGTTCAAGCATATCGTACAGATTATAATAATCTACGGGCTGAAATGCCATAATGCGTCCTTTTGATAATGAATTGCCGTGCAGAACACCTCGGCACGGTGAAAAATAGAGCGTATTTACCGCAAAATTACGGAATTAAAGGTTAATTACGGGGTTATCTGCTGTCGGGATTTATTCGCCGCACCATATACAAGCGATTGTAAGACGGGTTAAACTACTAAAAGGAGCTTTTATAATGGTTGAATTCAAAAAGGCATCAACGATTTCTTTAGGCCTACGCGAGTAATAATTGTTTGTTTTTTTGCTGCAAAAAGCAAACTGCCGTCGGGCGCAATCGCAGGATTCAGGTTTAAGTCCGGTGCATCTTCCATTGAAAAAACGTTCTGCACGACCCCCGAATCATTCACGGCATATATTCCGTAAGCAGTGCCTTGAACGCCGGTAAGAACGGCATTTTTTTTCGAAAAAATAATCGGTGAAATTATCGGAAAGCGATAGTATAATTTCCACAATTCTTTGCCGTCGAAATTGAACGTGCGCACTGCCGTAATAGGCTCGCCCGTGCCGCTGTTCCAACTTACCGAGGCTACGGATTTATCCGAGGCGGATATTCGGCGCAAAGTGGCTTCGAGTGGAATACTGTGCAAAGTTTTTCCGGTAATGCTGTCAAGGGCAATAAGCCGTGGCGCCTTCATTGATCCGGCAGTGCTTTTTTCGCCTATCCACACGCCGGTGCCGGCAAATACGGGTGCCGCCGAGAACGTTGCATTCGCGGAGAAAGATGTCCATAAGTTTCGCCCGTTTTTATCAATGGCGAATAATGTGTCGGTACGCCCCGAAAAATCGGCTGCCGGAATATAACAGATTTCAGTTCCGGCACATGGTGCGCCGGCTATACCGCCCGTAAATACACGCTGCCAAAGAATATCTCCCGTCTTTGAAATGAATGTCGCCTCGCCCCCATAAGTAGAGCAAAGCATACCGCCGCCGAAAGGCAGTACGGCAAAAAAGGCAGTAATACCTTTTGCTGCCGTTACTTGCGTTTTCCAACGACGATTCCCGTCAATGTCGAAAGAATAAACGGCACCGTCGGTTGCGGCACAATAGATATTTCTTTCGGCATCGGCGAACATTCCGGCCGAAATGAATCCGGCATCGAGTTTTGTTGCCCATTTTACATTGTTTCCGGCCGTAACAGCCAAAGTTCCGCCCCATGTAGCCGCAACAATATAGACGGCATCCAATGGAAGCAACGGTGCGGAAATACCCGAAGTATCGTCAAGCGGGGGGCGTTCATTTACGGCGGCTTGCAACGTAAAAGCATCTATTTCGCGATAAAATTCCGTATGGTTCGGCCCGCCGGCAACGGAAACTTCGCTTGTCGTTCGGCCGCAAGAAATGCACAGCAAGGCGATTGCGCATACTCCGGCCGTAAATATAATTTTTTTAGACATATTCTCTGGTGTTTTGCGCAACTGAGCAACTCTCGTCAGTCAAGCATTACTACTGTTCCGAATTGCCGTTTGCCGCCGAGATTTACCGAGACAATATACACACCGGCCGGAAGTTCGGAAAAATCAAATGTTTCCGAATTGTCGTTTGTTTCTATGCGTCTTCTGGCTACTACTGCGCCGAGCAATGACGATAAAGTAATTTCACCTGAAATTTGTAATTGTGACGCGGCCGATACGCGAAGTTTCTTATCTGCAAGCGAAGTAATTATTTCTTCGACAGTAGTGTTTTCATTTGCCGATTGTGCCGATTCATCAAGCAGGTAAAATCCGCGCTCTGTTGCCATATAAACGAGTTCGTCGTTTTCACCTGCAAATTTTATCATCCAAGCATTACGGCGGATACTGTCAGGCCAAGGTATATTTTGGCCGGCATCTATCCATGTTGTACCTCCGTCGGTGGTATGTTTCACAATGCCGTAGCCCGGCACCCGTAACGGTGCGCCGTAGTCTTCGGTGTAGCCTCCGGCAAAAACGTCGTCCTCTCCGTTGCGGACACGTGCTGCTACAGTCCAAAAGCTGGTATCGGCAAATCCTATGCGTTCCCAAGAATATCCGCCGTCTTTCGTGCGAAATATGCCGCCGTTAGGTCTGTTAAGATAATAGAAGTAAGTTATGGCAGCGTAACCCACAAGCGGATCACGTTTGCTGAAAACTATTTGCGAAACTTCCGAATCATCGGCACTAATCGGCAACTGATTTGCGAATTTCCATGTTTTTCCCGAGTCCGCCGATATTTTAATGGCACCGCCTATCATACCGGCCACTATTATATTGGAGCTGTCGCGACGAATAGCCAATGTGCATAGATTCTCGTCGAAAGGTATACCGGCCGAACCTATGGTGTCCCATGTTACGCCGCGGTCGTAGCTGCGATAAATATTGCAGTAACGCAAGTCGGCTGTATAAACTATGTCTGGATTATGCGGGTCGTTAAGTATGGTTTCACTCGGTGCGGTAAATGGACTGAGTGTTTCGATTACTATGTCCCATGTTTGCCCGTGGTCTGCACTACGCCTCACCGAACCGAAACCGAGACCGGCAACCATAATTACATTAGTATCGGCCGGGCTGACATACACATTGGTAAAGCGCGTAGTGGCTGTGGTAAATTCCACTACGAGTGTGTCCCATGTTTTGCCGGCATCGTAACTGCGATAGAGCCGGCGGCCAAGCCCGCCTACGTAAACGGTAGATGAGCGCAAAGGATTGATGCACAATCCGAAGGTTTCCGCATTTATAAGACGTTGCCAATTTTGAGCTTCGGCGGCAGTTGCGAAGATAATTACCAAAGCTGAAACAGCGACAAATAGTTTCATGGTGCTTCCGAATATTTGATATATGCGAATATAACGAAAAAAGGGCGTTCGACGAACACCCCTTTTTTCACAATGTTTCTTATGCCGATGTGTATCTTAGCGAATCACGCTTATCGGCGCTATGGCACGATAGCCGCCGGCATTAAGGATAATATTATACATACCGCTCGGTAAGTTGGCTGCGTCAATATCGGCACTAAATGTACCTGCTTGCATAAATCCTTCGGTAATTACGGAAACAATTTGACCAACGGAGTTAACAATCATGATTTTTACGTTTGCGGAATGGTCTAATGAAAAGGTCAGTTTGCCGCTTTCAGTAATTGGATTCGGCGTTACACCTTGAATAGCAAACGGTAGCACTACGCCTACTTCTTCTACGGAAGTTGTTCCCAAACTTGCGTTGGCATAAGTTTCCTGCGGGTCGTCATCACCGTCGTATGTTCCGCCGAGAACCAATGAATAATTGGTACGGAATCCTTTATTTATTAACGAAGGAAACTCGGCGGCAAATTCGGGGCTTGCGCCGTAGAATCCAATGCGAAGAGCCCGAATCAAAGAGTCTTTTCTATCATTCGTAACGCCGGCGGGGCGGGTAATATAAGAGCCGTATATTCTGTTGTCATTTTTTACGTCCCACTCAAAAGTTCCAAGCCAGCGCATTGAGTCGGCCGCCGACTGCGGGCGAAGCATAAAGGCCGAACTTTTTCCGGCAGGAATCGTTAAGTTTTCAGGCGTGAGAACAAGATATTTTATCTGATTATTCTCAACTCGGGAATTTATATCGTCAGCCTTAATAGTTATCGGATCGGATATCAGATTATCCAAGTTATCATCAAAGCTCGGAACTGCTATGCCGATGAAATTATTAATATCTTGTTCCACCGTAACGGGATAAAGCAGAACGTCGTTCAATACGGGATTTGTAACGACACCGCCGCTTGTGGGTTTGAATAAAACCATTACTATGGTATCAATTACAAAATTGCCTTGCATCGGAGGTAAAAACTGCGCAAGTCCGACGATTTGCCCTACATTACCGATGGTTGCGCGATAAGGAAAATCATATAAACCGGTAAGCACCCACACATTAGTCGGGTCGGATTTTCCTCTGATGGTTGTGGCAGAGTCCGATTGGTCCAATTCCGTGCGGAACACTGCGCGCTGAGGTTCCGCGGTAGGAATATATACCGGTGAGTTGCCAGATGGTGGCATAGCAATATACTCGGGTTTACTTGCCGATACATACGGCGTATAAGAGGGTATTTGCTCCGCAATTCCCTTGCTCATCTGCGGAGTGATGTTCAAATTAAGGAAAATACGCTTTTTTGTTTGCGCATTCGAGATAGTAACCGCAAGCAAAGCGATAAGCAAAAGAGGGAGAATTTTACGCATGATAAACCTTTGAACAGTAAATGATAAATCTGTGAATTTCCAAAGTTAAAGGGAAGCAAATTTACGGCTAAAACTGCAACTTTCACAAAGATTTTTTTACATCTACGGAAAAAGAGCGGCCGAATGGCAGACAAGTTTTAATAATTAACGCCATTGTATTTCGTCGTAATCATTTTTGGTGTGCAACTAACAATCAAATATACAGACATGGAAACATCTGTTCGTTCTGCAATAGAATCTGTAATTGACCCCGATATAGGACGTTCTTTCGGCGAGCTTGGTGCCGTAGAATCGGTGAAAATTGACGGTAATTCGGTCGAAATATATCTTGAACTTGTTCCGCCGTTACATTATGTAGGTTTGGCGATTGACGATGCTTGCCGCGACGTTGTTCGCTCGATTATGGGCGATTCGGTAAAAACTACGGTTTTTGTTCGCCCCAAAGCTATTCCGCGTATTGCTCAGGCCGATGTTTTACCCGATGTGCAGACCATAATAGCAGTTGCTTCGGGTAAAGGCGGCGTAGGAAAATCAACCGTAGCGGCAAATATTGCGGCCGCTCTTGCGCAAAAAGGTGCTAGCGTAGGCTTACTCGATGCCGATATTTACGGGCCGAGTGCGCCTATGATGTTCGACCTTGCAAATGAAACCATGAGAGCCGAAAAACTTCCTGACGGCTCTGTAATTGGTTATCCGAACGAACGTTACGGCGTAAAAATCGCTTCCATAGGCTTTGTAATGCAGCGCGACCAAGCGGCAATTTTACGCGGCCCTATGCTTGCCGGATATTTTACCACGCTTGTCGGACAAATGCAATGGGGCGCACTCGATTTTCTTATCTTTGATTTGCCGCCCGGCACGGGAGATATACAACTTACGCTGACGCAACGTATACCGCTTACGGGAGCGGCTATCGTTACAACGCCACAAGAAATTGCCGTTTCCGACGTGCGGCGCAGCGTTGCAATGTTCCGTCGTGTAAATGTAGATGTTCTGGGTGTAATCGAGAACATGAGCTGGTTTTCGCCGCCCGATATGCCCGAAAAAAAATATCCTATATTCGGCGAAGGCGGCGGACGCGCCGTAGCCGCAGAATCGGGCGCACCTCTTCTCGGCGAAATCCCGATTACGTTGGCAACTCGCGAAGGCGGCGACGAAGGTTTGCCCGTCGTATTAAATCCCGACGAGTTTCGTCAGGCGGAAATTATACGCAATATAACTGCAAATCTTGTGCGCGAGTCCCGTCGCGCACATGCCAAGCGTTTAGGTGGTCAAACCGTTTCTATAACTCTTTAGCAAAACAATGTGAGCGAGGAACAGCCTTCGATTGAGGAGCGTATTCAAGTTGCGCTCGACCAAATCCGACGCTATTTGCAACAAGACGGCGGTAACGTGGAATTCGTTCGCTTCGAGCCGGAAACAGGCACTGCGGAGGTACGGATGACGGGAAATTGCAAAAATTGTCCGATGTATATGATGACGTTACGCGGCGGCATAGAGCGGCATTTGCGCCGTGCCGTGCGCGAAATAAGGCGTGTAGAACCCGTGCCGTAAAGAAGCGGTTTTGTGGCGTTTTATCTCGAAAAGAGAAGTTAATTTTGTCGGGTTATTCTTACTAACGACGCGCTTCCTTACAGCATGGCCGAAAAACAAACGCCGCTGATGCGGCAATATCATCAAATAAAAAAGAAAAATCCAGATGCAGTTTTGCTGTTCCGAATGGGAGATTTCTTTGAAACTTTTGAAGACGATGCCGTTATTACCGCTCGCGTTTGCGGAATTACGCTAACCAAACGCAATAATGGCGATGCAGGCGAAACACCGCTCGCCGGATTTCCGCATCATCAGCTTGACTCTTATCTGCCAAAGCTCGTTCGTGCCGGCTATCGTGTGGCTGTATGCGAACAATTGGAAGACCCGAAACTTGCGCGTGGAATAGTTCGCCGCGACGTAGTGGAAGTGGTTACGCCCGGTGTCGCGCTTAATGATAAACTTCTCGATGCCAAGCGAAACAATTATCTTGCGGCGATTCTTCTTCAAACCGAACGCGACGGCCGGGTATGGGCAGGTTTAGCATGTGCGGATATTTCCACAGGCGAATTTTTCTGCGCCGAATTGCCCGCAAGCGAATTGGCCGCCGTTCTCGAAACTCTTGCACCGGCCGAAATTATAATCTCGAAACCTCAATATAATGCTGTAACAGGATTGCTTGCCCGACTGCCTGAACAGCCTGCCACAACTCGTTTAGACGAATGGATATTCGAAAGCGATTTTGCCCGCGAAACATTGTTGCGGCATTTTAAGACTTTGTCGCTCAAAGGGTTCGGAATAGATACGTTTACGGTCGGAGTGTCTGTTGCCGGTGCGGCACTTCATTATATCAGCGAAACGCAACGCGGTGCGGCGCAGCAAATTCGCTCTGTTTCGGCGTTTAATCCGTCGGAATATATGACGCTTGACCATGCTACGCGCCGTAACCTTGAAATTACTTTTTCGATGCGCGATGCCGGTCGCGAAGGAACGCTTATCGAGATTTTGGATAAAACTTGTTCGCCAATGGGATCGCGCTTGTTCAAGAAATGGATAGCACGCCCTTTACGCAAACTCGAAATTATATCGCGACGACTCGATGCTGTCCGTGCGCTCCGTAATTCGGATAAATTGGAAGATTTGCGTCGTTTTCTTCGCGAAACAGGCGATTTGGAAAGGCTTATTGCCAAAACTTGCGCAGGAAAAGCCGGACCTCGTGATTTGGTATCGCTTAAAAATGGTTTGCAAAAAACAAGGGAAATTCAATCATTAATTTTGAACGAATCGTCGCTAAGTGATTTAGCCCGCGGAATTGAACCGCCCGACGAAGCCATAAATCGCATTTCTGCAGCACTTATAGACGACCCCGCCGCGGCTGTAGGCGCAGGTTCTATATTTCGCGACGGATTTTGCCGCGAACTCGATGAATTGCGCGACGCATTGTATTCCGGTAAAAATTGGATTCTCGACTATCAACAGTCCGAACGCGACGCTTCCGGCATATCGTCGCTGAAAGTCGGTTTCAATAATGTATTCGGCTATTATATCGAAATTTCCAATACCCATAAAAGCAAAACGCCCGAACGATATACGCGCAAGCAAACCACAGCCAATGCCGAACGATATATCACGCCGGAACTTAAAGAAATTGAAACGAAAATCTTGACTGCGGAGGAACGAATAGGCGAAGTGGAGAGCCGTCTCTTTTCGGAATTACGTTCAGAAACAGCCGCATTTACCGAAGCTGTACAGAAAACAGCCGCAAGTATTGCTGCTCTCGACTGCCTGCAAAGTTTTGCCCAAGCCGCCGCAGAATATAATTATACGGAACCGATTATCGAGGAAAGTGAAAGGCTTGAAATCGTCGGCGGGCGACATCCGGTTGTAGAACGTTTGCTTCCCGTCGGAGAAAGTTTCAACGCAAATTCCACAACGCTGGATTCTGACTGCGAGCAGATACACATAATTACCGGACCTAATATGTCGGGCAAATCATGCTATCTGCGGCAAGTCGGATTGATTGTATTGCTGGCACAGATAGGCAGCTTTGTTCCCGCAGAACGCGCTCACATAGGGCTTATTGACAGAATTTTTACCAGAGTCGGGGCGCAGGATAATATTGTAGCCGGCGAAAGTACTTTTCTTGTGGAAATGCAAGAATCCGCAAATATTCTCAATAATGCCACGCGCAAAAGTCTGATTCTTCTTGACGAAGTAGGACGCGGAACGGCCACTTTCGACGGAATTTCAATCGCTTGGGCTATTGCCGAGCATATTCACGAGCATATAGGCGCAAAAACGCTGTTTGCCACGCATTATCACGAACTTAATCGCCTTGCAGAACTTTTTGCGCGTATAGAAAATTACAAGGTAGAAGTTCGCGAAGTAGAAAACTCTGTTATTTTTTCGCATCGTGTTGTTCGCGGCTCTACCGACCATTCCTTCGGAATACACGTTGCGCAAATGGCCGGGCTTCCCCGCGCCGTAGTACATCGTGCAGGCGAGATATTGCGCCAACTTGAAGGCGGTGATAATTCCGCACAACTGAATATTCGCGCAGTTAATATACCTTCTTCGCCAAACGTTACTGAACAAACCGGTCAACTGTCTATCTTTGAAATTCGCGACGATGCTTTGCGTGCCAAAATAGCCGCGATAAACCCCGATTTAATGACACCGTTGCAGGCTCTTCAAACACTTTCGGATATTGTCAACGATGTCAAAAAAGGTTAAGTATTAGCGTTTGGTAAATATAAGCACGCCTGCTTCGCTTACGTTCGCACCGACAGTATCGCCGGCAATAAAGTCACCCGATAAAATTTTAACGGCAAGCGGGTCGGCAAAATACCGCTGTACGGCACGTTTCAGCGGTCTTGCGCCATATTGAGCATCATATCCGGTACGGGCAATCCAATCCAATGCTTCATCGGAAACGTCAAGACGAATATCGTTTTCGGCAAGTCGTTCGGCCAATTTTTTCAGTTGTAATTTTGCGATTTGCCCTGCTTCGTTGCGTGTAAGCGGTTTGAATAATATAATTTCGTCAATTCTGTTCAGAAATTCCGGGCGCATTCTTTTGCGAAGTAATTCGATAATAAGCCCGCGAACACTGCCCAAAATCTCGTCGCGATTTTCATCGGTTATATCGGTAATTTTTTCCTGGATAAATTCCGTGCCGATATTCGAGGTCATTATGACTATAGTATTTTTGAAATTTACGCTGCGCCCTTTGCTGTCGGTAAGCCTCCCGTCGTCAAGAACTTGCAGAAGTACATTGAAAATATCCGGATGCGCTTTTTCTATTTCGTCGAGCAGTACCACCGAATAAGGACGACGGCGAACGGCCTCGGTCAGTTGACCGCCTTCTTCATAGCCCACATAGCCCGGCGGTGCGCCTATAAGTCGCGATACGGCGTGTTTTTCCATATACTCGCTCATATCAATGCGTATCATTGCGGATTCGTCATCGAACAGAAATTCCGCAAGGGCGCGTGCCGTTTCGGTTTTGCCGACACCGGTTGTTCCCAGAAATATAAAAGAGCCTATCGGACGGTTCGCGTCTTGTAAACCGGCACGTGAACGTCTTATGGCATTGGCAATTGCGCGTATGGCATCGGTTTGCGCAATAACTCGCTCGCCAAGTCTTTCCTCAATATGCAATAGTTTCGAACGCTCCGTTTCGAGCATACGTCGCACGGGTATTCCCGTCCATTTTGCCACAATTTCGGCAATATCCTCAGCATCAACCTCTTCTTTAAGCATCTTGGCGGCACTTTGAATCTCGTCCAATTCAGTATTTGCCGCCGCAAGATCCTTTTCTAACTGAAGAATTACGCCATATCGAATTTCGGCCACTTTTGCGAAATTGCCTTGCCGCTCAAAATCGGCCGCTGCAATCTTTTGACGCTCTACTTCAGCTTTCAGATTTTGGATTTTCTGAATAACTTGTTTTTCAAGCACCCAATGCGCTCGCAGGCGGTCGCGCTCCTCGCGCAATTCGTTAATCTCACGGTTTAACTCGTCTAAACGCTTGCGTGCGGCTGCTGTTGAAATATCGGACATACGAATTCGTGTAAATTTATCGTACAAATAGCGAGTACACTGCAAATGACGATTGTACGGTCGAATTTGTCTATATTTGCAATCGTCTTTTGTTGCCTTCGCCAATGGCGAAAAGCAAAGGAATACTCGACTTGCATAAACGCTTCGAGAGGCTGATTCGTTACTGCGGAAAGCGTTGGCATTGTGGAATTTTTCTTTTACGTTAAAAAATGACTCCTGCAACAGCCCTACTGATAGTTATAGCTCTTAGCTATTTAATCGGTTCCATACCATCGGGTGTGATTATCAGCCGCTTATTATTCGGGTTCGACATTCGCGATAAAGGCAGCGGCAATATGGGCAGTACCAATGTATTCCGCGTACTTGGCGCGAAATGGGGCATTGTCGTGCAACTGCTTGATATTCTTAAAGGTGTAATTGCAGTGGCAATTATCAGCCGTATATTTTCTGGCGAAATGCCTTTTGACAACAGAACGCCGTTCGAAGATGCAACCGTTATCAAACTTATAGCAGGTGCGGCTGCGGTTATAGGGCATATTTGGTCTGTTTTTGTACGTTTCCGCGGCGGTAAAGGTATTAATACAGCCGCCGGTATGCTTGTGGCTATCGCGCCTCTCGATGTGGGAGTCGCTCTCGGTTTCTTCCTGCTTACGTTCTTTTTATCCGGCTATGTTTCGCTCGGCTCAATGATGGCAGCAATTACTTTGCCTTCTTTTATGTGTTTCCGCTACAATATCTTACACGATAATATTCCCGGTTATCATACGATTATTTTCTTTACGATAGGTGTGTCTTTATTAGTTATTTACACGCATCGCTCCAATATCAGCCGTTTGGCGCATGGCACCGAAAACCGCTTTACAAAGTATTGGCTGTTCCGAAATCACAGGAAATAATGCCGCCGCCGCATTTGCTCGAATAAACTTTCGGACAGCATCGTTTTTGTACGGTTATGATTCGATCTATGGTTATACTGAATTTTTAATGGATATTGAATTCAAGTTTGAAGCAAAACTTAGAGAAACAGAACGACAAATTGGAAATGCTGTTCCGCCTGTATTAGCGTGGCACATTGCACAATCAGTAAAAAATTGCCTTTTGTAAAAAGTTTACAGAAAAAGATACTTGGAGAAGTGTTGCTAACAGCGTATTTGAAACATTCCGAAACAAAGAAGTTGTGTTCATTTATGTTGTGTTCGGAAAAATGGGCGGATTGCCGGAAGTAAAATGGCAATTATATCAAGACTGCGTAATTCACGTTAGAACATCGCACGTTCCAAGATTTGAATTAGAAATAGACGCAAAATCTTCATTATTCGCACAAATGAAAATTTCTTGTGATGAGTTTTCTGTTTTGCCGATTGAGAAGAAAATGCGCTGCATCAGAGAATATGCAAAGGCAAGATTAAAAGAAGGCGAACGACTTTGGCGGATAGAAGAAAAGCCCGAACAAGAACACACTTTACCCATTCAAGTTAGACTTTACACAGAACTTTCTCAATCAGAAAAAAGAAAGTTGAGAGCCGAAGCATCTTTATTGTGTCCGAAAATTGTAGCAGGTTCGCGTGTGAAAACAAATACAATGACGTTGCTATGTATTTACTGACATATCACGGAGTTTTGGCTTCGCAAGCAAGAGATTTATTTTCCGCAGGAAGTGTAGCAATGGCTTCCGACAATAATCGTGACGGTTTGTATATTCACAGGGCATTGGCAGACATTGAAGACGAAATGATAGAAGCCGCAAACACTATGGAAGATGCTTTATTTGTTGAGTATTGGAAAGAATCTGTTCCACCCAGCAAAAGAATAAAATGTTGGCTTGAATTAGCAGACCAAAATGCGACAGATTGGAAACCGTCCGAAGTTCTTTTCTTGAACAAAAAAGTTAGAACAGAAAGATAAAGGGGCAGCCTATAACAGGCGTTTGGTTCAATGGCGGGTTCAGTGCTTCGTATGACAGTTTTGTGCTCCGAATCCCGCCTCTTCGCCAAGCCGC
>JADZAA010000086.1 GCA_020852855.1 Bacteroidota bacterium
CACACTCGCTGAGCTCGGCTTTAATCTGCTCTGAGGTGTAACCTTTTATTACTAGTACTTTTGCCATAGTTTTTTTAAGTAAATGCAACCCTGTTTTGTGTGAATATTTAACGGTAACTATGTAAATAAATCTTACGTGCATTATTCATATTTACAGAATATTTGCCCCGGCATTATACAGGATCCAATAAAGCAATTGTTTCGACTGCCGGCGTTCCGGCGAACATATCAAGCGGCACGAGAACGCTTGTTTTATATCCTTGCAACTGCCAATCTGCAACGGCGGACGGAATTTCTTCGATATTGCAAAAAATATGAGCTATGCGACGCGGTTTGCGCTGTGCGATTGCAGCCGTAATTTCGCTTCCAACGCCGTTTCGCGGTGGATCTAATATAAAAATCTCGCCCGTGCGGCCGAAAGGTAATAGTTCGGCGAATGTTTCATCGTTGATAAATCGGCGGAAAAACCGCGCATTTTCAACCCCTAAACGCTCTGCATTGCGCCGCGCTAAAATTATTGCATCGGCATCATATTCAATACCCGTTACGCGCCCGCTTCCGGCGGCAAGAGAAAGTGCAAACAGTCCGTAACCGCAAAACAAATCTATCAACGGCCGTCCTTCGGGGCGTAGCAACCGCGCAACTTCACTTGTAATTACAGGCAACATAGATTGATTTACCTGCGAGAACACTTTGGCCGAAGCCTGAAACGCAAACGAACCGACGGGAACGCTGAATTTTCCCGAGCCGAACAATCGTTTCCATGCGCCGCGGGCAGTTTTGGCCTCGGCATCAAGATAATAATCCGATCGTGAATCGTCAAGAAATTCCAATGCGGAAACAAGTGCGGGAATTTCCGCCGCAATTTCTTTTGACCAATCCAACAGCAATTTTGTAAGTGCCGCCGACCTGCGTGCAGTATTGAAAATCAAGCAATGCTCGTCGTAAGAGCCGCGCAAAATAATATGCGTAAGCGAATCGGCAAATTTTCGGGCGGACGCACTGCGCAGCATATATTCAACGCCCTCGTAAATGTAAGCATGACTTTCGGGCTCGAGCAAAGAATATCCGCCGGACGGCCTCTCGTCGCCGAAAGCAAGGCGCGGGCGGCTTCGCGGCGCAAATACAACGCGGCGTTTGGTTGTGGTGCGATAGAAACGCGGCATGGGCGAGGCGATAATATCGTTGAATTTCGGCAAATTATGTTGACGGGAAAACTCTTCAAGAGCAACGCGCTTCAGCGCAAGTTCGTCGGCATAATCAAGCTCGGCAAGAGGCTCTGCTCCGCACGGCAACTCTGTTAATTCCGCCATAACTTGGTCAAATTTCGGCTTGCCGCGAACAGGCTTCAATAATCGGGACGGAAAATCGTATTGGCGTTCTGAATTGTAGGTTTTACGCTGTTTTTGCGATATTTTCAGAGGTCGTGTGCTTCGTTTCATCACTTCAATTGTATTTATTGCCGTAATGTCGTCTACGGCGATGCAAAGTTTTGCGCAAGTTGCGACCGATGCGGCCGCACTTCATGCGAAATTAAAGAAAACTATTGCCGCAGCGCAAGGTTTCAGTACAAACTTCAGCGTGGTCAGCGGCAAACGCACAATATCGGGCAACGTGAAAGCAAAACGCGGCAATAAGTTTATGATGAACTTTTGGGAGCGCGTGGTAGTCTGCAACGGAAAAACAGTGTGGAATTATACGCCGCAAACAAAAAGCGTAGTCATCGGCAAATATGACGAATCGCAACAACAAACGAATCTCGAAACTTTATTGTTTACTATTCTTCAAAAGTATGCACCCGCGAAACTTAGCCGCAAAGTTCTATCTAACGGCGGACGATACGATGTGCTGAAACTATTGCCGGCATCTGCCGCAGACATTACAAGCGATATTGCATCAATAGAAATTTACCTGAAACCGAATACGGATATTATCAGAAAACTCGGAGTAACCATAGACCGCCAAACCGTAATTTACGACATTTCCAACCTAAAATTTTTGGCCGCAGTCAGCGATTCAGACTTTGAATTTCACCCTCCCAAAGGCACAGAAACAGTTGATATGCGATAGAACATTCTTGACTTTTTGATATTTATTTACTCTGGCGGATTCAACAGTCAAGTGCAAAAAATCTGAAAATTTAGAAGTTGAAATTCAATTGTATAAAGGTGCCGGCCAATGCCAGTGTATTGCCCAGAGCAACGTTATTGCCGAAACATCACGTTCGGCAATAACACTAAGCGTTGAGCATTGCTCTATGGCAACGGCAAACAAACTGAAAGACGGAAAATAGATTCGGAATTGTTTTTATAGCCTTAATAACGGTAAATCCACCTGTCTGTTCAGCAGATTTACCCCGCAGTAAAACGTAGATTTTGCAGAATCTGATGCTCTAATCCAAACGCTTGTTAGCCGTTTTTTTGAATAGAAAACCCTAAACAAGTTTATAGAACATAGCGGTTGCCGTCATGCCTTTCTTGAAATTATCCAAAAGAAAATGTTCGTCCGGCGAATGAGCGTTTTCGTCCGATAAACCGAAGCCCATCAGTACTGTCGGGGCATGCAATATCGTATCGAACAGCAAGCATACCGGTATTGAGCCGCCTTCGCGCACATGAAAAGGCTTTTTACCGTAGGCATATTCCAAAGCTTGGGTTGCCGCGTTCATACCTCGGCTTTCGCGCGGTGTTATTACGGGATTTGCTCCGTGCAGTTCGGTTACGTTTACAGTTACGGTAGGTGGGGCTATAGAGCGGAAATATCTCTCGAACTTACGCGCTATATCGCTGTTGTCTTGGTCGGGAACAAGTCGCATAGAGATTTTTGCAGATGCTTTCGAGGGCAACACCGTTTTTGCGCCTTCGCCTGTATAGCCTCCGTAAATTCCATTTACATCGAGAGTAGGGCGCGCCCACACCCGCTCGTTTGTAGTATATCCGAACTCGCCGAATTCCGCCGGAATATTAAGTCCCGAATTGTAATTCTGCTGACTGAACGGCAAACGTGCAAATTCGGCTTGCTCTTCTGGCGAAAGCAAGCGAACGTCGTCGTAAAATCCCGGAATCGTAATACGCCCGTATGCATCTTTCAACCGCGCAATCATAGCACACAGAGCGTTTATCGGATTTTCCACAGCACCGCCGAATGCTCCGGAATGAAGGTCTCGATTCGGACCTGTTACGGTTACTTCCATATAGCAAAGCCCGCGCAATCCATATACGAGCGACGGTATACCCGGTGCAAAAATGGGAGTGTCGGATATTAATACGCAATCGCAAAGCAAAGTATCGGTATTTTCGGCAATAAATCGCTCTAAATTATTGCTTCCGACTTCCTCCTCGCCTTCTATCAGCAATTTTACGTTTACCGGTAATGAACCGGTCGTTTTCAGATGTGCTTCAAGTGCCTTTATATGCAGAAAAACCTGACCTTTGTCGTCGGTAGCACCGCGAGCGTAGATATTGCCGTCGCGTATAACAGGCCCGAACGGCGGATTAGTCCAAAGATCCAACGGATCTACCGGTTGCACATCGTAATGCCCATAGAACAATACGGTTGGTGCATCAGCTCCGGCACCGTTCCATTCCCCATAAACTATAGGATGTCCGGCGGTTTCATGCGTTTCGGCCTTGATGCCGATACCATTGATATGTGCGGCGAGCCATTCGGCGCAACGGCGCGTGTCGGCATTATGTTCCGGTGCGGCACTTACGCTCGGAATTGAAAGAAATTCAAAAAGTTCCGCAAGAAAACGGTCGTAATTTTCTTCTAAATAGCGTTCTATGGCAGTCATTGTATGGAAAATCTCGTAAATGGAACATATTTTACCGCAAAATTACTGAAATTAAAAGCGTCTGTATCTTTGTGATTGCAGTAATATTTGCCTGCTTCGACGAAAAAATTGAATTTTATGCAGTAGAATTTAAATATGTCTGTAAATATATTTTGCGTTCCGGCAACAATACATCACCTTAAAAATCAAAAATCAACAATATTTCTTAGATATATCGGCGGCGTTTTTCGGTCTACTTGGTATTTTTGCATAAATTGCCAATAACTCTATGTAGTTTCACAATGTATTAAGCAAATCGTATGAGAAATTTGCGACGAATCGTCTTTGCGGTATTGGTTGCCGCATTATTTGGCGGCATAACGACAGTCGTCTTTGCGCAGACAAACCCGGCACCGTTCGACTTGTCGGCGGGAGATTTTTTTATGACGTCGTGGCCGGCGACAAATGCGGCGGGAACATATCCGTCGAATATGGCGTTTCATCGCTCGAATACGCAAGACCCCGGGCTTGGAATAGAAATGACTGCGGATTTTGCCGATGTTTACAACAAGACCAGCGGCTCTCGTATTAACGGCTTGGATGATAGCGGTATATCGTTTGTCAATATCGGCTCGAGCGGAAATATAGGCGCGGCCGCAGCAGCAATTAATACTGTCGGTCGGGCTAATGTAGGCGTTACTTTTACCTGCCAGCTTCTGGCGCAGGGCGACGGCAGCCCCGTACCTCGCGAATATGCGATTAGATTGCAATATCGCGTAGGTGCAGCTGGAACTTGGACAGATGCGCCCG
>JADZAA010000087.1 GCA_020852855.1 Bacteroidota bacterium
TAATAATTATGTGCTAGCATATTCTAAATTTATTGACAATTTCGTGCAAAGCATTCTGTTTCCCAATGCTCCTCTTCTTCATCGGGAAAATCGGGTATTTCTGAAGAACAAGAGGTAGTACCAATTGCTTGTCTTGAAATAAACTTTCGAGAAATGGTAGCGGGTGAAGTTGTATAATCCATACATACCTCATACGTTGTTATACATTTTGCTTCAGAAGAACATGCTATCCAGTCATGTCGCCAATAATAGTCATGATAGGCAGCATCATATTTATTATTTTCTACTTTCCAGCAACGGGAAGATGTTACTTCCTCAATAATTTTTATCCCTTCAGAACATGGTGGAATAGATGTTGCGGGACATGTTGCTGATGCCGCATCGCCTGCTACCATATGTAGCCAAGTAATAAAATCATTCCAATCTGGAATAGCACTTGGGCAATTATTCGTCCAAATACCCAGAAAAGGTGTTCCATAAAATTGAGTAATCATAACCTCTCTCTTATTTTGAGCATAGATATAACGGCAACAATATTTTATTGTTACTTTACATACAAAACTGACAGAAGGCGATCCAGGAGAAGTATATTCGTATGTTGCAGATACCGAACCACCTATCCAGCCAGGCGGACATTGTGCCAATGAGTTAGAAAAAGTTGCAAATATGCCACCCAAAACTATAAGCAGCGAAGCGAGGAAGTATTTTATTCTGTTCATTTTAAAAGTCCTTAAAAGAGAAAAAAAATGTTAAGCAGTTATTTAACAAGAGATTGCGTATAATCTCCCGTACAGATGCGTTATGTATTGATTTTTCTCTTTTTGGAGGCGAGCGGTCTTTTATGCGGTGTCGGCAATCGGCAAAATACAGCCGATAAGTCCATATATAATATATAGGCTTCGGGCTTCGGGCTTCGGGCTTCGGGCTTCGGGCTTCGGGCTTCGGGCTTCGGGCTTCGGGCTTCGGGCTTCGGGCTTCGGGCTTCGGGCTTCGGGCTTCGCATGATTTTTTCGTCGGACGTGAAAAAATACAGTTAAGCGTTTGTAAAATATGGAAATTCAGGCAAATGGCCAAATAAAAAGAAAAATCCCGACGAATTTTTATTTTATCTGTCGGGAAATAGATTGTATGTATTTCGCACCTAACGGCACAATTATTTTTTTCGATTGTTTTTTCGATTATTTTTTTCTACCAATATTCCGTCCCGATGGGACGGATTTTTTCGTTTTTTTCGTTTCTACCGATATGTTGTTCCTACGGCACATTTATTTTTTTCAAAATCCCCAAAGGAACTAAACGTGAATAGAAAAAACGCCGCAATTCATTTATCAAAACAATCCCGAAGAGATTAAGTATCGGTAGGAAATCAGAATAAAAAAAATGCCGTGCCTGCCGGCACGGCATTTTTCATTTACGGAACGATAAAAAAACAACGAAAACACGGCGATACGTATATTTCATTCCGTATATTTTTTACTGTATTTTTTATTGAAAATATTAACCGTATTATTTATTTGTTCGGTATAATATTTTCGATTTTTTCCAAAAATTCTTTCTGTTCACGTCCTTTCAAGCCGATAGCGGCAAGTTTTTCCGCATCAATGCTTACATTGCCCAATAATTCTGCCAATGCCATAATTTCAAGACGTGAGAAACGCATTGCACCCAAAGAATAATCCTCAAATGCTTCCCAAGCCATAGGAACGATTTGTTTGACAATGGAGGCTATGGCTTCACCATAAACGCGAATTTCATACTGCGCATGCTCGTCTATTCGCAGGCGAAGGAAATGGAAAAGGTTGTGCAAATCTATTTTCCAATACCATTCAGTATAATTGCTTAACGGCAGATTTATTCGTGCGATTTCACGCGCCACGCCGCTTTCAAGGTAATGCTGATATTCATCGTAAAGTTTGGATTGCGAATTTTCCATAGATGCCGACAGACGCATTGCTTCTTCGGACGGCATAGCCTCGTCCGAGCGTCCTTGCCTGTTCGATGTGCTTTGCGGACGTATATCCTGCGGCGACGGAACGTAGAACTCGTCTTTCATTTCCGAATAGCGGCCGCTATACTCATTCACATTTGCGGTACGATGGCGAATCCATTGCCGCGCCACAAAAATCGGCAGTTTAACATGGAATTTAAACTCAACCATTTCAAACGGCGTTGTGTGGCTGTGGCGCATCAAATAGCGAATCAAACCACGGTCTTCATGCACTTTTTTTGTGCCCGAGCCATAAGAAACACGCGCTGCCTGCACAATTGCATCATCGCTGCCCATATAATCCACCAATCGGACAAAGCCTTTGTCCAAACAACGTATTTCCTTGCCAAGCAAATCTTCTGACATCATTCGGGAATTAAAAATATATGAAAATTGGAAACTTTGCAGGTAAATTATCTGTTTGCAACGGCAAAATTACAAACTTGCCGGGTATTTCCTCTTTTTGAATAAATGCGGTAAAATTGGATTTTTGACTTTGGCTTGAAAGCCGCGTTTTTTTATCGTCGGGCTAATCTAGTAATGCAATACATAATACTTTCTCGCAGAGGCGCGGATGCGCAGAGAAAAACTAATGCTGATCTCGTGTAATGTGCAATACATAGATACCTTGAATTATGCGTGTGCAAAAGAGCCGTAGCGAACAACCTTGCAACAAAAAAAATACGGCGAATAAAAGCGCAGTGCAATTTTAAGCGGCACGGCTTCAATTCGCCATATAGTTAGTTTCAGATGCGTCAATCTCTTATTTCAGAGGAACATGCGCCATAAAATCTTCGGCAAAGCGCGGATAATAATTCACGAGTAATTCTTCGGTCCTGTCTGCATCGGGCGAAGAAAGTATCAAACCGGCATAATGCTTTTTCTTTTGTATCCATTTCACTTCGGGGTCATTATAGCCCGATAAATCGGGATCTTCCTGCCTTGACAGCGTAAATATACCACCTCCGTATTCCTTGCGCGGAACGGGCGGCTTATATGTTTGGTCTTTGGGAAGCAATTCTATTTTTGCCCATTCATGCCAAAGACATATTCCCGTGGCATGCCAGATAATATCGGGGATTCGTGCGCCTCCCACCCGTGCGCTTGCTTCAAGGAAATAGAATCGGCCGTCTTCGCGGCTTTTGATGTATTCGTTGTGCATAGTGCCGCGAAGCATACCCAAACTCCTTGTAACTTCTTTGTTTATTGCTTGCAATGCTTTTTCGTCGCCACTTCCTTTTTTCAGCATACGCGATGTAAAGATGCCGCCGCTTGTGTTCAAATCGAGCATTGTCATGCCGTATTTGGAGGCCGACGCATACACCACTTTATTTTCCGACACCAATGAATCTACGTGATAAGCGTCGCCCGGAATATATTTTTCAAGCAAATATCCGCTTTGCTTGTCGCCGAGCTCGTCAATTTTCGCCCATACTTCTTCGGGGTGAAACATTTTCTGCACTTTTGCCGAGGCTGCTCCCATACGCGGCTTCAGCACCCACGGCGCGGCAACTCGATGCATATAATCGCGCACTTCGGCATGATTGAGAATGCGTGTAAATTCGGGAACAAGTATGCCGTCCTCTTGGGTTTTCATGCGCATGGCAAGTTTATCGCGGAAATAGCGCGCAGTTGTTTCGCCCATTCCGCCTATTCGCGTATGCTCGCGCAGAGCGGCCGCCACTTCTATGTCAAATTCTCCGAGTCCGATAATTTTCTCGTATTTATTGTTTCGCGACAGATAGCAAACTACATTTTTCACGACTTTCTCGTCATACAAGTCGGGAACTGCAAAAATCTCGTCAATTTGGTCGCGCGGCCACGCTTCTTTCAGATATTTCTCTTCGGTGAGCAAATGCACGCGCCATCCCAAACGTTTGGCTTCGAGCATAAACGGCCGCCCGAACAACGCACCTGCGATACACAATACAAAGGGGCGATTATCCATAACATTTTCTCCTGAGTGTTGAATCGAATCAGTTCAAAAAAAAGACGAATTATCCTTTACGCTGCAAGTTTAGCGGCCGTAGGCTTCCAATTCATCAATGCTTCCGCAAAATTGGAACGCCAATTACCCCAAGTATGCCCTTGCGGAAATTCACTGTAATGCGCCGTAGCCCCAAGCCCGTTCAATCGCAAATGCATTAACTGCGTCAGGCGTTGTGCATCGCAAACTGTTCCGGTTTGCAGAATAAACTTGATATTGGGAGCATTTTTCAGATAGCGCGAGCGGAAAATTTCACCCTGATTCCACCAATACGAAGGTGATTGCGCAATGGCAACACCAAAAGAATCGGGAAATTCCAGAGCGGTTTTTGTGGCTAACAACCCGCCGAGCGACGCACCGCCTACGCTATGATTTTTTGCTTCGCCTGCGATGATTATATTGCGTTCCGCAAAGCATGATACTGCAAAAGGCAATACCTCATGGGCGCAATAATCAGGGTATCGTGCATCTAAAGCATATTCGGAAATTCGGTCACCGGGCGTAAGGAATGCCGCCGCGAACGGCTCTATTTTGCCGCCTGCAAGCAAATTATCTATTATTTCGTGAAAACGCCCTATGCGCAAAGACTCCGCGCCGTCGTGCATAAGCAACAGCGGCAGATCCTCCGTCTGCCGGCGATAATGCTCGTTTGGCACGTATAGAAATAATTCGTGCGGACGATAGCCCGATACAGACGGTGTCATCAAACGCTCGATATGCCCTTTCTGCGGACGCTTGCCCTGCGGCACAAGCCATGAATTATCAACGTAGCCCGGCATCAAAAATTCCGAATTTACCCCGAATCCTTCTACTGTCGAGCGCGGATTGGCCTCGTCAAGCTGCCATTCGCCGTTTACTATCATTTTATATTGCAAGCGGGCCGCTATGTCAAATTCTTGAATGGCATAGAATAAATCGGTATGCTCCACACGATTAAAATATGCACCGGGCTGCCAATAAGTCCAATCGCCGGCCAAACTGACAGATTCTGCCCTGCCGTAATAGAAAAAATACGCCCGATTGTCTATGGTTAATGGCGACATCTTTTCGTTCAAAATCCCGCGCCATAATTCTTCGGCTTTGGTACGCCGACTGTCGGGATTGCCGTCTTCCAACAAATCAAGCAATAGAGTAATGTAGCGTTGCGACATTGTAGTATTTATGTTCGATAACGCTTGCGCAGCGTTATCGCGCAAGAAGAATGTTATTGCGCGGAAAGAATATATTTTTCGCCAAAATACGATATTTTCCTAAACCTTCAGGCATACTTTCGTTTGGTAAAAAACGTTTCGGCGCAATTAAAAAGCAGTTTTCTCGTTTTGCAGTATTGTTGCGCTGCGTTAAAAAGCGTTTTACAATCAAGCCGTTATTTGCAATAAGCAGGTTTGTCCTATTCTTTCAACATTCAATTCGGCAATAAGCAAAATTCTGAATAATTTTGCCGAAAAGTTCATCGCTACATTATCTACATGCCGCGCTTTCTTATCTTTTCGTTTATCGCAACCGCATTGTTTGCCGGCCGAATTGCCGCTCAGACAGGTTCTACTTTTGCAGAATTTTCGGCGAAGCTTGAGCCGTATTTTGCCAATGAGCTCATAGAGGACGTAAAAAACGAATTACCGCAGGGAAGCGATTTTCGTATATGGAGCTGGGATGTAGGCGATTTTTCGGGTGACGGATTCAACGACCTTGCTTTTGCCGTGCGGCTACTCGGGGATAAACGGCGCGTAATGCAGGTTTTTTTGTTTGCAGACGAAGAAGGCTACTTAAAAAAAGTACGGCAATTAACAGTTCCTTATGTAGAATTACCGCTCGAAGCGGGCGTTGTTATTCGCGATACGGGCTGTTTTGTTACCGAGAAAAAAAAGCAATTTAATTGGATAGTGCGCGGCTACCGCTATAAAGGCGGGGATTTGATGCAAACAGACGAATTCATAACCGAACGCGACGGCAATATCACACGTGAAACTTACCGGAACTATTCTACGCTCGAAGCAAGCGAGAAAACCTTGCCCATAGGCAGCGGCGACGTATATTCCGCAAAAAAATACTTTACTTTGGCCGGCTATTCACGTGGGCGGCAAATCTATCGAGGCTATACGGCAAACGCCGATATTGCCTCGATTGACTATGTGCTTAGCGGCGCATATTATTGGAACGGCCCGGAAGATTGCTCTTTTTCTGCCCGTGCTGCCTACGACGACCAATTCCTTTATATGACAGTAAACGTGCGCGACGACGAATATATCGCAGGCCGTTGCGACACATGTACCGCAGATTATATCGAATTTTGGTTTAATTCCAATCCTCCCGATACTTCCGCAACAGGCGCGGCCGCCAACGACAAGCGTCGTAAACGCCGGAAAATATCTCGCAAACAAGAGCAGATATCGCAACAAATCGTGCCGGACTCGGGATTATACGGAATTATAGTTCGCCCGGGCGATTTTCTCGAAAAGCGTCCGCAATTCGATATAGTTACTACCGACGATATGGAGCCGCAACAGCGTGCCGCACTTTCGCAAGTAAAAATTAGCGCGGCACCGCGCTCGTCGGGCTACATTGTAAAAATACGAATACCTTTTATGCTGTTCGGATTTCAGCAAGCACCCGTCGAAGAAAAGTCTGTATTGCCATTGGGCTGCACGATAATGGTGCACGACTCCGACAATGAATTTCGCCCCGAAGAGGAAACGCGATTAGCCGACTCGCCTATTTCCGTAACTGAAAGTTCGACTTACGGCTCGCTTCTGATGATTCCGCCCGGTATGTGGTATGGCGAAACAGTTAACCTTTATGCAGAGCAGTTGCTGAAATATCTCTCGGAATTGGGTTATTGATATGCCGCGCCCACAACACACCCAAACTTTTCTCTTGCTTCTTCCGTGGATAATTACATTCTGCGTTTTTTGGCTGTATCCGTTCGTATATGCCGCTATACTAAGCATATCGAAAGTAAATACTCTGGCAAACGTTATGCAGCCCGTAGGACTTGCAAATTATGAGGCTGTATTCAGCGACGCACTTTTCTGGCAATCGTTAAAAAACACTGCGATTTTTACTTTCGGCACCGTGCCCGTTACAACCGCTCTGGCACTTGCATTGGCGGTTATGTTGCGCTCTCAAAAGGTAAAATTCCCGTCTTTCTTTCGTGCCGCATTTTTCACACCGTCGGTAACATCTTTGGTAGTAATTTCTCTCATCTTCATAAATCTATACGCACGCGACGGTTACGTAAATCAGTTGTTTCGATTTTGCGGCTTGCCCGAATCGGCTCGCGGCTTTCTTCTAGAGCCTTCCACGGCTCTTGCCGCAATTATGGGAATGGATGTGTGGATTTCTGCCGGATATTATATGGTATTGTTTTTGGCAGGTTTGGAGGCTATTCCGCGTGATTTGTACGAAGCAGCCGCTTTGTCGGGCGCAAACGGCCGGCAACAGTTCCGTAGAATAACGCTACCTTTGCTACGTCCTACATTGGCATTTGTGGTGGTTATCAACACGATTAAATCGTTTCAGATATTCGTAGAAATATACGTAATGACCAAAGGCGGCCCGCTAAATTCAACAAGTTCTTTGGTCTATATGATATTCACGAGCGCACTCGACAATACCGACAGTATGGGCTATGCTGCCGCGCTGTCATTTGTAGTTATGGCAATACTGATAACTTTTTCGGTTGTTCAACTGCGGATACTTCGCTCTAATTATTAGAATAAGTTACCGAATTATCCCAAAGTAAATATATGTCGGATTTTCTGCAAAAACTCATATCTGCCGCCGCATTGCGCAATGCTCGCGTTGCTTTTCCAGATGCGGCCGACGGGCGCACATTACGGGCAGCGGCCGAGCTTTCAGCAAGGAATATAGCGCATCCGGTACTTATAGGCAACACGAAGCAAATAAAAGAACTCTCCGAAAATGAAGGAGTTGCCATTGATAATTTACAAATAGTCGAGCCCGTGGCTTCGGAACGATTTGACGAATATGTTTCTGCTTTCGAGGAAAAACGCCGCTATAAAGGCATTTCGCTCGACGAATCACGCAAAACAATGCTCGACCCTCTTTATTTTGCCGGAATGATGCTGGACGGCGGCGAAACGGACTGTTGCGTTGCCGGCTCTTACTCTACCACCGGCAACGTGTTACGAGCAGCAATTACAACAGTAGGATTATGCCCGAACCGTGAAACTGTATCAAGTTATTTCCTGATGTTACTTGCCGACGGGCAACTTATGGCTTATGCCGATTGCGGTGTAACACCTGAACCGACTGCCGAGCAGTTAGCCGATATAGCGGCCGCAACCGCCGAAAATTTCGGAAAAATTACGGGCAGCACTCCTCGCGTTGCATTTTTGTCGTTTTCTACAAAAGGAAGTGCCAAACATACGTCGGCTGTAAAAATGCGCCGTGCGACGGATATTTTCCTTGAAAGACACCCCGAAATTACGGCCGATGGCGAATTGCAGGCAGATGCCGCTATCGTTCCCGAAATAGCACAACGCAAATCACCGGATTCACCGCTGAAGGGCAAGGCAAACGTACTTATTTTTCCGGACCTGAACGCCGGAAACATAGCCTATAAACTTACGGAACGTTTAGCCGGTGCGCAAGCCTTAGGCCCGATAGTTCAAGGCTTGGCCAAACCATATTGCGATTTATCGCGCGGTTGTTCGGTGTCGGATATAATAAACATAACCGCAATAGCGGCCCAAATGCAGTAAAATAATCGCCGGATTGTTATGAAACGTTTTCTGCCATGCTCAATCATAGCCGCACTTTGCGTATTCTGTGTCCTGCACGAAAGCGTTGCGCAAAATGCAGCCGAGATGCCTCAAGTAAAAGTTGCGGACTCGGCCGCACGGCGATATACGATTAAATCGGCCATCATTACGTTCGAAAACGATGCCGACGGACAGAAGTCTTTTGTGGCAATGTGTTTCGATGATTTTGGAACAAGGGAAGCCCTCGAAACAAAGTTATACATCAAGCAAGGCTCTAATTACGAGCAAGCTCATACTCTCGAAATTCACAGAGGCGACACTTTGTATTTGCTGAACCTTGAATATCGAGTCGGCATACAAATGCGGAACAAAAACGCAAAATCGGACCGTCCCGACTTTTCCGCACTTACACCTAAACTGATGAAATCACTCGGACTTATTCGTAATGAACCAGAGGAGTATTTAGGCAAAATATGCGACGTATACGTAATGCATAACGAGCGCGCCAATATACACGGCAAATACTTGGTTTGGAACAACATAGTATTGCGAAGCGAAATTAATGCCGACGGTATTATTTCTACCACACGAGCAGTTTCCATACGCGATAACGCTGCCGTTCCCGAAAAAAACTTTGAAGTTCCGCTTGATATTATTCCGGAAGAAAAGGATTAAATGACCGCTATTTCCCTTGAAAATATAGTCAAACGCTACACTTCGGGCGTAGAAGCAGTTCGCGGCGTGTCGTTTTGCATTGAACCGGGCGAATTTCTAACGATTGTAGGCCCTTCCGGTTGCGGAAAAAGCACTTTACTGCGTATGATAGCCGGGCTTGAAGATATTTCGGAGGGAACGCTGAAATTCGACGGTCAAGTAATGAACAATATAGGTGCAAAAGACCGCGATGTCGGAATGGTATTTCAGAATTATGCTCTTTATCCGCACTTAACCGTTGCCGAAAACATTGCTTTTCCGTTGACGATGCGCCGCGATATTCCAAAGAATACCGTAGAAGCCCGTGTTAAAGAAGTAGCCAATATGCTTGAGCTCGGCTCTCTGATGCACCGTAAGCCAAAAGAACTTTCAGGCGGACAGCGTCAGCGTGTAGCACTCGGGCGGGCTATATCCCGACGGCCGCGCGTTTTCCTTTTCGATGAGCCGCTATCGAATTTGGACGCAAAATTACGCTCGCAAATGCGCCTTGAAATAACCCGCTTGCAAAAAAACGTCGGCTCTACGGGAATTTACGTGACGCATGACCAAACCGAGGCAATGACCATAGGCAATCGCATAGCAGTTCTGCGTGACGGAAAATTGCAACAAATCGGCACACCGCGTGAAATCTACGGAAGTCCCGCAAATGAATTTACGGCGGGATTTATCGGCAATCCGTCTATGAATTTTATTCGCGGATTTATAGAAGACAGCACGGAGGGATTATTGTTTTGCGAACAAAATGGCATAATAATACCGCTTAATGCTCTGCAATATTCCTTCAAAAAATCACTTGTTGCAGGTGCAAAGGCTACGCTCGGAATAAGACCTGAACATCTTACATATATTACCGTACAGGGTGTGCCAATATGGGGTGAGATTATCGCAACGGAATTTTTAGGGCATGAAACTTTACTGTATTTTCGAGCTTCACCGAAATCGTCGGTAATTTGTTGCCGTACCGAACAATCATATTTACCGCAAATCGGCAAAACAGTCAATTTCTCGATACGTCCAGACGCATTGTATTTTTTCGACGAAAACGGCGAAAGAATGTGAAATTCCGACCTATATTATATGTTTATTTTGTAAATTAGTTGCAATGCCGTATTTACTTTAGCCGGATAAGCTTATGAAATTCTTAATTTTCGTATTTTGTGCAATGACAATAATTGCGGCGCAGGCGCAGGAAGCCGCTTGGCCGAAATTGAAAACGTTTGTTTTTCAGGCAGAGGCCGGTTTGATTGCACCACGAAATTTAGATTACGCTTATCGTGCAGGAATTTCACTCGGAGGCGGCTTGGGCTTGCGCTTCGGACGCGGAATTTCCTTAATTGCAAACGTGCGATACAGCGGCATCCCGCATGATGAAACGGCGGCCGGCAATATTGCAATTCACCCTGACAGCATTAGTCCTAAAATTCATACAGAAAGTGATTTTACTTTCCGACAAACAGAAATTACGCTTGAGGGGCAATACCGTTTTCAATACAATCCCCGCGAACCGTCTGCATATATCGCGGGCGGCATAAATTACATTTCTGTTTATCGCCAAAAGTTGGCGGCATCGCTTACGGAGTCGGCTACGCTTACCGAACTCGGCGAACATACCGATAGCAGTTACGGCTATAATATCGGGCTTGGATTAGACTGGCCTATTCAGCGCGACCGAACTTCTATTTTCGGAGAAATTCTGTTCTCAAAGGGCGTTATTCAAATAGACGGAAGCAATATCAATCCTTATTTCTTGCATTTCTTGGCCGGAGCGCGGGTAAACCTATGATTTTTTCACAACGCCTAATAATATGATTATTATGGAGTTATCAAACGGGCAAACGGTGTTTGCTCTTTTTTTTTCGCAAAAAATGAACTTTTTTGTGCGAACGAAGTATTATATACGAAGAACAGCATCTGAAAGCGGCCATGAAAGATGACGAAGAACTGATAAACGAATTCAAGAACGGCAGTATTGAAGCGTTCGTTACGATTACGCGCAAATATCAAAATGCGGTAATGGGATTAGCTTATCGTTTTATAGGTGATTACGACGAAGCCGCCGAGATAGCGCAAGAAACATTCGTGAGGTTTTATGGCCGTGCCGACTCGATTCTACCGTCTGCACGATTGCTCAATTACTTGTTTACTATAGCCGCTAATCTGGCAAGAACAGAATTACGCCGACATAGACGTTTAGAGCCTTTACCGGAATACGACAATGAATCGGACGACGAATTATACTCAATGGAAACAGCTTCGATAGAATATATGCCGGACGCACGGGTAGACCGAACCGAGCTTTCGCAGCAAATACAAATCGCGCTTATGAAGTTGCCGCCCGTACTGCGCGAAGCCGTTATCCTGCGCGATATTAAAGAGTACAGCTACGAGGATATAGCCGATATTACGGAAACCGAGTTGGGAACTGTTCGCTCACGCATAAACCGTGCCCGTAAATTATTGAAAAAGCTTCTCGCCGATATTTACACCGAATTTTTACTGTAATCGAGAGCGGTAACGGTATTTTACAAAATACGCCGCGTAATACGGCAGGAACTATGGAAAAAGACAATTTTCTCAATCAAATAAAACATATCGCAGAAGCGGATAGAGAAGCATTGCGGGCAGAGCTTGGCCGAGCATCCGCAATATCCGTAATCGGCGATACCGGGCCGGCAAAGCCGTTAGGAAAGGCTGCTCCCGACGGCACTGCCGCTACCGAAAACCACATAACGCCGGAAGAATTCGAACAAGGCGTTTTCTTGAAAATTATGCTGAAATCACTGTCGGAAGCCGAAGCACCGCCCGATTTCGCAGAGAAGGTAATGAATCGCGTAGCACCGCCGCAAACCGCCGCACCAAAAGTTTGGAAAAAAATTGCCGCCGCAATAGTAATATCCGGCTTGGCGGCAGGCGGAACAATAGTGGCGATTCATTCGGGAGAAAGCACAAAAGCTCCTATGCGACAAGAAGTTATGCGCACCAAGAATACGGAAATTTTACCGGAAATAAAATCCGTAATATTAGAACCGCCATCTGCAACCGGGAATGCTCCTGCAATGAAAAGAATAGATGCAAAGGCAATCAAAAAGCAAAATTCCATCGAGTATAGAATACCTCAAAAAGGGGATTCCACCATAATACCGACCGAAGGGCCAACACCCGAAGATTAAGTGGAATTGCCATTTTCAGCCATAAAAATGCCCCGCTTGCCAATACGTGCATTCGGGGCTTTCAATTTTAGAACAAGGATATTACGGTTATCTATTCTTGTATATCCGTAATGTACCAGGCACTGTTGATGCGCAACGTACTGAAAGTCATTTTCTTCAAGTAATTAAGCTCGAGTAAGACTGAATGTTTATCGGGCGTAAGCGTGTCGGCGAAAAGCCGGGTAATGGGTTTTTTGGAGATAAGTCTGCCAATTCGGGCAATTTCATCAACCATATCGCGCTTTTCAATAGCAAGAAGTTTGCGCCCGTCTTTACCGGCTAAAATTTCGGTTGCCGCCATAGTATTATTGCTGTCGAGCTCAGCCTTGAAAAGCAATACAGCCCCAAGAGAACTTTTTTGGCTGATCTCGATTATCGGCGATCGTTTAGTGCCGAAAACAAAAAGCTCGCAACCGGCCAGCAGCACAACGGCCGCGCCGCATAAAACTATTTTTGAAAAAATACTGTTCACGTCAATCTTGAAGAGTGAAAAATTTTAACGTTGCGTCAATTGCCGCTTCCAATGCCGACGTTGTTCCGCGGAACGGGTGCGAAATACCGAAAGTATGACCGGCATTAGGAATAATTTCCAATTGAGAGTCCGATTTTACCGCACTGATTTTTTTTGCTTCGCTTGGCGGCACCGTTATATCTTGCGCACCATGTATCAACAATAATTCGGCCCGCATTTTTGAGGCTGCCGCAAGTAAATCGCGCTCGGGACGCTCCGCATCGTCAAGATACGCAATATTCATACCGAGAGGCATTTTGTCCGTTTCGCTGCCTGCTATACGAAAAAATCCCGTTTCGCGCCATAGACGTTTTTGCCTTGCAGTAAATCTATCGAAAACAGAAATACATGCCCAAGCCGCAACTTTGTCTATTGCACTATCTGCCGCCGCGGTCAGAATTGCCTCGCCGCCGCCGCGCGAATGTCCAAGCAGGTAAATTTTGCCGTTCCATGCGGGAAATTGCATTTCGCGCAACGCCGAAACAGCCGTCGAAATATCGGCAAGTTCATGACCTACGGTATAAGATGCAAAAAGCCCGTGGCTAACAATACTCTCTCCCGCATTGTCATAATCGTTAAACGAAAATTCCATAGCTGCCGATATTGCGCCCGACTCGGCAAGCCGACGGCCTAAATAAGGGAAAAAGCCCCAACGCCCAAACGCCGTAAATCCGTGAATTACAAGAACTAAAGGGCGCCGCGAAGAAGGATTAAGACAATATCGAATATCTCCGCGAAAATTTTTGCCGCTTTTTGAGTAATGTGTTCCGCTATATTCAGTTAAATTCATTTCGTTTGGGTTAATCCGCAACAAACTGCATCGGCGCAATATCTGCAACATATAACGATTTTGTTTCAAATGCCTTTTTACGTTTGCAAAGAAATACGGACGATGATTGTGCTTGCGGCAACATAAGTAAATTGCCCGTATAGCCGGGCACTCCTCTCCCGACATAAAAAAAACAGAAGCGGACGGTAAATAATTGCAACGTAGGAAAAAACGGCAGGCATGATGTACCTTGCCGGCACAAGTAAAAAATTATTGTACCATAGGCGCAAAATATCGGTAGAAAAAGGTACCTTTTCTTTTTTGCAGTATTCCATACGGGACACAATATGTTTCCGGCTTCATCTTTCTGCGTTTCCAACCTCTCTCCGGCTAAATTTACTATTTTTGTCGTAAAATTCAAGCACAATCAACTTATTAAGGATTAAAATGGAACTGTATCTCGACAGCGCGAATATTCAAGAAATTCGCCATGTTGCATCGCTCGGCATTATCAGCGGCGTTACAACCAATCCTTCACTTCTTGCAAAAGAAGACCCTACGGTAGATGCACGCAGCCGAATCCTCGAAATTTACGAAAGCGTAGGCGGGCATCTTTCCGTCGAAGTTATTTCCACCGACACCGACGGAATGTTGCGCGAGGCAGACGATATTCTTACGTGGTTTCCCGATGCCACGATTAAAATTCCTATGATTCCCGCCGGACTTGCAGCCGTAAAAGAACTTTCGCGACAAGAAGTTCCCACAAACGTAACTCTTATTTTCACTCCTACGCAGGCCCTCGCCGCCAATAATGCAGGCGCAACTTATGTGAGCATATTCCTTGGACGTTTGGACGATATTTCGGCCGACGGCATACAAGCGGCGCGTGAAGTATGCGAAATTTGGGAGGCACAAGCCTTGGAATCGCTCGTTATTGCGGCTTCTATTCGTAATCCGCTTCATATTATCGAATGTGCAAAAGCCGGTGCCGATATTGCAACAGTTCCATACAAAGTGCTGATGCAATCGCTTAAACATCCGCTTACCGATGCAGGCGTGGAAAGTTTCCTGAACGACCACAGAAAAATGATGGACGCAAAGCAAAAAATCGGCGCATAGGCAAATTGCTTTAACTGCCGCAATTTTACTGTAATTATGTTTTACTTATTATTCATATAAAAGGATAATGTAACTGATTGTAAAAATACTGCTTTATCATAGCCCGTCTGTTGATTGATTGTAAATCTGCTCAAATACAAATTTAATCGGCAACGGGCTTTGTGCATTAAAATCCAAATAGGTTCAAAGAAAAAATCAAATGATAACAAAAGAAAATTTTCATAATCTTCTCGTAAAATTAGGTTTTACGGAAATCGAGCAAGTTTACACAAAACAGTTCGATGGCTTCAAACTTAAAGCCGATTTCAAAAAAGAAGAACTTATTTATCCAGAAGATAAAAGCTTTAAAAATTAATGAGCGTCAAACTTGTAATTTTTCTTCAAGCGAAAATTTTGTTGTGTTTGAGTGTGTACACAGACTTTTTGAAAAAGGCTACAATCCAAAAAATATCGAACTTGAACCTAAATGGAAACTCGGACACGGTGTAAGTGGCGGACGCGCCGATATTTGGGTAAAAGATAGCAACGATAATTCTCTACTGATAATCGAATGTAAAACGGCGGAAAAAGAATTTGAAAATGCTTGGAAAGACACCTTAGAAGACGGAGGACAATTATTCAGTTATTTCCAACAAGAAAAAAGCACTCAGTTTTTAGCATTATACGCTTCTGATTTTTCTGATGATGAAATCAAATTTGACTACAAACTTATTGCTGTTCTCGACAACAAAGAATACCTATACTCAAACCGAAAAAGATTGCAATGATTTCGACTGAAATGTATAATTTTATTTTATGAATTTTACACTTTCAGATAGCGAGCGGCGGCAATTAGAAATCTTCCAACGTAATGGAAGAAGTGAATTGTTGAATTTAAAACTGACCGGCATTGACAGCAAACGTGGGATATTATAAGATAAAACAAGCCAAAGGCAAGAAATATCACATTGTTCCAATTTCAGAAAAAACAGTTGAATTGTTGCGGCAATACTATAAAGCCTATAAGCCAAGTATTTGGTTGTTTGAAGGGCAAAACAAAGGCGAACAATATAGTGCCGAAAGCCTGCAAAGCGTATTGAAATAAGCCCTACAAAAAGCAGAAATCAAAAAGTCTGTAAGTTTGCATTGGTTACTACACAGCTACGCCACGCATTTATTGGAAATGGGTACGGATTTACGTTACATTCAAGAATTACTTGGTCATAATAGCAGTCGAAAGAAATTTATACACATGTCTCCAAAAAACAAATTGAAAGCATAAAAAGTCTGTTTGATGATTTGTAATTTTTCACTAATATTATACAAATAAAATGAAGCAAAGTTTCGCTTATACAACAAAATATGAGTGTAAAGCGAAGTAAAGTTTCGCAAATAAGTACGTTAGCAGCCATTTTACAAACGACACAGAAACAACCGATAAATAAGATTTATTGAAATGAAAAAAGGATGTTTAATAACAATTTTAGTTTTTGTCGTACTTGCTGCTATTTTTATTTATGGTTTGTCAACAGCATTTGACCCTGAATATGACAAAGCAGAAATAAAACAAAACATAGGCGGGACACTTATCTGTAATTCTGTTTACAACGCAGACCACCATTCTTGGCAGTACGATGTTTCTTATAAATACAAAATTAACGATGACAGTCTTGTTGACATTGGAAGTGGGACATACTATGGTAGAGAATGGAACAAGGACGAACAACTAATACAATATAAGAACTGGACAATTTTGAAAACGGGAGGCTGGATTGGTACGGACAAAGTTATTATTGGCGACTTTAAGACTAAACAATGGAAGGAATATGAATTCACCCCAGAAAACATTGAAAAAGAAAATTTATGGCTAAACTCAAAAACACAATCTCTTTTAAACTGGTGTTGTTCGGAGACCTTCATAGACAAAATAAGTAACGGACAAATCATAATAAACTATAAGTTTCGGACAAGTGAAAAGCAAACAAATGAATACGGTCAGAGAAAAATTTATTACACAATTAACGAGTTGACAGGACAACCGACAATGACTAAAATTGAATAACGAACAAATAAAAACGGCTGCTAACATGAACTGTGCAAAAAAGCAAACATTTTAGGCGATATTTTTTGCGTAGTCATCTTGGTACAAAGTAGCGTTTTTCACACAGCCGAATACTTGTTTTAAGAGTTTGTTGCAGACAGCTATA
>JADZAA010000088.1 GCA_020852855.1 Bacteroidota bacterium
TCGTCAAACCAAGCCGACAATTCAGAATGTGATTTTTCTCCCGGCCATTCACGGTCGGGGTCAACTCTACGCATTACAAATTCAAAAGCATCAAACAAGAAACCACCCGTACCACAAGCAGGGTCAAAAATTATATCGTCAAAAGTCGGCTCTATCATAGCCGTCATAAATTGGCGAATGTGGTCAGGTGTTCGGAATAGTCCAACATCTTTTGTTCCGCCAGTTTCACTCAAAGCCGATTCAATGGCATCACCCAAAAGGTCGGTTTTCAAAAGTCTTGTTTCTTCAATGTCGTTGGCAACTATGCTGATTACTTCGCCAAGGTTTCCGCTGTTTACATTGTTGGTGAAATTAGAATTACTGAAAACTTCTTCTATCAAAACCAATTGGTCTTGCACTTTTTGGGGCAAGTTTCCTTCAAACACTTGTCTTGCACTAATTAAAATGCTTGAATAGAAAGGAAAAAAGTTGTCGTTGAGTTCTGATAAAATTTGGTCGTTAGAAACTGTTGGCAAATAAGAGAACAAACGATTTTCGTTTGTTTCTTCAGGTGCGTCAGCACCTTTCTTTGGATTTTTCCATTTGTAGTCAGCTGAAAAGAGTTTGCGTAAAGGCTTAAATTCTTCGTCTTGTTTGATTTTAGTTTCAAAAATCCGAAGCAATAAAAGTTCAATAATATACTCCACTCGTTGAACAGGCGTACCTGCTGGTCGTAGCTTATTATGAAGCTTTTTTAAAGCATTGTTTGTTTTATTGTCTGCGTAATGTACTGTCGAACGTCCCATTTTTTATTTTTCAAGATTTTTGAAATTAATTGTTTTCATGAATTTAACAATCAAGTGCAACAGTCTGTAAAATCATTGTTCAATCATCAATTTACATTGCTGTATTTTGCTTATTTTTTCTGCATACAATACAAAAAAGACGCGAAGTTCAGTTATGCTTCGCGTCCTTCTTATATTTTTATTCACGGTTTATTTATTTGTATTTCAGCACAGACCGACAAATAAATTTAGGCGTATTGCCATTTTTGTTTAATCCATGATTTTTCGAAGAAAAGCGGGTTTTTCAGCTACGGCCGCATAGCGTGAGTCTTGCAAATTATTTGTCGTTCTATTATAGTTTGCAGGTTGTTCGGCTGCTTGTTGTATAGGAATAGAGCCGTTATTACGGCGATTCATAGCCGGTGTGCCGAGTCTTGACAATTCATCAACACCGACCGGTCGTGCAGGTATAACGTTAGCATTGCCCGAGCGTGGCGTATATTCCGACATTTCTTTCGTTATCGGAACTATTGTAGGCGACGACGCGGCAACGTTCGTATTTATAGTAATAGGGCGTGGCGGAGCTTGTTGAACGATTTGCGGAGCTTGTTGAACGATTTGCGGTGTATTGCGGGTGTGTTCTGCCGATGTAATAGAGCCGAGAACAGTGGCCTGCTCTTTGCGCTTGAAACCTGTCGCAACAACTGTAATCATTATTTTATCGTCCATCTGCTCGTCAATCACGATACCGTGTATAAGATTGACTTCGCTGCCGGCGGCGTTCTCGATAATTTGAACGGCCTCGCCTATTTCGTGCATAGTCAGATTGCCGCCGCTTATATTGATAAGTATTCCCTGCGCTCCCGATATTGAGATTCCCTCGAGCAATGGCGAATTCAAGGCATTTTGCGCGGCTTCTATAGCACGATTTTCACCGGACGCAACGCCTATGCCCATCAATGCGTCGCCCATATCTTTCATAATAGTACGCACATCGGCAAAGTCTACATTGATATAGCCGTTACCGTTAATAATATCAGCAATGCCGCGAGTCGCATTATAGAGAACGTCATCTACGCGCTGAAACGCTTCTTTGAAAGAAGTGTGGCGGTCAATAATATTCATAAGTTTTTGATTTGGAACGACTATTAGCGCGTCCACGTGTTTGCGAAGCTCGGCTATGCCTATTTCCGCAGTACTTGAGCGGCGTTTAGCCTCCCAATCAAACGGCTTGGTTACAATGCCTACAACCAGTGCACCGAGTTCGCGAGCTATACGCGCCACTACCGGTGCGCCGCCCGTTCCGGTGCCGCCGCCCATGCCGGCTGTAACGAACACCATATCGCTGCCCGAAAGTGCGTCGCGCACTTCGTCGACATTCTCTTCTATCGAACGTTGCCCTACGGCAGGGTCGGCCCCTGCACCGAGGCCTTTTGTAAAATCTCGTCCGACTTGGATCTTTGTAGGTGCAAGATTTAACGTAAGTGCCTGAATATCGGTATTTGCAGCAATAAAATCAACGCCGGCCAGCCCGCGCACTATCATGCTGTTAATAGCATTTCCGCCGCCGCCGCCTACGCCGACAACGCGAATTCTTGCTCCATAATTGACGGAGGTATCAACGACAATCACTATTCCTCCCTTTAAAAACTATATACATGGAATTTTCTAAAAATTTTTGCGTAAACATCAAGCAATATACAGAAAAATGCTCTTATAATTCTTCAAAAAAGTTTTTAATTTTCTTGAAAATCGAAGACTTTCTGTTCTCGCTTTCAGTACTTTCCTTTTCTTCTGTTACCGAAGGTGTTTTTACATCTGTGCTGTTTTCAAATTTTCTTTTACGGTGTTCCAATCCGTAAAGTACCAATCCGATAGCCGTAGCATACTTAGGGTTTTCTATTTCTTGCGCCAATCCGCCGTAAGTATCTCCTGTGGGAATTCCGATTTTTACGGGCATACCGAATACGATTTGCGCCAATTCCTCCGAGCCTCGCAACAATGAGCTGCCGCCGGTCAGCACTATTCCCGCCGACAATCTGTCGGCATAGCCCGATCTTTTAAGCTCGGAATATGCAAATTCAAATATCTCTTCCATACGCGGCTGAATGATTTGGCACAGCAGGCTCTTGCTGACTTCAATAGGCTTTCGGCCGCCCACACCCGGAATCATAAAAACTTCGTCGCGCATCATGCCGGTTTGCATTGCATAGCCGAATTCTCGCTTTACTTTTTCGGCTGATTCCTTCAGAATACCCAAAACGCTGCATATATCTTCGGTAACTTCATGCCCTGCAATTCCTATAACTGACGTATGCCGTATAATATTATGCTGAAAAACGGCTATATCGGTTGTACCGCCGCCTATATCTATTAAAGCAACGCCCACTTCTTTCTCGTCGTTATCCAATACGGCATAACTATTTGCAAGCGGTTCAAGAACTACGTCCGCAACTTTTAATCCGCAACGCTCCACGCAACGATAGATATTCTGAACGGCAGTTGCAAGAGCGGTTACAATGTGAATATTTGCCTCCATACGCACGCCGCTCATTCCGATAGGGTCTATAACTCCGTCTTGCCCGTCAATAATATAGTCCTGCGGAATAATATGAATTATTTTTCTATCGCTCGGTAAAAGTATTTTCTGCGCTTCCTCTATCAATCGGTCTACGTCCGTACTCGAAATTTCCCGCGATGTATCGGGTATGGTAATAATACTTCTGTTGCGGAACGAATCTATGTGGTCGCCGGCAATCCCGACTACAACCTCGCGTATCGCTATGCCGGACTGCGAAGATGCCTGCTCTACGGCCTGCTGAATTGAACGAACTGTCTTGTCTATATTAACTACAACTCCACGGCGCAACCCTTCGTTGGGAGCCTCGCCTATGCCAAGTACATTTACTTTTTTGCGGGCATCATCTATTGATGCAACCAAACAGCATACCTTGCTGGTGCCGATGTCAAGCCCTACGACAATATCACCGCCGTCAAGTTCTGTATATGTATCGTTCAATGTTTGCAAGACTTTCCGCAAATATTTATGTATGATAAAGACATTGTGATCAGCCCGCTTTGGCCGAAACTACAGATTTATTTTCCCACCGCAAATCAATTTGCAATTTACCGGCACAGCCAATATCTTTAAGCGTAGCGTGTAAGCCGCTAAGTTGCAGGTACATATCGCTTCCGGGCGAAACCAGAGCCGAAATGTCGTAATCTTCAAAATGCAGTTGCCAATACCGCTTGTCGGCATTCCAAGTTACGGTGCCGATTTGCCGTGTCCACGATTCGTCGCCGTAATTGCGCAGGTCTTGCAAAATACGCAGGCATTGCTCGCGTATGGAAGTACTGTCATATTGGCGAATACCGTAGAATATCGGCACATCGCTTATCGCAGCAAATAATCGGTACGGCAAGAATACTCCGGCCGAATCAAGATAGCGCAATATTCCGTCATCGCCGCAAATAGCCGCTACGGGTTCCCGCTCCGTTACCTCTACGGTTATATCTCCGAGTCCTGTTCTCCATGCTTGCACCGAGCGAATAAATTTGTTACGTACAATATTGCGCTCTATATCGGTCAATGAAATCGCACCGTGCCTAAGCACTGCCGAATCCGTAAAGCCGGAACAGCCTATAATTTCTTGTTCGGTTAAATACTTCAACCCCGTCGCTTTAATACTTTCAACGGGCTGACGCTTTCCCCACGAAGACGAAAAAAAGACCAAGCAAACTATGATAATCAATATCGTCAGGACTTTGCCGTTGGATTGCTCGGCAAAATCGTGCGAGCTGTTCTCTTCCACAGACCGCATAGATAACCTCTCGCTTTACAAGCGTTATTCGCACCCGTGATTTTCGAGATCAGAAATAGCGGGCGGATAACGCAATACCTTCATTACTACGATACAACTGCCGCAATTGCCGGAAGGAGCAGTTTCTTGGATGCTGCAACCAAAAAACCAAGTCAAAATTACAATGATTGGCGCGATTTGACAAATCTTTTTTCATTTTGCACAGTAAATACGCACCTACAGATAGTCGGATCATACGTAATACCGCGGACAGACTGCCCAAACTGCCGCATTTTCATAATACTGCGCCGTATTGCCTAAAATATCTGCTCCGCATTACCACTTTGTCTGTTTCGGCTTAACGGGCAAAATGGTTTCATATAGAATTATATTCCCGGCCGGCCGGCGGCCGGCCGGCATAGCCACATAACCACCGTTCAGCCACAATTGTATTTGGTCCGAGTAATGTGCGCTGAGCGGCTCGCCGCTTGCACCGCCGGGAACTATGGAATACGCTACGCTGTCGTCCATATCGGCTATAAATCTCATCGAAGCACCCACGACTTGATTGAAAGGCTCGTTAAATCGCCATTCACCGCAATTAATCGTAACATTGGAACCGCCGGACGGCATAGGCCCTTGCGTAACAAACGGCCGAATATAGGGATTGTCGCTAAACTGATGATACAGCGTCAATTGATGAATCCTGCCGAATTGATGCTCCGCAAAAGGAACGCCGTCGTATAATTTTTTCAACCGCCGTTGCGCTGCAACAAAACTCCGAAAAATTATCTCGTTACGGTCTTCGCGCTCCTTCGTAGAAATATTGTCGAACCATACAGCCGCGCTGTCGGCAAGCAATTCGGCTGTTTTTCGAGTTGGCAACGACGAAACAAGCATATATTGCCTATAGAGCCGGTCGCCAAGCTCGTCGGCAAATGTATGGCGCAATAATTCATCAAAAAATACTGCAAAAAGAGCCGGTTCGGCAGCACGTGGCGACATCATTCCGTCCCATTTTTTCATTATTGCAAGTGCGGCACGGTCATCGGGCGATAAGAATCGCTTTTTGGCTTCAAGTACGCGCATGGCAATGTCATTGACTTGTCGTGCAAGCGGTGCGGTAGCGTCCATTTGCATAAATTGTGCATCTCGAATATCGTATTCGTCAAATTGCCCCAGTAAATATTCCAATCTTTCGGCTCGCGAGGGCGGCTCCCAAAGCGCAGAAATAAATATGGAAATATTGTGAGAAACTATATTGTTTGCACTTGCTATAAATCTGCGTTTAGGATTGACTATACGCGGCAAATCGGATGGCGGCTGCGTTCCTTTCCATGCATATCCCGGCAACCAAGCGGGATTCGGCAAATTCGGCAGGCATTTTTGTCTTACGGGAACTGCGCCCGACGGTGCCACGCCTATTGTCCCGATGCGGTCGCAATACGTAAAATTCATTCCCGGAACGCTCCATTCATTTGCGCCGTCCGTAAACTGAAACCACGTCTCGGCTTTGTTTATTCTGTACAGGCCCAGTAATTCGTCGGTCGGATAGCTTCCCGTCCAACTGTACGTCAAACAATATCGTTCAAGGAATGCGTTACTCTTCGGTACGTAAGGACTTTGCAGGAATTTTCTTTGATTTTTCAAAAAATGAACGTCGGAAATAACGCCGGAGCGTTTTGTATAGCGAATATCATAGATAATCGGTTCGCCGCGCCGCACTGTAATTGTATCGCGTGCATAACGGAATTTCAATCGTTTACCGTCTGCATCGTAATAATAATTTGAATTTTTCGGGTCAATTTTTTCAATAAAAAAATCGGCATCGTCAAGCATCATAGCCGAATATCCCCAAGCAGTTGCGTCGTTCCTACCCGAAAACGCCAACGGTATGCCCGGCACGAAGAGCCCGACTACATTCCAATACTGCGAGGTAATATGTGCTTGGTGCCACCGAGCCGGCAATGCAAGCGGCAAATGCGGGTCGCAGGCAAGCGTAGTTCCGGCATACGGTTGTGCCGATTTTTTCATAACCCAACAATTACTCCCGATAGCCGATCCTTCAAGTCCGAGATTCGAGCGTGCCGACGAGAAAGTTTCGGAAACGGAAGCAAGCATATAGCGAATTGAGGCAGAATGTACTGACTCGGTGCGGCGTGGCAAGGAATCGGCTGCAACCGGAGAGCGCAAAGGTACGGAGGCAGGTAATTTGTCGCCGACAATCGAAGGTGCGTCCGCAGGGTATGCCGGAATAAGTTGCAGAGTTTTCTCTACGCCGATATTATCGGCAATATCGCCCAGCGCAATGTCTGCCCAGAACGACGCACTCATCTCGAGAGCAGTCAGACGAAGTATAATCAAACAATCTTCGGAAGTCCAAGGCTCAGGTTCGTACTGCAATGCGCCGAACTCGAACGGAAGAGCGCGTTTGTGCGTTTGTATGTAATGATTTACACCCTGCGTATAGGCATGCAGCACCGAGCGCGTTGCCGGGCTCGCGTGTTTTAATATTTCGGAGGCAACGGCAGGCAAACCGATGTACCGCATAAATTGGTCGGTTTCAACCGTTTTCTCGCCGAAGACTTCCGAAAGAGTTCCGCGCCCTGTTCGCCGCGCCGCATCCATTTGCCACAGCCTATCCTGCGCATGCACATAGCCAAGCGTAAAGAACATATCGGATTCAGACTCGGCTATTATATGCGGAATTCCAAATTTATCGCGATAGATTTTTGCCGTATCCTCAACATTGTCGCTATACTGAATAACGTTAGGCTCGATAGTAGAGCGTCCCACAAGATACAATGCAAATACAATGAACGAAATCGTAAGAACGAACGCCGCGATAATTGCACCGGTAAAATTTTGTAAAAACGAGCGCATCATAGCCGTACCGCTATTCGGTGGAAGCAATATTTCTGCGACGCGGATAAACACCCGCATGCGAAGATATATTCAGCAATATTCCTACGGCTGCCGACGAGAACAATACGGAAGTGCCGCCGTAGCTGATAAACGGCATCGGAAGTCCGGTAGTAGGAAGAACGCCGCAAGTAACACCGGCATTGACAACGGCATAAACAACCAACACAACCGTAATGCCGGCGGCAAGAAGCCGTCCGAAAGAGTCGGGCGCACGCTTTGCTACGGCAAGTCCGCGCCATAGAAGTATCCCGAAAGCAATTAATATGATGCTGGCCCCTATAAGTCCGTATTCTTCGCCAATAATTGAATAGATAAAGTCGCCGTAACTTTCCGGCAAAAAGAAATCGCGCTGAATACTGCGCCCGGGTCCTACGCCGGTGATCCCGCCGTTGCCGAACGCGAGAAGTGCCTGTTTTAATTGATAGTTTATTTTTTCGGCCGCATTATTTTCCATACCGTCGCCTAATCCGAGAAACGCAAGTATACGGTTGCGCCGATATGGTGCGGAAAGTGCGTATACTCCGCCTACAACTATCGTAAAGAAACCCATTACGCTAAGATGGTCGGCACGGGCATTCCCGATGAACAGCAACACAAACATCATTAAAAACAAGGCGCCGGCTGTGGAAACATTCGGTTGCAAGGCTATAAGCCCGCAACAAGGCAATGCCCACAAAACGATTGGGAGAACACCGCGCTTAAAATCGCCGATTGAGCGTGTTCGCTCGGCGAGCATTGCCGAAATAAACATAACGAGTGCGAATTTGGCCAGCTCCGAAGGTTGAAAACTTATATATCCCATATCAATCCAGCGTGTAGCACCTTTTACTCGCGCACCGGAAACAAGAACTATTGCAAGTAATCCAAGCGATATGATATAAGCCGGTTTGGCCAAACGCTCCCACACATGATAGTCAATCCGCGCAAAAACAAACACGGCAAGCAAGCCGAAAACAACTCGAATGCCGTGGTTTACAAGTAATTTTTCGCTCGAGCCGAAATGTGCATCGGCAAAAGCGGCACTGGCACTATATACAAATGCCACACTAAACAACATAAGCCCCACTACGGAAAGCAAGATGAACCAGTCTATATGGTCTGTTTTTTTGCTCATAGCAGGTAGTTTCAGTCGTTTTACAGACCGAGAGCCGCTTGCTTGAAAACTTGTCCGCGATGCTCGTAATTCATAAACATATCGAACGATTTGCACGCGGGCGAGAATAATGCCACATCTCCTTCTGCGGCTGTTTCGGCCGCAATTTGCACAGCTTCCTCAAGCGAGGCCGCTTTTTTGCAACGAGTCATCAGGCAGAAATGGTCGAAAATAGCACTTTGCTCTTCGCCTATCGCCACAATGCAACGCACATTGGCGCGAACAAGAGCGTCGAGAGCCGAATAATCGTTGTTATCGCCACGCCCGCCTGCTATCCACACTATAGGCGACGAATAGCTTGAAAGAGCATACCACGCGGCATTTACATTTGTGGCTTTCGAATCGTTAACAAATTCAGTTCCGTTAAAGCTTCTTACAAATTCAAGGCGATGTTCCACACCCGCAAAGCTCATCAATGAGTCGCGTATATTTTCATTTCGTACCTCGAAAGCACGCGCTGCAAGTGCCGCCGCCATCGAGTTATAGCAGTTATGCGCACCGGGCAGGCGCAGTTCGTCGTAGAGCATAAGTTTTCCCTCTGAATGCTGTTTGTGATTCGGCAGGATAAGCGAAGTACCGTCGCAATATATCCCCGCCCCCACGGGAAACATACTCAAATATTCGGTTCTCGCTCGCGATAATGCCGCGCATGCTGCGGTCGCGGCATCGTCCGCGTTCAAAATTAGCAAATCTTTTTCACTTTGATTGAGAGTGATATTATATTTTGCTCTGCAATACGCCTCAAACGAGCCGTGATACGACAAATGGTCGGGCGTTATATTTAAAACAACGGCCGCATCAGGCCGAAACTTTACGGTTCTGTCTAATTGATAACTGCTTGCTTCGGCAACAATTATCGTATCGTGCGAAATTTTGCCCGCCAACGCCGAAAGAGGCGTTCCGATATTTCCGGCCGCTACGGCAGATTTGCCGGCCTGCCGCAAAATATACTCGATAAGCGCGGTAGTAGTGGTCTTGCCGTTCGTTCCGGTAATTGCAATCAAAGGGTTATCGGGCAAATGCAAGCGGCCGAATTCAAGCTCGCCGATAACGGGTATTCCACGTAATTCCGCCTCCGTAATCACGGGCGACGACGGCGGCACCCCGGGCGATACTATTACGCAATCGGCAGAATCGAGAGCGGCCGGTCCATGTCCGCCAAATTCCATGAATACTCCCAAATCGCTCAATTCGTCAATCTCAATTCCGAATGTTTCGTGCGATTTTGATTCGGTTAGAAACGCTTTATGCCCCAGCGAAACTGCAAGTTTAGCGGCCGCAAAGCCGCTCTTCCCTGCTCCGATTACCGTATAATTCATCGCAAAATTTTCCCCCAAAAAAAACAAAGGCGGCTTCGTTGCACGTCCGACATTTATTCTATTCCGAAATCAGCGCGGATTTTCCGGCAACCGATTCAGCCGAAAAAACGGAAGATTTGTGCAAGTAGAGAGCGGAATTATTTCCAACTTCCCGACCGCGCTGTTCGTAGATATAAATTACTCGGCAAGAAACCGCCGTATTCGATACAAAAAATAAAAGCCTGCTATATGTTAGGGGTAAAAGCACGAAAACGACACGTAAAAATTTTTTTCTATTATTTAAAATTTGTGCAACCGGCAGCAAACGCCTGCGTAATTGTTCGATAACGGAAGATTCCGGCGCAAAAATCTCCGATATTGCTTCACTTTTTATCTGCTAACCTCTTGGAGTTGTTTATGCTTTTTTCTCACTTTTTCGCCATCGCACTTACTGCGCTGTTAGTAAGCAGTGCGGCTTTTGCCGGATGCTCACATATCAATACCGATTGTCTTGAAGGCTCCGGCGAAATCGTCAATTCCACCCTCAATATCGGCAATTTTACCGGTATTAAGACGGTAGGGTTAATGAAAGTCTATATTACGCAAGGCGATGTTGTGTCGCTTCGCATTAAGGCCGACGATAATATCGTTAGCCGCCTCGAGCCGCGTGTTGTTGACGGCAACCTTACGTTCAACGACGCGATATGTTATTCTCCGTCTCGCCCGGTCGAAGTCTATGTTACGATGAAGCATATCCAGCACATTTCTCTGAACGGTGCCGGCGAGATTATCGGACAATCTGCAATTATTTCTCCGAAACTCTTGCTGAATGTAAACGGTACCGGCGATATTCGTCTGCAAATCGAAACGGAAAATCTTGAAACGAATATTAACGGTTCAGGCTCTGTTACGCTCAAAGGAACGGCAGTTAATGTAGGGGTTAACATAAAGGGTTCGGGCAATATTTACAGTTACGGTCTTCACTCTGTCAACAGCAATATCGTGGTAGCCGGTTCGGGCAGCATAGAAACTACCGTGATGAATATTCTTGACGCTACCATTCTCGGTTCGGGCGATATTTTTTACAAAGGTTCGCCGGAAACAATCAAGCAAACCATAGCCGGTTCCGGTACATTAAAGAAACGCTCGTAATCTCTCCTTTTCGCCACCAATCGAAGTTTCGTCGTTATTTAAGCGTCGGAACTTCGATTTTTATTTATTGCCCGTCGGATTTTCGTAAATTTGTCGGTATAGTACGTGTTTGCTTAAATCTATTATTGTGAAATTGATTGTTTTTATTCGCGATCTTGTTTTCTGCGCAACAATAGCGTGTTTTGTGGGTGCATACAGCGTTTGCGCCCAAAAATCAAGCCATGCTCCGTTGTATTATCTTGGTGTATTCGGTGCATTTAATTGGAATTCCCATGCGGCAAATTTCGGTGAATTACCCGGATTTACAAGTTGCTGTCCGCAATTTTCTTCGGGTAGCGGCACGGGATTCTCGGCCGGCTTTATAGCCGAGTTACCTTTGACCGATTATCTGCGGTTGCAAATACGCCCTGCTTTTTCAAGTATAGGCGGAAAACTTACAACCCCCGAAATAATAGGTAACACCCGTATTCTTAACGGTAATTCACCTTTCGATACGATTACTGCGCCGGTTACGGTCGAGCATAGTTTAGATGCCACACTTTATACCGCAGGGATTGAACCGACGGCCGCACTGAATATAACCGACGGTCTTTTTGCTCATGCGGGATTTTCATTGGCATTTCTTTTCAATGCACAGGCCGATGTACGCGAAACAATAATTTCGCCGGAAACATCTGTATTTTTAGACGGCCGTGCATTTCGCAACGACAAAACAGGAGCGATTGACGGTGCGTCGTCAATGCTGTTTTCGGGTATTTTCGGCCTCAGTTACGAGCTTCCTATCGGCGGCGGCAAATTCCTTCGTCCCGACATTCGCTATTTTCTTCCTTTCAGCAACTTAGCCGGCGTTTCGTGGAAAGCGCACACCCTGCAAATAGGTGCTGGACTTCTGTTTGCAGTATATCCGCAAGAAGAAATAAAATATTTACGCGATACGGTATATTTACGCGATACGGCCAGCCGATTTACCGCCGGCATAGACCATGAGCGCGTAAGCCGGATTCGCTCGAATATGCAAGTAGAAACCATTCGCAACGGCAATGTGGAATTGCGCCGATATACCGTTTCGGAAAGCTACTTGCGCGAGATTCCGCGTAAAACGGTATTTTCCGTAGCCGTATCCGCCGCCGGCATAGAGAAAGACGGCGCACGGCAACCGCAACCTACCATTCGTATAGAGGAAATTGAAACCGAAGAGAGCTTCCCGTTGCTTCCTTATGTATTTTACCCTGAAAACAGCGGCAACCTTGCGCGAACAAGCATGAAACTGCTCGATGCCCAACGTGCCCGAAATTTCCGTGAGGATAAATTGCCGGGAAATACGCTCGACATCTATTCTCAGATGCTTAACATCGTAGGTTCACGCCTTAGGAACAAGCCTAATGCAAAACTTATCATCACCGGTACAAGCAACGTTACGGGCGACGACGGAAAGCCTGAAACAGTTGCGTTTCGCGCCGCCGAAATACAGCAGTATTTTGAACGTGTTTGGAATATCGAACCGTCAAGAATTTCGCGCAAGACACGCGGACTGCCGGAGAAGCCCGCCAACAACAGTTCGGACGACGGACGCGAAGAGAATCGCCGTGCCGAGCTTGCCAGCGACGATGCCGACATCTTGCGGCCGATTACATTGCGCACAACAGAGCGCAAAGCCACGCCGCCGCGCATTGAAATTACGCCTTCCGTACAATCGGATACAGGAATAGTTTATTGGAGTATAGTCGCCGAGCAAAGCGGCGAAAAATTGCGCGAATACAACGGTTCGTCTATGCCAGGCATACAGTCGTGGAACTTGGAAATTGCACCGCAACCTAAATTTGAAACGCCCGTAAACGTGTCGCTTATTGCACGAAACGAGCGCGGCGAAGAGCAATCCGCCCGTACTGCTATGGAGGTGCGACAATTAACGTTGCGCAAAAAACGCTACGAGCTTAAAAACGATATGCGCATTGAGCGTTTTTCTCTAATAGTATTCGACTTTAACAGCGCAGAACTAAGCTCTGCCAATCGTAAAATACTCGAAGATATAAAATCGCGCATTACGCCCGAATCCCGCATTGCAATAGCGGGCTATGCCGACCGCACGGGCGAACTTGCCTATAATAGCGACCTTGCACGCCGCCGCTGTATCGAAGCGCAAAATTTTTTGAATTTGCCCGATGACCGCGTCGAGATACTGCCCGTAGGGAGCCGTTCTTTGCTATACGATAATTCCTCTCCGCAAGGGCGCAGTTATTCGAGAACGGTGCAGATATCCATATCAACCCCGATACGTGAATAACAAGTGCGACGCAACTCTGTTTTACGGATATTTTCTCGTATGAATCGTCTTTTTTTAGCCGTAATCGTAATTCCGCTTATCGGGTTTGCCTGCACCGAAAACAGGCAAATTTCAGAGCATCGGCAATCTGTTGCCGGCGATACTACGATTTCATCTGCCGCGACAGCAACCGAACCGGACCGGCCGCTGCCGAAACAGTGGCGGTTGAAAGTAGTTCGCACCTTGCCGCACGACAAGACTTGCTACACGCAAGGGCTTGAAATTCACGACGGAGCCATGTACGAAACCGGCGGCCTTGTAGGGCGTTCCACATTGCGCAAAATTGATATGAGTACATGGAAATCCCTGCAAACGGTCAAATTGCCTGCCGAAGTTTTTGGCGAAGGACTTACTCTGTTCGATGCCAAAATATACACCCTGACATGGCGCGACGAACGTTGCCTGATATACTCCGCAAACAATCTAAACCTTATAGGAGAAACAAATTACACGGGCGAAGGCTGGGGCTTGTGCAATGACGGCGAATCGCTTATTATGACAAACGGATCCAATACTATAACCTTTCTCGACCCAAAGGATTTTCGGATACGACGAATTGTTTCCGTTTTCGACAACGGCCGTCCCGTCAGCGAGCTTAACGAAGCGGAATACATAGACGATGAGATTTGGGCAAATATCTATCAGAGCAACAACATAGTTCGTATAAATCCGCAAACGGGAGATATACTCGGCTGGATTGATGCGGCCGGATTGCTTTCCGAAGCCGATATTACAGCCGGCGCAGAAGTTCTTAACGGTATAGCCTACGACTCCGCCACAAAGTCCGTTTATCTGACCGGTAAGCTCTGGCCGAAATTATTCGAGGTAAAACTCGAACAATTAAAATAAAACCGAACACCGACAATCGTTTCACAGAACGAACATTTTTTTGGGCAATTTGGCATATTTAAGCAAAAATTACTCGTATTCCATATAAATTCCGTAACTTGCGTATTACTTTCTCTAAAAAACAGGATTTTTTCATGGTAACGAAAGAACGCAAAGCCGAACTTATCGCAAAATATGGTGCGTCCGCCACAGATACCGGCCGTCCGGAAGTGCAGATTGCTTTGCTGACAGAGCATATTAACGAGTTGCAGGCGCATTTGGAATCTTATAAAAAGGATTATCACAGCCGCCGCGGACTGATGAAACTCGTCAGCAAGCGCCGTAAACTGTTGGATTATCTTCATACAAACGAAATTATGCGATACCGTTCAATTATCGCTACGCTTGGCATACGCAAGTGAGGCTTGACAACAATGTGGCGGCGCTGTAGAAGCGCCGCTTGTGTTTTTTCATTGCCCGGTCACACTCCGATTTAATCGTACTCGGCCGTATTGTTTTAACATATTCTCCGGCGTTTTTTTAGATTTATATGCGGGAACCGTCATTCTGAGCGCAGGAAAGCATCTGTTTCAGCAGGTTTTTTCCTCCGCTCAGCATGCAAACGACTTCTTGCCGGATTTATTCCCGCCGTTTATTTTTTCTTCTCATTTTCCTGCAGGAACAAAGTATGCATACCGTATCATTAACTCTTAACGGCAAAGAATACTCGCTGGAAACAGGGCGCTTCGCCAAACTTGCCGGCGGTGCGGTCATGGTACGCTACGGCGACACTATGATGCTAGTTACCGTCTGCGCTTCCGAGCAACCGCGCGACGTGGATTTTTTACCTCTTACAGTCGAATATCGCGAAAAAATCGCGGCAGCCGGAAAAATCCCCGGCGGATTTTTTAAACGCGAAGGCAAGCCTTCCGACAAAGAGGTTCTAGCGGCACGCCTGATTGACCGTCCGGCACGTCCGCTGTTTCCCAAAAGCTGGCGATACGAAACACAAATCGTAGCAACGGTTTATTCTGCCGACAGAGAACACGATGCCGACACACTCGCAGCCGTAGGTGCGTCAGCCGCACTTATGCTCTCCGATATTCCGTTCAAAGGCCCCTTTTCCGAAGTAAGCGTAGGGCGTATTGACGGACAATTGATAATCAATCCTACATTGCAGCAATTAGAACAATCCGATATGGAAATAACGGTAGCCGGAACGGATACCGCTATTATGATGGTAGAGGGTTCAAGCAAAGAAATATCTGAGGAGGATTTTCTTGCAGCAATGGAATTTGCGCATGAGCATATACGCCAAATCAACGACTTACAGCGACAGCTTGTAGCATTGGCCGGGAAACCCAAGAAAGAAACGGTCGATACAGCCTATCCCGAAAATCTTGTTGCTCGCGTAAAAGAACTGGCACAAGATAAAATACATGCGCAAATACGTATTGGCTCGGTAAAAGAGCAAAGATCCGAATTTCGTCGCAATCTTCGCGATATACTGCAAACTACTATTGCCGAAGAAGCACCTATTGAAGACGCGGCCGAGTCTGCCGTTCGCGCCAAACAAATTGACGAATTATTCGGCAAACTCGAAAAATCCGAGATGCGCCGTATGATTTTAGATGAAAATCGCCGTTTGGACGGCCGATCCACAACCGATATTCGCCCAATCAGTATCGAGGTCGGATTATTGCCACGTGCGCATGGTTCGGCACTTTTCACTCGCGGCGAAACGCAAAGTTTAACTACCGTTACGCTTGGTACAAAAGACGACGAACAAATGGTCGACGGGCTTTTGCCGCTTTACTTCCGCCGTTTTATGCTGCATTATAATTTTCCGCCTTTCAGTACGGGCGAAGCGGGACGTATGACGGGCGTTAGCCGACGCGAAACGGGGCATGGCAATTTAGCGGAACGCGCCCTGAAAATGGTTGCGCCGACAAGTGAAGAATTCGCCTATGTTTTGCGTATAGTTTCCGATATTCTCGAGTCCAACGGGTCGTCATCAATGGCCACCGTATGCGCCGGCTCGCTTGCCATGTTCGATGCTGGAGTTCCGATGAAAAAATCTGTATCCGGAATCGCAATGGGATTGATTAAAGAGGGCGACGACGTGGCCGTTCTATCGGATATTTTGGGCGACGAAGACTTTCTCGGCGATATGGATTTTAAAGTGGCCGGCACTGCCGACGGTATAACCGCTTGCCAAATGGATATAAAAATTGACGGGCTTTCGCTCGAAATTATGCGCAAAGCCTTAATGCAAGCACGCGACGGACGTATGCATATTCTCGGCAAAATGGACGAAGCCATTGGTGCCCCCCGCATTGATTTGTCGCAATACGCACCTCGAATGACAAAATTCCAAATTCCTGTGGAAGCAATAGGTGCCGTTATCGGTTCAGGCGGCTCGGTTATTCGTGCTATGTGCCTTGAATTTGGCGTGGAAATAAATATAGAGGACGACGGAACCGTAGTTGTTTCGTCAACCGACGGCGATTCGGCCGCACGCGCCGTAGAGCGCATTCAGTCCATTGTGCGCCCTCCGGAAGTCGGCATGGTCTATACGGCTACCGTCAAAGAAGTGCGCGAAGGCCTCGGTGCAATAGTTGAGTTTCTGCCTAAAACCAAAGGGTTACTCCATATTTCGCAAATCAGCTACGATTACTTTGAAAACGTAGGCGATATATTGAAGCCCGGGCAGCAAGTAGAAGTTAAACTTTTAGAAATTCAACCCGACGGTAAATTCCGCCTTAGCCGTAAAGCATTGCTCGAAAAGCCGGAAGGTTATCAAGAGCGCGAACGCCCGCGCCGCGACGAACGCCCGCGTCAAGACGAACGCCCACGCCGCGACGAACGCCGGCCTCCGCGTCGCTAATACTTCCTTATCCGATATAAAATTCCGCACCGTTTGCAATATTTGTAAGCGGTGCGTTTTTTATAATTAATGCTGTACATATTTCAAATAAGCAATAGATTCCAACTTTATGCAAAAAGCGTTAATCTTGTAAAATCAATGCTAAAAGCGTTTTATTAAACATAGATTTAAGAATCTGTTGCATCAGTTTATCGAGAGTTTTGCTTTTATACTTTCTCGGCTTTATCGTATTTTCTTTGTCCGCATATCCGCCGGAATGCCGGCTCCGGTCAATAAACAGCGTTGTGCTTCGAACGGCTCGCTCTCGTCGGTTTCCGGGAAACTATATGTTCCGTCGGGTTGCAAGCGTCGTGCTTTTACGTTATCACGCCAGTAAATTTCGAGTATATCGGCTAATTTTGCTTTGCTTTTAGCATCGCGGACAGGAGCAAGGATTTCCACACGCCGTTCAAAATTGCGCGGCATCCAGTCCGCACTCGAAAGATAATATTCCGGCGCACAGCCGTTTCCGAAACAGAATATGCGGCTATGTTCGAGGAAACGTCCCAAGATGCTGCGAACTTCGATATTTTCGCTTAGGCCTGCAATTCCGGGGCGCAGGCAGCAAATACCGCGAACTATTAAACGTATTCTCACTCCTTTCTGCGAAGCACGATAGAGAGCAACTATAATGTCCGCATCAACCAAACCATTCATTTTCGCCGTTATGGATCCGGGACATTCCGCATTGCCAATATCGGCTTCGCGCTCTATCATATCCAAAATCCGTCGTTTTAAGTTGAGCGGAGCCACGGCAAACACTTTCCATTCTTCGTGTTTGGAATAGCCGGTAAGCATATTGAAAAGGTGTATTCCGTCTGTTGCAAATTCTTCTCGTGCGGTAAAATAGCCTATGTCGGTATAAACGCGGGAAGACGCAAGGTTGTAATTACCTGTACCGATATGCGAATACGTTCGTAGGATACCGCGTTCTTTTCGCGCCACCAAAGCGATTTTACAGTGAGTTTTAAGTCCGACCACACCATAGACCACGTGCGCTCCGGCATGCTCCAGTTCTCGTGCCCAAATAATATTGTTCTCTTCATCAAACCTGGCTTTTAATTCGACGAATGCCGTAACTTGTTTGCCGTTTTCGGCGGCGCGTTTTAGCGTTTCTACTACCGGCGAAGAACCTCCGGCACGGTAAAGAGTTATTTTAACTGCTATAACATGCGGGTCATCTGCGGCAGCTTGCAGAAATTTTACAACGCTGTTAGAGAATGAATCGAACGGATGATGCGTCATAATATCGTGTTTGCGTATGGCATCGAATACTCCAGCCGAATCGCCGAGCAGTTCGGGTATTTTGCGTGAGTTAAACGGCGGATATTTAAGTTCGCGCTCATCAAGTTTCATCAAATCCATGAAGTCGTCCAAATTCAGCGGGCGTGCTATCACGTACACATCATTTGCGTCGAGTTCAAGCGAATGAGCTAGCAGCTGCATAATATAATTAGGCATATTCGCCTCGACTTCAAGCCGGACTGCGGCATAGCCCCAGCGACGCTGACGAACTTGCTCGGCCATTTCCGTAATCAGGTCGTCCGCCTCGTCTTCGGCAATTTCAATATCGGCATCGCGGGTAACGCGAAATATATGCGAGGCTTCCACTTCGTAGCCTGCAAAAAGAATCTGCGAATGGCTTTGAACAACTTGCTCAAGCAGTACGAAACGATATTCACCGCTGTTGTTTTTAAGACGAACAAATCTTTGCAATGCCGACGGCACTTGCAGAACGGCTATTTTGCGTTGTTGCTCGCGTGCGGTATCGCGCAGAACGAATGCTATATTCAACGAGCGGTTCAGTAAGCGCGGGAACGGATGCGCAGTGTCTAGTGCGAGCGGTGTTAGAAGCGGCAATACATCTTCGACGAAATATTTACGCATAATTTCTTTTTCATCTTGCGCAAGTGCCCCATAGTTATCAATTATTACGCCTTTGTCGCGCAGTTTGGGCAAAACATCGTTCATTAACAATTCTGTTTGCTTCTCGATAGCGGGCAAAAGTTGCCGGCGTATTTCGGCTAATTGACGGCTTGGCGACATTCCGTCGGCCGCGGCTTCCACTACGTCGGTTTCTATTTGCTCTTTCAGCGCGGCAATTCGAATCATGAAAAATTCGTCGAGATTCGTGCCGAATATGATGATAAACTTAAGCCGTTCAAGTAATGGATGCCGCATATCGGCGGCCTCTTCGAGAACGCGGACGTTGAATTGCAGCCAGCTTAGCTCGCGATTGAAAAAAAACTCGGTTCTCTCTGCTTGAAGGCGAATCGTTTCTTTTTTCGGCATATTTTTCGGCGAATAAAATTTATTTTTAGCAGATACGGCTTAGGCATTTATTGCGACAATTGATGCGGCAAGTTATCGGCCGAACCTGTAAACCGCGCCATGGCTTGTTGCAAAAGCGTCATTTGTTGCGCTAAATTATCGACTTTTCCTACTACATCTTCTATGGATTGCACCGAGCCCGACGTTATATCCGAGGCACCCTGCACTTCGCGTGATATTTCGTTGCTAACCGCAGTTTGTTCGGCACTTGCGGCGGCTATTTGTTGCATCAATTCGCTGGTGGATCGTACTCTTCCGATAATATGCCCTATAGCATCGGCGGCGTGTGCGGCGGCGGCGCGGCCATGTTCCACTTGTTTGGATCCTGCACAAATAGATTCGACCGCAAGGCCGGTTTCCCGTTGGATTTTGCCTATAATTCCGGAAGTTTCTTTGGTGGCTACACGGGTGCGTTCGGCTAATTTTCGCACTTCGTCTGCTACTACGGCAAACCCTCTGCCCTGCTCGCCGGCACGCGCCGCTTCGATAGCCGCATTAAGTGCAAGCAGATTGGTCTGGTCTGCAATATCCTCAATAACTTGAATAACTTCACCGATTTGCTCGCTTGATGCACCAAGTTGTTCCACTTTTTGCGACGATGCCACTACAATTTGAGAAATAGTATTCATCGTTTCAATGGTTTTGTGCACAACTCCGCCAACATTCTCCACATCTTGGCAAGCCGCCGATGCCTCGGCATTAGCGCGATTGGCAGTTTGCATACTATTGGTAATGGCTGAATCCATTTCTTGTATAGCACTCGATACGCCGAATATCTGAAGCGACTGTTGCTCCATGCCGCGTGCTATCTCGGCCGCATTTTCTCGTATAATACCCGATGCTTCCGCTATACTGTCTATCGCATTGGTAATATCGCCGAAAAGAGATTGAAGATTTTCGGTAAGCCTATTCAATCCTTCCGAAAGTCTGCCTATTGCATCGTCGCCGTCTACTGCAAGCCGCCCCGACATATCTCCCGCAGATATGCGTTCCATAATCGAAAGCATGGCTGTAATACTTCCCGACAACCTTTCGTTCTGCTTGTGTTCAAGTTCCTTTTCCTCTGCAATGGCTTGCGTTGCAACTGCACGGGCTTCGTGTAATTGTTCCGCTTGACGCGCACCGCTGATACAGGAATATATCAATATAACATCCTCAAACACGACCCAGCCGGCGTGTTCCACCACGCGCCAGATACTGGCCGTATCCACACCGAACACCGACATCGGAAAATAAAGCCAGCGTAAAAAATGGTCTGCCGCCACAATAACTGTAGCCGTAATTATCACTTTCCAGTCGCGGTAGAACGCTAAAAATGCCAGCGAAGCAAAAATATGAAAATGTGTTTCTATGCGTCCGCCGGTTAAATGTATCAACAATGCACTAAATAATACTTGCGCCGCACCGACAACATGGCGCGTAACAGTTTCGCCGCTATATTTTCTAATCAGAAATAGCGGGAACAAGGTTATTACTCCGCCAATTCCAAGTGCAGCCCAAACATGAATATGCGTGGCACTCATAGCCCCGGTCCAGGTTTGCGGCGAAATTATAAACGCAATGCCGAGCGATACAAGCCATTGGATTACCAATAGATAACCAAACATCTTGTCGGTATGGGCGTAATTTTTACGTAATTCGGCATTAATTGTCGCCGAGATTTCTGAGTTTTTGTAACTATCGCTCATGCTTTACTCCCTACATTCGGAAAATAATGAACAACCGAAAATCGGCATTTGTTCGCAACCGCTTCTATCGCCTTGTATTATTCGGCCAAATGAACGACGTGCGGGATTATCGCCCTCATGGCCTCGCGATTCCGTTATGCCGCCGCTAAATAAAAGCTTGCCTTGCGAGTATGCCAGAATATGTCCGGAGGTAAGAACGCCGTATCGCCGTGCAATATACCCGTCAGCATCAATAATTCGCCGAACTCCGCGTATTTCTCCGCATAAATTCCACGTGCCGTGCCGTACCCATGAATCAGGCGCGGTTGCAGGCTTGAAAAATATCGCTTTAATATCAACCGAATCATGCGGCATTCGCAACGTTCGTTCCAATTCGCTTATGGCAGCACGTGAGCAAGGGCAACGCGGATGCAAGAACAGCAGCACATTAAGTATTCGGGCAGTACAGGAGTCGCCTGCCGATACAAATGCTGAATCATTAACGAGTATCACCGTATCGCTCGACGGCTTTGCATTGTAAGCAGCCAGCCCAAACATTCCACCGCCGACAACAGCCAGCCATATTGATGAAAATATCCATAGATAGCTGCGAATATCCATATAAAGTTCCGGTATCAATCCTATAATGAAATGAATAACTTGTAACAAAACTACAGTTTTTATGATAATTGCAATAGCCGGATTATAATTGTTAGGTGTAAAGTTACGCAATCGCCGATAAATTCGACAATGCATTCTGACCAACGTATAATTTGGAAAACTAAATCAAATAATATAGTTTCGCGGTAAATTTTGCGGATTTTTTTAGTCTGAACGAGTTGCCGGACATACCGCATCAACCTCTTTGTATTACTTACCGTATTGTAAATCCGATGAAAATATCCCTTGCTGTCATGGCACTTGTCGCAGCCGCATTTATGCAACTGTCGGCGCAACAAATTCTGCGCCAAGTCATAATCTTGAATGAAGGTAAATTCGGCGGCCCCGTAACTGTGGGCAGCTATGACCCCGCCACGCGCATATATAAAAATTTCGACACCCTTAATTTGAAATTTGCCAGCGATGTAATTACCGACAATAAATATATTTATGTGGCGGCCGACTCAAAGCTTATCAAATACGATCTTGAAACGAAACAGCGGATTGCCGAACAAACCATTGCAGGCATACGCGAGATTGCTTTGTGGCAGAACCAAATACTTGTTACACGCGGGGATATGGCGCCGTTACCGTCTTATTTCCAAGTCTACGACAAAAATACATTGAACTTAATCTACGAGTTACCGGCGGTCAGCGAACGCTCGGCCGAAGTAAAAGTAATGAACAATATGGCGTATGTGGCCGTAAACGGCTTCGGCACCGTAGGCAAACTCGCCGTTATTGACTTGGAGAATAAATCTTTACGAGAAGAAATAGACTTAGGCCCCGACGGACTGAATCCTGAAACCGTTGAAATCGAGCCGGTAAAAAATACGGTTTATACAGTAAATACTTTGGATTTTAAGAATGCTTCTGTATCGTCGTATAATGCTTCTACAGCAGCAACAACTTCCGACCTGCTGCATCGCCCGTCATCATGCGCCGGAGCAATGTATTACCTGAACAACATCTATTTTCAGACTAACGGACAAGACTATATCGGCGTTTATAGTACAAGCGGCAAAACAATTTGGGACTCGCTTATGGTCGGCAAAACACTTTACGGCATAGGCGTAGACCCCGTAAACGCTCATATCTATCTTAGCGAAACCGATTATACAACCTACGGTAAGGTCTTTGTTTACGACTTTTTCGCAAAAGCCGTAGATTCTTTCGAAGTAGGCGTATCGCCCGGTGCATTTGCTTTTGACATTGGCTCTGCCACCGGAGTTGAGGAATCGTCCGATGCGGCCGGTAATTTACTGATGCAACCGAATCCCGCATACGACAATGTACAAATAGGGCTGATAACTTCGAGCGATATATCGGCCACCGTCATTCTGACCGATATTTTAGGAAAAGAAATTTTACGTTGCGAAATACCGACAAATGTTCCGCAGACTATTTCCCTCGAAAATTTACCGCAAGGTGCGTACTTGCTTACGGCAAAAACGGTTTCCGGTTCAACTATGCGGACAATTTTGAAGCAATAAGCGATGCAAAAAATGATTCTATAGAAAATTCGTATAATATACGGGCGATTCGTCGAATAACGGTGGGTCGCCCGTAGCTATACATTCCCAGCCCTATTTCCAAGCGAGTAGAAGGCGTTTGCAAATCAGCCTTCTGTTTGCATAATAAAAAGCGGATTTAATTTTTACGCAGCGGCTATGGCAATACCAATCAATCCGAATCTTTCGGCCGGTCATAAGCGTTCGATTAATCCTAAACGCATAGAGAAACTGCACGACGGGCAAGCCGGTGGCGGAGCCGTGGTTTATTGGATGAGCCGCGAGCAACGCACACAAGACAATTGGGCATTGCTGTATGCACAATCTATCGCCATCGAACTACGCACTCCTTTACGGGCGGTATTTTGCCTGCAAAACAACTTACTCGGAGGAACTGTACGCCAATATGAATTTATGTTTGACGGATTGCGTGAAATTGAAGCAGAATTTGCCGCTTTGAATATAGGCTTGACAATTCTTTTGGGCAAGCCCGAAAACGTATTGCCGCCTTTTTTGGAAAATATCGCTTGCTCCGCACTTGTATGTGACTTCGACCCTCTGCGAACAAAACTTATCTGGCAATACAATATTTCAAGAGCAATAAATATTCCGATTTTTCGAGTAGATGCACGCAACATAGTTCCATACAATATTGTTTCGCAAGAACCTGAACCTGACATTTTCACGTTCCACCGCAAAATCCATAATTTTTTACCCGAGTTTTTAACGAATATTCCGCCGACAACCCGCCATCCGTTCGGCGATTTGAATAATACGAAGCATAATAATTGGGATTTCATACGGGCTTCCTTATGGAGAGATTCGTCCGTGGGAACAATTTCCGGAATTACAGCCGGCCCGGCTTCGGCAAAGCGGGTTTTACATACGTTTATTCACGAGCGGCTAAATTATTATCATACGCAATACAGCGACCCGAACGCGAATATACAGTCGCATCTTTCACCCTATCTTCATTTCGGGCAGATTTCGGCGCAACGCATTGCTCTTTACATTTTGGCGGCCGACGCACCGCAAAATGCGAAAAGCAGATTCTTGAACAATATTATTATGCGCCGAGAATTTGCCGATAACTTTTGCTTCTACAATCCCAATTATGACTTGACGGACATATTCTCCGAAAGAACTTTGGAATTACTTGCCAAACGCCGTGCCGGGTGCCGCCGTTATATTTATTCTCTCAGAGATTTTGAGCATGCTGAAACTCACGATAAACTTTGGAATGCCACACAAATCGAGATGATTACAACCGGTTTTATGCAAGGCTATTTACGGAAATATTGGGTAAGAAAAATTTTCGATTGGTCTATTTCTCCCGACGAAGCTATTCAATATGCCATTTATCTCAACAACAAGTATCAGATTGGCGGGCGCGACAGCAATAGTTTTGCGTCAATCGTAACGAGCATCTGTGAAATACACGACCTTGTGCGGGTAAATCGTCTTATTCTGAAAAGAACCCGCGTCAGAACTTCGGTATCATACGCGGAAAAATTTGATATGCAACGCTATATTGCACGATTTACACTTTGACCTCACCGCAAAATATATCGAAAACGGCGGCAACACCGCATATAATTCCACGCTCTATTTTAGTATTCGCTTTATCGGGTATCGGCGATGCACTTATGGCTTCGCCGGCATTGTGCGCATTGCGCAACAAATTTCCCGACGCACGTATTGAACTGCTTACAATGTTCCGGCCGGTTGCCGAAATATACCGCGAAAACACAGCCATAGACAACGTGCTGTTTTGGAATTTTCTTAAAGAAAATCCGTTAGCCTCGCTTAAATTCATATTGTCGTTAAGAAAAAAACGCTATGATGTTTCTTTCATGATATTTCCGGCCAATCGCTGGCCGTATAATGTAATCAGCCGGCTTGCAGGAGCGAAAACACGGCTTGGCCATGATTATCTGCACGTTAATACGCGCTCGCTGAATATACTGAACAATGCCCGCATAACGGAAGACGACGATTTGCACAATGTAGAAGAAAATCTAAGGCTTGCCGGGTTGCTTGGTGCGCTTGTTCCCGATGACCCCGTATTGGAAATATCAGTTCCGCAGCCGGCGCAGGCAACCGCAAGCACATGGTTGGCAGAACACGACATAGACAGCAATACATTTATCGTCGGTATGCACGCGGGTTCGGCTACATTCAAAAATCAAATAAACAAGCGATGGAGTGCAAAAGGATACGCGGATATTGTGAGGCGACTGTCCAAAGAGCGCGATGCACGTATTTTACTTTTTGGCGGGCCGGACGAAGAAGAATTAAACCGTTACATAGCAGATATGGCCGGCGGAGCGGCAATTGTGGCGCAGACACCGAATTTTCTTATGGCAACGGCACTTATGCAACGTTGCAAATTATTTATTTCCAACGATTCCGGTTTGATGCATGTGGCGGCGGCATTAGACCTTCCAACTGTGGCTATTTTTGGATATACAAGCCATATTCATACGCGCCCATGGTGCAAACGTGCTATAGTAGTTCGCCATGATTTACCTTGCAGCCCTTGTTTTTATTTCTCGCCTCGTCCTGCAAGTTGCAAATGGACAGGCGACGATGAGTTTATGTGCATACGCCGCATATCGTCCGACGAAGTATACGAGGCATGCGCAGCTCTCTTAGATTAGTTTTCTGTCAAATATTGGAATTGTACCGACGGCAACAAGTAATTATTTCACCATCAGTTGCAGAAAATCGGCTGCGTCGCGGAACTCTGTTTCCAATTCAAAAGTGAATTTCTCTACGTCAAGATCTTTTAATTTAGGAAATGATGAGCATAAAATCTGCCATGCCGACGTAGACGCAAGGTCAAGCTCGGTAATATTTTCATAGAAGTTCGCACCCCAAATTTCACAGAGCATATCAGCCACACGCACCACAGCGGTAAGTTCGCGATGATTGGGTGCAAGATCAGGCGTGTGATGATATTCGGTAACGATTCTGTATTCCTGCGGCAAACGCCACATTTGCGTAATAGTCGCACCTATAATACAATGGTCTGCGTCGAAAATTTCTTGTTCAATTTCAATGTCGGATTTTTGGCGCATTGCAGCCATATTTACGCTCTCGGTAAAAAGCTCCGGCTCGAACTGCATCATGGCCATTTTGCCGGTATCGTGCAACAAGCCTGCCAGAAACTCTGTATCCTTGAACGAGCGTCCTATTTTTGCGGCAAGCACTCGCGCCACCATTCCCACCGACGACGAATGAAGCCAATAACGCTCCATAAATGCAGGGTTCACGTTACGCGCCAGCATCAGATATTTACTGAAGATTGAAACACTGAGGACTATATTCGTAACGCGGCTTACTCCAAGCGCAAGAATAGCCTGCATCACAGAAGCAACCGGCTGGCGCAATGCGTACAAAGGCGAATTTGCCACCTGAAGGATTTTCAGCGTCAGCGAAGTGTCTGTTTCTATCACCGCGGCAATTTCTTTGACGTTCGACTCGTCGTCGCTCAATAGTGTCAGGACTTTTCCTGCAACTACCGGCAACGTGGCAAAGTCCTGCGCAGTCGTTATTTTCCTTATGATTTCGGGAGTCGCCATTACCCTATGCGTAAATAAATAGATAAACCGACGATTTTGCTCTGCAATGCTTCAAAAATAACGATTGACCGCCTAATGCACAACCTTAACGCGATACATCTGTTCTTTTTCGGCGGCTGTCAAAGAATAATCCGGCAAAAACAGCGACAAGTGTGAATGTAGTCGTCCAAATTCCGGCGGTAAATAATGCCGAATCATATCGTAAAACAACGCTGTGTGTTCCGGCCGGAACGGCTATCGCACGCAGAGAATAATTAGCCCTGAGCATTTTAGCCGGTTTCCCGTCTATTTCTGCTTTCCAAGACGGATACCAAATTTCACTTAGGCAAAGTATGCCCGGCTTATCGGTTGTTACGCTATATTCCATAACATTGTTTGTATAGCGGACGCAATTTATACTATGCGGAATTTCCTCGGGCTTTACATTCGGCAAATCAATTTCCGGTTGCTCTTCGAGTACTGCGATTTGGCGATAATCAATACCGCCTTGCTTCATTCGGTTTTCTACATTTTCCGGAGAAGTAACAACCGTCTGATACGTTAAACGAGCGCGAGGCAGGCACGAAGGACGCTCCGCAAACCCGTTCTGCCCCGTAGCCGGGTCAAATTGCAGAATATAGCGGATATTCAATAAATCCATTACTTCTTCCGGTGTGGCAGCCGGCGGGCTGCGACGTTGCAACAAGATAGGATTATACCCCTCAAAAAGCATAATTTGGTCAAGCGGTCCTTGATTGCGCGGCATTGCCATGCCATAGTTATTGCGAATTGATACGCGAAACAGATTATTAATGTCTTTCGCTTGAAAATGCTCCTTAAGAGCCGGGTCAATTCTATACATATCGGCCGGATTTTGCGCTCCTTTGCTGAACGGTGCATAAGCCAGCGTTAAGTCAATGAATGCCGTAGCCGCGAGCAAAATTCCCGCAGCCGCAGGCGACAATATTCCGCGGTGCATCAGCAAGCCCGCACCAATTGCAAGCATAGCCAATATCAATGCCGTTGCTCCGACAGAGCCGGCCGAAATTATTTCGGGTACGCCGGTCATATCAGCAAGTGTTCCGGCAGCCGCAAGTACGGCCAACAGCAAAGGCACTGTAACGACTAATAAAAATATCTTCAGCTCTCGCGGATTTTTACGATTAAGTAAAAGCGAATCAAAGCCGATACCGGCAAAATAACTGAACGCAAATCCCACGTAAAACATCATTCGCCCCGGGTTGCGAAAAGAGCCGAACACAGGAACGCCGTACAGCATTTCGTGCAAAAATCCGTTTTTGCCTAATCCGTATAGAAGCGCGAAACCGCTTATCGCCAGCAAATAGCCTCCCAAAGGCGTATTCCACCGCCGTGCCGCACCGTACAGGCCGAACATTAAAGCAACAATTCCAAAATAAAACGCGGTATCCCAATAAAAATGCGTTTGCTCGTAATGCGGTTTTTCCGGAGTATCATCGGTTGCCGGCAAAGCAAATTGCATTTTAGGGTTTGACGGAAACACTGCGCCGAATAAATTCGGAACAACAGCAGTCAGCCATTGCTTGGATTGCATAGAACCGTCGGCAGATTTTTCATAAGTAATTTCGTTGCGTTCCGAAAGCGAGGCTAATTCTTTTGCAGGAAAGAATTGAATTGCAACAAGTCCTATGGCAATTACTACGGGCACGGCAGCTCTAATCGCGGCAAAACCTAAATCTTTTACACCTAATTCCTTTGAGAATAAAGCCGTTGCCGATGTCCATAGCGCGTAACCGGCCAAGAATATAAGAATATATAAACTTGTTTGCGGATGTCCGCTGATAATTGCCAGACCGAGAAATAATCCGGTGTATAAAACGCTTCGCCATCGGCGCATAAAAACCGCTTCGTGAAAATACGTCAGAATCAGCGGAAAATATGCCAACTGATACGCCACCATAGGATGTATGGTTTTAACCGCCAACGAGCCGCAAAACGCATACGAAACAGCGGCAATTAAAGATCCCCAGCCGGATATTCCCCGCGATCGGCAGAATCTGAACATAGCCCATTGCGCCAATGCGAAATGCAGTAAGATTACCCATTCTATCGCTTTAACAGGAAGCGAACCGTCGGCTTTCAAAAATAATGGCAACAGAAAATGCGGCGGATAAAAATACTGTGCCTGAAAGTCGGCGGCAAACGGCATCCCCGAAAATGTATAGGGATTCCAATGCGGAATTTGACCGGAAGCGGTAGAACGAGCGGCAAACGTGGCAAGAGGATAAGTATATTCTATTACGTCGTCCCACAGAAATTTTTTCCCGAAAAGGATATCGCTAAAAAAAATCAGCGTAGTAGCAAGGAAAATTCCAAGAATAATCCAGCGGGCATATTTGCCGCCGAAAAAATCACTTTTTATTGGCGTTCCACCAAGATTCTGCACCATGTAAAATGATATATTGTGTTATTGTACAAAACTCTGTATAGAAAAGATGAAAAGGCGAATTATACGGTGCTGCATAGCACCAAAATTTATATTAAGCCTCCGTTTATCGCTAATCTACAGCTTATTTTTCGGCGTAATCGGTACTTTAACCAATGCCGAAAACAATGTCGAAGTTGATGCCGCAAAAGTTTTTTCTTTCGATTTCGAAGCGATTTCTTCAATGAATATCCGTTGCACTATACTGCCATTGTTGCCGAGCAAGTCTGTTTACAATGCAAAAATGCGATAAATTATTGGCGATTCGGCGAAAATACCGCAAATTTGAGAAAATTGCCATATAATAAGGAGCTTATCGCTATGATTTCGCCCGAAGATGTGTGGTGCGCCCTGCACGACGTAAAAGATCCGGAAATTCCTACTTTATCTATTGTAGATATGGGAATTATAACTAATGTCAAAGTGGAAAACGGTCATATTAAAGTAAGTATGACACCTACTTTTGTGGGCTGTCCGGCTATTGAAGTTATGCGCAAAGATGTAGAACTGCGCATAGCCGAGATGAATCCCGAATCGGTTGAGGTCGAAGTTAATCTCGACGTTCCGTGGGACACAAATCGTATTACGGATAATGGCCGCGCCGCGTTGAAAAAATTCGGGCTTGCACCGCCGCCGCGATACGATATGGTACTTGAACTCGAGGTCTTAGAGCGGGCTGTATGCCCGTATTGCAACAGCAACAACACGGAAATGCAAACGCCTTTCGGACCTACGCTATGCCGTTCTATGCATTATTGTAAAGACTGTTTCCAAGCTTTTGAGCAGTTCAAGCCCGTATGACCGATAGCAACGCAAGGATATTAGGAATAGTATTTCTTATGAGTTTAATTGGCAACTCTCAGAAACAAAAATTCCGAATTCAAGAAAAAACAGAGAAAGAGCGATAGAATAAAGATTATATCTTCATTTGTTTGCAATTACAAGTTATTGCCTACAGAAAGACACAGCTGAACGGAGATGTAAGTTGTACCTCCGTAAGAATGTTAAATCTTACAAAAAAAAAATGACAACTTATTCCACAGGTATCTGAAGCGATAAGCCAATATACGGCACTTGACGAATGGAACGAACTAATTCATTGAAGATTGAATACCACTTAACATTCCTGCACAAAAAAGCGAAAAAAATCAGAGAATATAAACAACCGACCAGCAACAAGGTGTTGCCCAAGGCGGTCCGAACAGATTTGCATAAAATAGAAACACTAAAACTTAAGCCGGCAAACGCCTGCTGAACGTATTGGTCGACGAGCATCATAAAATAGAAACACTAAAACTCAAGCTCGCCGCCAATTTGCCAAGGGGTATCGGTAACCCTAATCATCTCGTTCCAACATTAACTTTAATTTAAAAGGTTATACTAAATTTTTAATGGAGTAAATTTACAGGGAGAAAGTTGGAAATGGAATTTATAGATTTTCTACGTGAGATGTTAGGCATTACCGAAGATTTTGCCATTACTCGAATAGATAAAGA
>JADZAA010000089.1 GCA_020852855.1 Bacteroidota bacterium
GCAGAGCGCCACTTACGGTCTGTCGTCAAGTCTGATACGCCGATTTTCATTGTATTGATTATATTGTGATTGACATTTAATTCTCTGCTAAAATAAATAATTTTAAGACGCTACAACAACTCTAATGCATAAAATAATGTTTCCGAATAAACTCTTTGATAATTGTACCGCATAATAACTTCCTGGAAAATCAAAAATATTTCTCTATGAGTTCATACAAAGAAAGGTTCTTATGAAAATTGCGTTGCTGTCTTTTTGCTGCGTCGTAATGACGGCTGTCGTCAATATCAACACGATTTTTGCACAATGGGTGCAGACCGGCAGTATTAATACCGATATAGTGATGTCTCTTGTTGCTTCGGGCAATAATATCTATGCGGGAACTATTGATGGCGTATTCCGTTCCGCCGACAATGGCACGAGCTGGACTTCGGTCAACTCCGGTCTGACCAATACTTTTGTAACATCTTTTGCCGTTTCGGGTAATCATATCTTTGCAGGAACTATTGGCGGTATATTTCGCTCCGCCGACAACGGTGCAAATTGGACGGAAATAAATAACGGTTTGACTACAACTTCCATAACGTCTTTTGCGGTTTCGGGCAATAATATCTATGCAGGAACGGAGGACGGTGTATTTCGTTCTACCGACAACGGCGCAAATTGGACGGAAATAAATAACGGCCTAACAAAAACATATATCATGTGTTTTGCCGTAACGAGCAACAATATATTTGTAGGAACTGCTTTCGGCGGAGTATATCAATTAACCGATGGCGGCACAAATTGGACGAAAACCGGCTTAACGGGTACAGATGTTCAATCTCTTGCAGTATCGGGCAACAGCATCTATGCGGGAACCGAGGACGACGGAATATTTTATTCGACCAACAAAGGCGCAAGCTGGGCAAATATTAACTTTGGTTTGCCTGAATCAAGCATTATGACTTTGGCGACATCGGGCGGTAATATCTTTGCCGGTACTTTGACATCCGGAGTATTTAGTTCTACCGACAACGGTGCAAATTGGACGGAAATAAACAACGGTTTAACAGACAAATCCATATTTTCACTTGCTGTTATCGGCGGAAATATCTTTGCAGGCACCGGCAGAGGAATAGTCTGGCGGCGTTCGCTCTCGGAATTGGCAACATCTGCGGAAAATATCTGTGCCGAGTTGCCGACGGATTTCGGCGGCAGTACGAATTATCCGAATCCTTTCTATACTGCTACCACAATTTCATTCAATATCCCGTCCGAAGCCTTTGTTTCGCTAAAAATATTTGATGCAACAGACAGAGAAGTGTCCGTTCTTGTTTCGCGGAAGTTGCCCGCCGGCAAATATGACCAACAATTGAACGCGGCAGATTTACCGAGCGGAGTTTATTTCTACCGACTCCAAGCCGGTACGTTTGTTGAAACAAAGAAACTCGTGGTGCTGAAATAAAGTACGGCGGTTAAATCGGATACGGATATGCGGTTAAATTTCTTTATGAAGCCCGATTCAATAAAAGCGCAACAGCGCGGCAATTGGTAAGAATCCTATGATTTCCACCGTATTTTCATAGAAAAGAACATAAAGGAAAATCTTGAATAATTTTACGCTAAAACGTTAATCTTTCCGTAAATTTGCAAGTGCAACGATGTTGTTTTGTATCATTCTTCGCGTCAGAACATAATGAGTGCATTTTTCAGTTCCCAAAATATCGTGCGCAATATAACCATTGCCGTATTTATTCTTGCCGCAGTACTTACTCGGCTTTTGCCTCATCCCTATCCTATGCCGTGGAACGTCAGCCCGATAACTGCCATAGCATTGTTCGGTGCCGCTATGTTTCCCGGGCGTTTCAGTGCAATGTTTATTCCGGTGACTGCCATGCTTCTCAGCGACATCGGCTTGGAAATTATCAACGGTAACGGCTTTCACTCGCTGATGCTTGTAGTCTATGGGTGTTTTGCTGCAATTTCGGTTGCCGGTTATTCACTGCGACGATTTGAAAACAAGGTGTTGCCGTCGCTTGGATTTGCCGTCGGCGGTTCGCTGTTTTTCTTCCTGGCATCTAATTTTGCAGTTTGGATTATAGGCTATCCGCATACTGTAGAAGGACTTACTACGTGCTATGCAGCTGCTTTGCCGTTTTTTAGAAATTCGCTTTTGGGCGATTTATTCTTTACCGGTGCATTATTCGGATCATTCGCTTTGGCGGAGCGCAAAATATCCGCCCTTGCATCGCAAGCGGCATAAAAAGCCGAATTATTTCAATGCAAATACTTACCCCGAAAATACGAGTGTTCAGCTCTGATTTTCGGGGTATTTTACTGAAAATTTACAGCCGAAAGAAAAATTGCCCGAATAAATCTATATGAATGCGACGCGTGAACAATTGCTTGCAATGGCATCGGACCGCCACTGCATCGTATCTGCAAGTGCCGGCTCAGGCAAAACATCGGTACTCGTGCAACGCTATGTCAGATTACTGCTTAAAGGCGTAGACGCACGGCATATAGTAGCCATTACATTCACGCGAAAAGCCGCCGCCGAGATGTTGGCACGCGCCGCCGAAGCCGTTGAAATCCGCCTGAGCATAGAAGGCTCACCGGCAGAAATGCGAAAACTTAAAGAAATACGCGAGCGGCTCACCTCGGCGCGAATTTCCACTATCCACAGTTTTTGCGGACGCTTGCTGCGCGAATTTCCTATAGAGGCAGACGTTCACCCAAATTTTGTAGAGCAATCCGAAAACGATGCAATACAGATGCGGCGCAATGCCGTGGAAGAAACTCTCATCGAATTTTTATCAAACGACGAGTCCAAAGCCGAAACCGAACAACTGATACTCGGACTCGGCCGTCAAACATTGCATACATATCTCGAATTTATACTCGTAAATCGTGAAAAACTTGAAATGTTGCGTCGGTTCTTTGCCCAAAGCGACGAACAATGCCTGCAAAATGCCGAAGCGGCCGCAATAGAGATTATCAAACCGATGCTACGGCGATTTGCCGACGCTACGAGCACAATATTGGAAGGAATAAATGCCTGTAAATGCACTAAAAAACAGTCGGCAGATTTATCCGAAGCACGTACTAATTTCAATCGTATAAAGGATTTACTATGCGGCGGAACAGCGCGTGAAGAATTAGGCGAAATATTGCAATTAATTTCTGCGGCAACTCTGCCCGTATTTACCAAAAAAGGCGTATTACAGAAGTATTGGGCGGGAGTTTGCGATACTTCTGCCCTGCAATTTGCGCCGGTTGTTACCGAAGGATTTGCCTTTGCCGATTCGATTTCAAAAGCTGCAAGCCGACGTGACCTTGACGCGGAAATGATTAGACTTGGCCGCTTGATATTTAATATTGCCGCCGCAACCGCAGCCGATATCGAGGAAAAAAAACGAAAATCCGGCGAACTCGATTTTGACGATTTGCAAATCAAATGCCTTGCTTTGCTTGAAAACGAAACCGTATGCAAAAAAATTCGGCGCAAACTGAAATATCTGATGCTTGACGAATTTCAAGACACAAACGAGTTGCAATATCGTATTGCAAAGCGCATCGTTTCGGCTTTGGGATCTACGGGCGACGCGAACGATTCGCCTAATATATACGTGGTAGGCGATGCAAAACAAAGCATTTACGGATTTCGCGGTGCAGATGCACGCATTTTTGATGAGGCAAAGCGCGATATTGTATCGGCGAATATTTATGCCGAACGCAATGGCAGACTTTTGCCGTTTTCTGCGGATAGCGACAGTGCAAGCATTGAAATGAGCGAGCGCGAACGCTACGGGGACGTTCGCATAACCGCTTCGTTCCGTCTTTCGCCGGCAATTGCAGCATTTGTCAATAAAGTATGCAGCAAAATTATGCCGCCTGAAACGCAGGGCTACGAAGTCGGATACGATGCAATGGTTTGCGCCCGTAAAACCGACCGTATCGAGAACGATATTTCGAGTGTAACTTTTCTTATTTCTCATAAAAATCCCGCCCAAAAGCCTGAGAATGCAGACAATGATTCAAATGAAGCCGACGATTCAGAAGATGAGATAACGGACGACGATTCACCGTCGGAAGCCTCAATACTTGCCCGTTATATTCGCAACTCCATAGGCGGCGATAATCCGCTTACGATAACATCAGGTCGCAATGAGCAGCCGCGCCCCGTAAATTTCGGCGATTTTGCAATATTATTGCGTTCGCGCTCTACCATAGAAACATTATCCGATGCACTGCGCCGTGAGAATATTCCTTTTATTATTCACGCCGGCACCGGATTCTATTCTACTCAAGAAATTATAGATATTCGCTCATATCTTGGTTTCTTGCATAATCCGGATAACGATATTGCACTTGCAGCCGTACTGCGCTCGCCGTATTTCGGCATTTCCGATGCCGGGCTTTACGTTATTGCAGGCAACGACGATTCGCGCTCTCTCCGCGAAAAATTACTGAATTACAAATCCTGTCCCGAGTTTGCTTTCGATTATACCGTTATTCGGGCACGTTCCATATTGAACGAAATTCTTCCATTGGTGCCGCGCCTTACAATTCCCGTATTGATTAGGCTGTTGGTAGAGCGAAGCGGCTGGCGACGCATTATCCGGTACAGCGAACGCGCCGAACAAATGGAGGCAAATATCGAAAAGATAATAGCCGCAGCACGCGACTTTGAACATAAAGGATTTCGTAATTTATACGACTTTACCGAGGAATTAGCCGCATTGGCCGCCGGCGAAACAAACGAAAGTGAAGCAACTGTATCCACTACTGCCAACGCAGTTAATATTATGACAATTCACGCCGCAAAAGGGCTTGAATTTCCGATTGTCGCGCTATACAACACCAATTCCGGCAGCGGTAAATCGGAGCGAAACATAGAAATATTCGACGAATTCGGAATATGTTTTGCCACACCCGAGAAAATAGATGAATTTAACGTTACCCGACCTACATTTATCGGTACGGCTGCAGCCAATATTCGCAAGAAAGCCGAGCAAGCCGAAGAAAAACGTTTGCTCTATGTAGCGTTGACACGCGCCAAAGACCATCTTATAGTATCTGCCACAGTAACATCTAAAAAAAATGAAGGCTTAAAAGCATTTCAGGGTTTTTTCAAGCATATTGTAAAAGGTGCCGAAATTAACGAATACGAGATGTATTCAACTCATTCTAAGCAGTATTTCGGGCTCGACGACATGCGATTTCTTATGCCCGACGGCACGATAACAACATCATATTGCCCAATTCCGCTTACTGTTGAAATTAAACCGGCCGAGGCAGTGCGGCTGAACGTGCCGGCCATATCCGAGCGTTATACGCGAAAAATACTCATACAAAATATTACGGCCGCCGAACAAGACAATATTTTTTCGGCCTCGCAAATAATACTTTTTGAAAATGATGTAAACAAATATATTCTGCGCTACCGGCTTGGCATGCCCGATGATAATGCGTTTGAATTATCTGGACGGCACCTTGACGCGGGCGATGAAAAAGACTTAATCGTCGGTTCTTTTGCAGGAACAATAATACACGAAACTCTTGCCCATATCAATAAGTGGTCGGATAATGAACAGGAACTTGACCGCATAGTAAACGATGTTATTAACCGAAGCGAACGTGCTGTTCCCGATAAGTTGCGGAAACGTGTAACGGAGGAATGTAGTAATGCGGCATCCTCTCGCCTCGTATCGGATTACAAGGTGCATTTGGCAGATGCCAAAGTCGAATATACGTTGCAAATGCCGTTTGGCAACGACTTCCTACTCGGCATCATAGATATTCTGACGCAGAATGAAAGCGGAGAATGGGAAATTTGGGATTGGAAAACTAATCGTGCGGACAATCAAAACGAGGCAGATGAATTGAGCAAGAAGTATTGCCGTCAGTTGCAAATATATTCCGTATTATGTGCCGCTCTGTTTCCGGAACAAGAATATTTTACGGCGCGTTTGCTTTTCACTCGTTTGGCATATAAAGATGCAAAAAACGATGCGTGGACGCGGGAATTTCGCTGGAGTCGTGCCGAAATCCGGGGCTTTGCCGAAGAAATCGGAAATATAATCGCACATATCAAAGAATTGGCGTGATGTGTATCAAATTGTATGAAAACAGTTTTTTCGAAAACTTTCCGCAAACAGCACAAGCCCTTTGCAAGTTATTATTTGCAA
>JADZAA010000090.1 GCA_020852855.1 Bacteroidota bacterium
ATAATAGATTTGTGAGAAGTTTGGAAGAAAGGAAGAAGGCATTTTGGACTATGTTTTCGCACTATCAGAAACCAAACAATGAATTGCAGAAGATTTGTGTAATAAATTATTGAACTCTATGTAAAATAAAAAGCCCGACGGTAAAAAATATACCAATCAGGCTTTTTGCTGCGTTCATTAGCGAACGATTTTATTTTACGGCATTTAATTTATCGAGTTGTGCCTGCCATTTAGACGAAGAGACATTTATTTCGTTGAGCAACCGTACAGCTTTACCCAGACATTCTTGCGCCGTGGCTATGTCGCCTGCTTTTGCTTCCATTATTCCCCATTGGCCATAAGCTTCAGCCTCAGATTCGACAATTCCTGCCGCTTGTGCGGCAGCTGCCGAACGCCCGAAATACAACCGTGCTTGCTTGGCATCGTTTAATTTACCGTAGAGTAATCCAAGATTTTTTGCATTATCGGCTGCGTTAATTTGATTGCCGGCGGCTACGGCTTGCACGTATAGTTCCGAGTACGATTTAATGTCTTTCAGCAAACGTTCCGCATTAGCCGGAGCCTTTATTTCAGCGTCGTTATTTGTTGCGGATAGTGCATTCTGCACCGGTAAACTTTGACTTTCAGGTAAGTTCTGCTTTTCCGTTACCGTATTCTGCGAAATTTTAGTTTCAGCCGGACGCTTGCTGTTTTTGCCGATAATTTCAGTCGAACTATTATCTTCCAAAATGTGAGGATTCGTTTCGACTGCCGGCTGCCGCCGCTCGGCCACAGCACGAGGCGCTTCGGGCTGCGGAACGGACTGACGATACGACGTAGTCGCCCAATACGATACAACAGCTATTACCGCTATGCCGACCGCTCCAGCCGCATAACCCAACAATGTTTTTCCGGCCAAAGCCGCACCCGAAGAAGCCGCTACACCCGCATTTATCTTGGTACACACGGTATTTTCCACACTTTCGAGCAGACCGGGCGTTACGGCAGGTTTTATGCAATGCAACGATTTAAGCAAATCCTCTATGCGAGTCATTTCGGTTAGATTTTGGGCAAATTCAGGCTGTGAATTTACCAAATGTTCTATCTGCCGATATTCATCGTCGGAAATAGTTCCGTCGAGCAATTTTGCAGTTAGTGTTTCAATATGCTCTGATGAAATATTCATCTGATTTCACGAATATATGGAGTCAGTATTTTTTGAAGTTGTTGTTTTGCGCGAAATACGCGGATTTTTGCCAAAGGGATACCAATGCCGAGTACTTCGGCTATCTCTTCGTAGCTCAATTCTTCGAAATAACGCAGTTCTATCGTTTCCCGAAATTCTTCGCTGAGCGAGGCTATGGCGGCGCGTAAAGCATCGCGGATATATATATCGTCGCCCGTATGGTCGCTTTCGTCGGGCAAATAATCCGTATAATTATCCAATGCTTCTATTTTTGACAAAACAACTTTTTGTTGATTCCGCGCTTTAAGTGAAAAATTACGTGCAATAGTGAAAATCCATGCAGAGAAACTGCCGCCCGTAAATGTTTCTCGTTTTTCGTAAACGGCAGTAAAAACCGTCTGAAATACGTCGTCGGCAGCTGTACGAACGCCTACAATACGCAAGCAATACGCATATATCCTCTTGCTGTAACGTTGGTATAACGCGCGGAATGCACGTTCATCGTTCTTTTTAACAAGATTAAAAAGCTCTTCGTCGCTATTTAGCGCGTAATCGCTCATTGCGTTTAACTATAATGCCGCAAATGTCCAACTTATCTTAAAAATCCATTTTTCGGTTAAAAGTTACAAAAGCCGCACGGAAGCAGTACTTTTTCTGTGTTTGCACCTGCTTGCGCGGTGCTTTTCATACTTTACGGTGTGAGTTGTTGCGCGGATAGTGGCAGCAAATCGAACGAATGCAAAAAAAGCGAAAAACCTCCGTAGGTCTGCGCCTCACAGCCAAACCGGATACGGGTAATATTATCGCAAGCGACAGATTCGTACAGTCAAGCAAAATGCGTCGTTATTTGTCGCGCTTTTTCCAATGATTCGTCAAAGGTCGGGATAATATTTTCTTCGCCTATTTTGTCAAACAAATCGGAATGTTGCAAGGCAATATAAGGCTGAGTGTGTATCTCGCTGATAATAAATACAATGTCGCGTTGCTTAGATTCGCGCCATGTCTCTTCGAGTACATGCAACCCAGTGGCATCGAGTGCGGGAACATTGCGCATTCGTATTATTCTTACTTTCGGCGGCCTTCCGATTTGATGCATTGCTTCTTTGAATTTATCTGCCGCACCAAAGAAAAACGGGCCGTTTATTTCAAAAACATGAACGCCGTCGGGAACGCCTTGCAAATCAATATTGCCCGTTTCGCCGGCCGATTCTACGTCATCTGTCATTTCTCGCGTAATAACGCCCACGTTCGTTACGGTAGCCATACGATGCATAAACGTAAAAACGGCTATCAGCATACCTATTTGAATTGCGGCCGTTAGATCTACAAACACCGTGAGCGTGAATGTTATCAGCATAATCCATACATCGCTTTTTGGTGCTGTAAGGCCGCTTCGGAACGACCTCCACTCGCTCATATTATATGCGACAATAATTAAAATTCCGGAAAGACAAGACATTGGAATTAATTTTGCCCAAACCCCGAAAAACAGCATAATAAGCAATAACGTAACGGAATGAATAATACCTGCGACCGGTGTACGTCCCCCGTTTCGAATATTGGTTGCGGTGCGGGCTATTGCTCCCGTGGCCGGTATTCCGCCGAATATAGGGCTGAAAATATTTGCTATTCCTTGCGCCACAAGTTCCATGTTGCTTCTGTGTCTGCCGCCGATCATACCGTCAGATACAACTGCCGATAACAATGCTTCGATTGAGCCGAGCATTGCAATTGTGAAAGCGGGCGATATCATACTGCGAATTACTCCCCAATCAAGATGAGGAAATGAAGGCGCGGGTAATGCAGACGGAATTTCTCCGAAACGCGAACCTATGGTTTCAACCGGAAGATGAAAAATTTGAGTAACGGCGGTAGTAACAATTAAAGCGATAAGCGAACCGGGAATTTTTTGTATAAATCTTTGCCAAATCAGTATGCCGATTACAGTTCCGATTGTAATTGCCGCCGCGTCCCAATTTATCGTAGAAATTGCCTTTGCATAAGCCGCCCATTTTTCGATAAAATCGCTCGGCACGGCACCCATTTGCAAACCTAAAGCGTCTTTAATTTGCGATGAAAAAATTATTAGCGCAATACCGCTTGTAAATCCTGTAATTAAAGGATGCGGTATGAATTTAATCAATGAGCCAAGCCGTGCAAGCCCCATTATTACCATTATTGCACCTGCAAGCAACGTGGCTATAGCCAAACCGTTTACGCCGTATTGTTGCACAATTCCGTAGATGATCACAACGAATGCACCCGTCGGTCCGCCAATTTGCACACGGCTTCCACCCAATGCGCTGATAAGAAATCCTGCAATAATTGCGGTAAACAGCCCCTTTTCGGGCGATACGCCCGATGCTATGGCAAAAGCAATAGCCAACGGTAATGCCACTACCCCAACTATCACGCCCGCATTCAAGTCGCCGATAAATTGCCGGCGGTCGTAATTCTGTAATGTAGTCAGTAATTTGGGACGCAACTGCGGAAAATATTTGGCTATGGATTGAAGATTCATACTATAAGAATGTTTGTGTTTATTCAGAGCAATATTCGTTTTTTACCGAGTCAGCCTAATACTTGTCAACGGTAAAAAGGCAAACCGCACATGGCGGGCCGCCTTAATCCGAATTGCCGTTAAGTATCGTCAATTACACGTAACTGCGTTATTTCTAATTTGCGATATAATTCACTAATTTGCCCGGTACGACAATTATTTTGCGAACAGTCAGCCCGTCCAGAAATTTCAGAACGCTCTCGTCGGAAAGTCCTGTTTTTTCTAAATCTTCGCGTGAAATATCTGCGTGGACTATGGCCTTCGAGCGTATTTTACTGTTGACTTGCAGTACTATTTCTACTGTTTTTCGGGTTAATTTGCTTACGTCGCAAATCGGGAATTTCTCCTCGAAAACAGAAGTTGAATTTCCGAGAATACTCCATAATTCCTCGGCGAGATGAGGCGCAAACGGAGCAATTAGTTTTACTAAAATTTCTATGGCGGCGCGGGGGCGAATCTCGGCTGCTGTAAGTTCGTTCGTAAAAATCATCATAGCGGAAATTGCCGTGTTAAACGAAAGTAAATCAATATCTTCCGCTACTTTTTTAATTGTTGAATGCGCTGCGTATTCCTGCTCGGAGGTCATTTCTGCGTTTTGAAGTAAATCCGACAAAACGCCGCCTTCGTCGGCAACAAGCCGCCAGACACGATTCAAAAAGCGCGAAATACCTTCTACTCCGTTGGTTGACCAGGGCTTAGAGGCTTCGAGCGGACCCATAAACATTTCAAAGACACGCAAAGCATCAGCCCCGTATTTTGCTGTTACTTCGTCCGGATTTACCACGTTTTTGAATGATTTGCTCATTTTGCGTCCGTCTTCGGCCAAAATTAGACCTTGATGGAACACCCTCGCAAACGGCTCGGCAGAAGTAACATATCCGTAATCAAAGAGTACTTTGTGCCAAAACCGTGCATAAAGTAAATGCAAAACAGCGTGTTCGGCACCGCCAATGTACAGGTCAACACCGTTTTTTCCGAGCCAATACCGTTCTTTTTCGGCAGTGCAAAATTCATTTTCGTTGTGCGGGTCGCAATAACGTAAATAATACCAGCAGGAGCCTGCCCATTGCGGCATTGTATTGGTTTCGTATCGCGCACGGCGGCCGGTCTTTTTATCAATGAAATTCACCCATTTTTCTACATTTGCCAAAGGCGATTCGCCCGTACCGGCCGGCTTAAAATCGCTTACATCAGGCAAAAGCAACGGCAATTCATCCGAATCCAATGCGCGACGCGAGCCGTCTTCGTAATACATAATCGGTATGGGTTCACCCCAATATCTTTGTCGCGAAAACAACCAATCGCGCAGGCGATACTGTATTTTTCTTGCTCCGATACCTTTATTTTCCAACCATTCTGTCATTTTACGTTTGGCTTCGGCGGTAGAAAGTCCGTCAAGTGATATTTCACTATTCGAAGAATTTATGCTTGTGCCGTCGTCCGTAAAAGGAGTTTCTTCGCAATCCCAAACCGTGCCGTTTTCCGGCAGGACAGTTTGCGAGATGGGCAGTCCGAACCGTTTGGCGAATTCATGGTCGCGTTCGTCGTGTGCCGGCACCGCCATTATTGCTCCGAAGCCGTAATGCGCCAGTACATAATCGGCAATCCAAACGGGAATTTTCGCTCCGGTTGCTGGATTTAAAGCATAGCCGCCGGTAAATACTCCCGTTTTTTCGGTTGCCAAATCGGTGCGGTCAAGGTCGCTTTTGAGTGCGGCTTGTGCTTTGTAATTCGCAACCGCTTCACGATATTCGTCCGTTGTAATCCGGTCTGCAAGCGAATGTTCCGGCGCAATCACTAAATACGTTGCACCGAACATGGTATCCGGTCGTGTAGTAAAAACCCAAATACTTTCATCTGAACCAAGCAGTTGGAATTTTGCTTCTGCTCCTTCGCTTTTGCCTATCCAATGCTTTTGCATTTCTTTGGTAGAGTTCGGCCATTGCACCGAATCGAGGTCTTTCAGCAAACGCTCGGCATATTTGGTTATTCGCAACATCCATTGACGCATAGGTCTGCGTTCAACCGTATAGCCCTTTTCTTTCCATTCGTCAACTTCTTCATTTGCAAGTACGGTTCCGAGTTGCTCGCACCAATTCACGGGAATATGGGATATAAATGCCAATCTTTGCGAATCGCGATAGGCTTCAATTTCCTTTGGTTCGGACAGATGTTGCGGTATGGGCAATTCGTCAATAGGGCGTGCTTTTTCGGTTGCGTCGTCGTACCACGAATTATAAATCAGCAGAAACATCCATTGCGTCCATTTGTAATACGCGGGTTCTGTTGTGTTTATCTCGCGTTCCCAATCATAAGCGAACCCAAGCATATTAAGCTGGCGTTTAAAATTTGCAACGTTTTTGGCGGTGGCTTCGGCAGGGTGAATATTATGCGTCATAGAATAACGTTCCGTTGGCAGTCCGAATGCATCGAACCCCATAGGATGCAACACGTTATATCCTTGCATTTTCTTGAATCGCGCTACAATATCCGTTGCGGTATAGCCTTCGGGATGTCCTACGTGCAAACCGTCGCCGCTCGGATACGGGAACATATCGAGTGCGTAAAATTTAGGCTTGGAAAAATCATCGGGTGTAGCGTTGGAGCGGCGTTCTTTCCATATTGATTGCCATTTCGATTCTACTGCTGTAAAGGGATAAGCCATCGTCATTTCATAGCGTATAACACAAATTCTTCTCTCAAAAATACATAAAACACAGAGATTTGCGGCGTTACGAAGCGCGATTGCCGACTTTTTGAAGATGCTCAGTTTTATTACGGGCTGCAAAGTGCGTATTATTTCTTTGTTTCGATATACAAGGCTCGTTTTTCAACAAGTCGCGCCTTTATTTCGTCTATCTGATTTCAACATTCAACAAAAACCTCATAAATAGTCTAATGAACTCATCAAACAGACCTGTTATTATATGGCTGTTAATCGGCTGCGCTCTCATTTTTTCAATGGTTGTAATCGGAGGAATTACACGTTTGACAGGCTCGGGGCTGTCCATTACGGAATGGAACGTAGTTATGGGAACAATTCCGCCTTTGAATCAGGACGATTGGAATATTGCTTTCGACAAATACCAAAGCTCGCCTCAATTCGCTAAGATAAATTCACACATGGGCGTAGAAGAATTTAAGTCTATTTTTTGGTGGGAATATATTCATCGGCTGGTAGGCCGTGCTCTCGGTATTGTATTTCTGATTCCGTTTCTCGGTTTTTTAATCCAACGTAAATTATCGCCGTCGCTTATCAAAAAACTCTTGATTTTATTTGCATTAGGTGGGTTGCAAGGCTTTCTTGGCTGGTTTATGGTGGCAAGCGGACTTGTGGATAATCCTTTTGTGAGTCATTACCGATTGGCAATTCACCTGATAGCCGCATTTTTTACTTTCGGCTATACTTTTTGGATTGCATTAGATTTAATTTATGCAAAAACTCCGCAACAGAAATCTTCCAAATCATTGCAAGTATTAGCATTGACATTATTTTGCATTACCATATTGCAAATTATTTACGGTGCTTTTGTGGCGGGTCTGCATGCAGGTAAATATTACATTACATTTCCCACAATGAATGGCGAATGGATTCCGCAGGAAATTTCAAGTCTTACTCCATTTTGGAAAAATTTAACCGAAAATGTAACAGGAGTTCAATTCGTTCATCGAATTTTAGCATATATTGTTCTTACTCTTGCAGTTGCAATTTGGATTCGTATTCGCAAAGAGCAACTCAGCAAAACCCAGAAATACGGTGTTATTGCAATTATTATTTCTGTTATGGTTCAATTTGTACTTGGAATTATAACCTTGTTAAGTGCAGCACCCATAACCCTTTCTGCTTTGCATCAAACTGGTGCATTCGGCGTTTTCGCTTCTTGCGTTTATTTTTTACATCGCTTGCGCAAATAAACGTTGATGCAGTTGAAATTAGATTTTCAGGTAAAATTGTGCGATTTGTTTGCATATTTTTCCGATATTGATATAAAAAAATTCCGTACAGATTCGTGGTGCCGATATGAAGAAAACTCACATTTTCATTATACTTATCCTTATTCTCGGCATAATATTCTCAAACGCCGTGCAACTATCTGCCCAGATGAATTGGCGTGAGATAACAGCTCCCCGCTCGGCCGTTCAGTTCTTGTTTGTTACGCAAAGCGGTGTGGTATTGGCCTTCGACAGCGGCACATTCTACCGTAGCAGCGATGCCGGTGCGTCGTGGAGCGAAAACACCGATGGATTTCCAAAACATCAGGGAACTGACGTAGAGGCGATAGTCGAAAGTACCGATGGAACATTATGGACTGTTCTTCGCAATGTAGCCGACAGCCTGATTTTCCGTTCGGACGACGACGGACTTACATGGGAACCGCTCGTCTTTTCAGTAGGCGACTTGCATGGCAAACTCTCTGCATTGCACCATATTTCCGGCAGATTCTACGGTACATTCCGGTATCAAACCAATGGCCGCGATACTGTCCGCATTGTGGTTGCCGACGGTCAGCCGGTGATATTTTCACTGCTTGACGCTCCCCAAGGCATTGACCTGATGGCCAGCGGCAATATACTTTTCGGGCGAACCACCGAAAAAACGCCGGGTTATACCGACAAATATCCATTATGGGAATTTTCCCCGCAGACAGGGCAATGGATGAAAATTTTTACTCCGACCTACAACGGCAACGGAAACTATCCCAACCCCACATACATCCTCGCGTTGCCGTCGGGCGAACGATTCATTGCAGCCACAGAAGGTTCGTTTGTGCGACAGAATTTATATTATTCACCGGATGCCGGCAAAACATGGCAAATGCTGTTTCAGACAAAATTCGGCAGTGAAGAAAAGCGCGTAAATGCCCTTATTCCGCTCGACAATGAAAACGTTGCCATGCTGTTTGATTTTCACACCGACACCAATATAGACACCCTACTGATAAAAAAAGATGGTAAATGGACGCTTGCCCCACTAACCCGGTTGAGCAACCGAAGAATCTTGAAAACGGCAGGCTCTGATGCCGACGGGAATATTTACATTCATTCCAACTGCGTGCTGAAACTCGCACCTGACGACCGCACACGTTGGGTTGACTGCGGACTGCCCGACGACTTTATTGAGCAGACATACGCCGACTCGAGTAACCAACTATTTGTCCGCTATAGAAACGGAATGTTGCACCGTAGTAACGACGACGGTGCGACGTGGAGTTCCATTACCGATAATTTGCCGCGAAAACAAGGGGAATTATCTACCGCTGACGCGCTTATTATTGCCGACGACAATGCTGCATATATCCGCATAGATAACCGCCTTCTGGTAAGCCGTAACGCAGGCAAAATCTGGAACGAGATATCTGCCGGCATTTCCGGCATACGCGCCGTCTATGCAGATCGTACGCGGATTTTTGCGGCCGACACTGCCGTTCTGCTGGAAATATCAGCCGGAGTTACCGTCGGTAACAGTATCTCGCACCCTTTTGGCGAGGCAGTAACCGACAGCATCGGCTTTTTCATGAAACTCCGCAACGGCTCTTATTTGTTGCGCGTCGGGGGTACGAATATTTTCCGTATTTCATCCGACAACGGGCAACTATGGACGGATGCGACATTTACCGCGTTCCCTATAAAATACAAATCTCTAACAAATCCTATTGAGATGCCCGACGGAACGCTTTACACGATTTTATGCTACAATATCTTCGACGGCAGAAGCATTTATCGCTCAACCGATGGAGGCTCAACTTGGGACAGAATCGCTTTCGGAAGAGTTTTCAGTGAAAATGCCACTCACTTTACCCTCGACCGCCGTGCGAATACACCGTATATCATTGACGGTGCGAACGGCATTGTGCGGCTAACACCGCTATTTGACGGAACAACAAACCTCGGGCCCAAGGCTTTCGGGCTAAAAGGACTAACTTTCAATGGCAACAACGAAATTTACACCTGCGACGCAGAGAAAATATACAAGGGGACACCTGCACCGGATGCCACAAATTGGGAACGTACCGGCTCGACTTACCTACCTTCCAAAAACAAATACATTATTTCGATTACCTCGAAAACCAACAATGATGTTTGGCTTGCATCGTTGCAGGCAGGGGCACTACGAAGCGTAGACAACGGCATTTTTTGGAGTTCACGCAACCTCGGTATCGGTATCCTAAACACCAGACTCTTCACCGACAGCAAAGACATAATATTTGTCTGCACCAACAACGGACTATATCGTTGCGTCGACGGCTACACATGGGAAGAAAGCGCAAACGGTATTCCGTTGCCTATGTTTGTCTATGATATGCTCGAAGACAGCATAGGCAGGTTCTACGCCGCTACATTTGGAGATGGTATATATCGCTCGCTCGACCGTGGCAATAGTTGGGAAAAATTCTCATACGGAATCCGCAACGACTTTACGCGCGGACTGGCAATGGACTCAGAGGGTAATATATTCGCCGCAACAAATGGTGGAATTTACGCTATGTTTAATAAATCGGACGTATGGACAGATATATCCGGCACACTCGGAGAATATATATCCGGCGAAGAAATTGAAACCGCTTTCGATAACATCTATTGCTATACCGACCGGAAACTCCAGAGAGTTGAGCATAAATCTACGATATGGCAGGCAGAATTTACACAAGCCACGATAAATTCTCTCTACCGCGATCGTGCCGGTCGGCTACTCGCTTGTACAAAGGACGGTTTATGGATAAAACATTCGGCAGATGGCTCGTGGGATCACTTTGGTTTTGCGGGAAAAGAAGTGTTCTCTGTTGGAGAAAACGCCATGTATTATTTTGCCGGTTTGGACGATGACCGAGTATATCGCCTCTCAAAGGGGGCGACCGGCACACAAGAAGCCACGACCGTCGAAACGCACGGCATATTTCCGAATCCGGCACGTGAATATATTACCATAATGTTGCCGGCCGATGTTGCGGAAATTGCCATTATCAATGCACTCGGTAGCGTTATCGCACGTTACGAATCATTTCCGTTTGCGGAGTATTTCCACTGCCCGGTGGAGGATTTATATTCAGGGGCGTATTCAGTCAGGATTTTACGACAAAACAGAACAACAATTACCTCGTATTTCGTCAAATTGTAGAATTTTATGCGCCATTCTCCGCGTGTAACTTATACCATAGGCACAACATATCGGCAACAAAATAAATCGTAAAAAACAAATTGCGCCGTTTTCATTTTTCTGCTAATATCTAATTCCTGCAATATTTTAACAAAAACAATTTATTTTTCAAAAATAGCATACACTTTACGTAACTCTGAACAAAAAAAGTCATGTGCTTATTCTCTTACAACAACAACTCTAGATATAGTAACCAAGCCTTTGGTGTCTATGAGCTTAACAATGTAAACTCCACTTTTTAAATTGCTTATGCCAATTGTTGATGATATATTAGAGTAGTTGTTACATTGTAAATCAATTAGTTAGACAATAATTCCATAAACCTGCACAAACTTCTAATACTTCATTGTAAAAATTTATATTGCGCAATCTTACATAGTTACCGTTAAATATTCACACAAAACAGGGTTGCATTTACTTAAAAAACTATGGCAAAAGTACTAGTAATAAAAGGTTACACCTCAGAGCAGATTAAAGCCGAGTTCAGCGAGTGTGACAACTATAAAGTTGGTATAAAGTTGAATGCAATTTATCAACTGTCTAAGGG
>JADZAA010000091.1 GCA_020852855.1 Bacteroidota bacterium
ACATTTTAATTGCATTTCGCACGTTTATACCACGAAGAAACAAAGCGTTTAGATATATGAAGTAGCCGATAACATCGGCTATTTTTATTTATAGATTTTCGTTGTTTTCAACTGTTTCTTATGTTCTTTTATCATTTTCAACGGATAAAATCAATATGAGTGTGGAATGGTTAATTGTTGGGCTTGGAAATCCGGGAAAGGAATATGCCGCTACAAGACATAATATAGGCTGGATGGTGTGCAACTCTTTGCTTGCACCGAAAGAAATGTCTTGGAAACCCGGAAAAGGAATGTATTTGTTTGCTGAGATTTCTATTCGTCGCGTAAAAACTATGGTAATTTTACCGACAACTTATATGAACAATTCTGGTGAAGCAGCAGCCGATATATTGCAAAGAACAAATTTGCCTGCGGAAAAAATGATTGTAATTGCTGACGAATATAATTTCCCTGTAGGAAAAATTCATCTGAAAAAGGGTGGCTCAGACGGCGGACACAACGGTATAACATCAATTATACAGCATACCGGAACAGCGAATTTTTGGCGTTTAAGATGTGGAATTGGACGCGATTTTGAACCCGGAGGTATGGCAGATTACGTACTTTCACCCTTCAAAGATGAAGACGATACCGCAGGAATGATAGAGAAAGCACGCAAAGCATTGCTTCTATTCGTAGGCGGCGATAATAGACAGCATGCCGCATCGCTTATAAATTCCGACAGAATTTAATTTTACTGCAAATATTTAAACAACCGAAATAATTATCGGCAGTAAATAAAAAATATTTTTTATATTGCATCCCTATCTGGATGTAATAAAATAAATAATAACGGTGCCACAACTAAGATATAATAAAAAACACAACTTATATCTGTATCAGTTTATCTCTTGAATTTAATTTTTGCCCGCAATATGACATCGTTACTCTCTCTTATAGCCGGCTTGCTTACCGGAACAGCCATTGCATTTCTTGGGACGCTTACGGCAACGGCACAGAATACAAAACCATCGCCCACCGACCTACGTTTCTTCACAAGAGAAGGTAAGCCTTTGCCGGAAGAAGCATTCCAACCAATAAGGATAAATGCTTCGGGCAAATCCGAGACAATGCTTGACCCTTATAAAATTACCGCAATGGCAGGACATTTCAGAATAACGTTCAGCAATCAAACCTCTGACCCGGCCGGAGGGTTCAATCATCCGCAATTCGGAGAGCAAAGACGCAAAGTAATTATTGCCGTATTTACCGATATTTCCGCTTTGATAGACAGACCGAAAACCAAAGCCGATACTGTGGAAATACTTGCAATTTGCAATTTCAGACGCGACGGAACCGCAGCCTCGGCAACAGCAGTTTACGGCGATTCGCACGCTGCCGAAACGGGTATCCTTGACGGCGGAGTATGGACTACGCTTAATACCGGAAAAGATGCCTTCAAATTCATGCCACCCGGAAAACCTACATTCCACGGCATCGTGGAAATTAACGCAGCACAACAATTCAACTATGATTTCAATACCTCACAGTTCTACGGTGTAGATATATATTCGGTATTGCTACACGAATGTTTTCACATGCTCGGAATTGCAACTTTTATAAAACCGGACGGTACAAGTATTACCAATAACAAATCGAGCGGATATTACACACGATTTGATGCGATGCTCCGAATCGGCAACAAACCACTGATTAGACGCTATAATGAAATGATTGCTTCAATATTTCATATAATTCCGAAGTTGCCCTGCAAGCACTTCAAACGCCGTGCAACGGAATTGAGTTTGACGGTGGAAATATAAAAGCAGCGATTTACAGCCCGCGTCCGTTTGAACCCGGCACAAGTTTATGCCACTTAGACCTGAATTGCGGAGACCGGCAGGAAACGGTAATGATGCCGTCCATCACGCCGGGTAAGTTCAGACGCGCTCCGAGTAAAAGCGACGTGCAGATGCTTATTGCTTTGGGATATTCAATTACGGGTGTATACGGCAATGCCGCAAACGGTGGAGGGCGGTACGGACTCTATAATTCGGAGAGCGAACACACTGCTGCCGTAGTTAACGATTCATTGCTCCTGAAGCCTACCGAGCCTGACGGTATGATGTTTAATGCAGCCGATTTACTTGGCAACGACATAGGCATATCATCACCTGCACAGCTTTGTATGGAAATAATCGGAGGTGCGCAAATCGCTTCTATTATTCCGACTTCCGATTCCGTTAAGGCATTGTATGGCAAAGATTATGTTTTTGTTCCGGGCGAAGAATTCTACGGTCGTGCAATCATGCGCTATCTTGCGCAAGGTAAGTCAATAAGTAATATAGGCTACACTATATTCAGTGTGAAAACCGAGCCTGCGGGACAGCCATGCCCGCCGTCAGTCGCACCATTTCTTTGCAATGGAGGATTTGAGGAAACAAAATACGGCGGATCGTTCGAATCTTTTACAACAGATCTGTTTTATCATAACTGTTCAATATACACTCCTTTGACGGGCTGGCGCAATATGCCCTATTCACCCGATATACTTACGCGTCGCAGAAGTGGGCGACCCAACCTCTATACATATTTTTTCCCTGTCGACTTAAGCGGTGATATAGTGAATAGGATTACTATATGGCCTTTTAATGACTTTAATGAAACATGGGATAAAGACATAAGCAATGAAGTAATGGTGGGATTACGGAATGCAAGGTTTTATCTTGATGATAGTGATAGTACGACTTTATTTAATCGCAACGAAGGAGTCGTTCAAGTCCTGACAACAAAAAATGCTGACCGCAACGGATATTATGTTCTGGATATTCACGTATATGGTATAGGAAGCGACATTGGCATTCCAAAGCCAGCTGTTTCCTCAAGAATATCTGCAACCGTAACTTCAAAAGACATTTGCACCTTATATCCGGATTGGGAACAAGAAATTTCACCACAAGATTATGGCGGGCAAATAATATTGGACAGCATTTTTTTAAATAGCACTTGGCATAAATTACGCGGAAAGCCGTTCCGTATGCCGGAAAGCGATTATTGTTTTCTCGTTATCTCCGGAAATAAACTGCAAGAACCTGTTGAATACCAGAATTACATACTGATAGACGATGTTCGGCTTCGTCCCGCAGGCTTTGGTCTTGATGTTGTGCCAAGCATGCAGTTCCCATGCCCGGGTGAGATTGTTCCGTTTGACATTACTGTATGGTGGGACGACAGTGCTTATGTTCGGCCGCTGACATTGCAGGCTTTTTTGCCGGCAAGTATGGAATTAATTGAAGGTGATTTTAAAAGCAACGGAGAAATAATAACAGCCATCGTACCGAACCAGAAGATGGACAGCAGCGGAAGAGTTGCGATGACATTGCTTGCACGATTGAAAGACAACTATCCGAATGTACTTAATTCATTTCAAACAATACGAGTTGTACCCAAAGATGAGCCAAAACCGGAAGTCTACGGCAAAATATCGGCGAGTGTGGCGGTTGCGCCGCCAGGGCTCGAAGTAGGAAAAACCATAACCGATGCAGGCGGAAACGATTCACTAACATATTTTAAGGTACGTACAACAGTTTGCAATACCCTGACCAAGCCGGTAAATAGTGTGTCAATTACAGACTCGTTGCCCGCACCGTTACAACTGATTGAAAAAACAGTAAGTCTGAACGGCAATCGGGTTGCCGCATATTATTATTACTTTAATCCAGAATACCGAAAAGAAGGAGATAAAATTACGTTCTGCGGATTTGATTTGCCACCCTATTGGATATCGTCGTCCGATTCACTTGGTGCCTGCACTACACTCGAATATACAATTTCCGCCCCAAAAGGAATGGGCGTTTTCGATATACCTTCTGAAATAACGGCACCGAGTGCTGTATGTCGGGTACTAACGAGTGCAGGACTTACAGGAAAAAAATTAGGGGCAAGTACATCGCGAAAACCGCATATTGAAACGATTTATCCAAATCCTTGCAGTGCTCTTGCAAACGTGGTGATTGACCTTCCGAAATGGGAACGCATACGCTTGGAAGTAGTTGATTTATTAGGACGCACCGTACAGACACTTGCGTCCGGTATGGTGCAATCCGGTCGTTATCAATTCACCGTAGAAACAGCCGATTTGCGTAGCGGAACATATCTGATTATACTTAAAACGGACGACGAATCGCAGGCTACATTACTTTCAGTGGTGAAATGAGAAAACAAGTATTTGCTGTATAACAATGATTTAGGCACGATATAGCAGTAAAAAATTTTATCTCTTTAAAAACAGATATGGTTTTATATTTTTATTTGAAATAATTTTTACAATATAAGCACCGGCCGATATACCGTGTGCGTTCCATTGCCAGCGTCCTGCACCTATGTGTTCCGGCTTGGCAATTGTTTCGCCTAATATATTCAATATTTCTATTTCTTCGTTATCAGTTTCATTTATCGTAATATAGCAATAGTCATCAACCGGTTGCGGTGTTATTTGCACATCTTCTAAAACAGATATATTTTCATCAATTGCAAGCAATTCATCTTTTGCAATAATTCCTTGACTTGGATTAAGAAACGAGCCACTGTACGTATGTTGCAATGCTATAGCACGAACCATATAGCGTATTGCAGAAGAATAATACACCGGCTTTTTTTCGGCAAAACGAGTTGTTGTAATTTCATCTACGTTCAATCGCTTAAATCCGAAACCGTCATCTCTGTAAATAGCATATCCGTAAATATCGTCTGTTGGTGCTTTCCAATTTAAAATAACAGAGTCGGAAGTAACAGTTAATAGTAAATCTTTGGGTGGAGCAACGGGAAAGAAACGAAGTGTCGGGTCGCCCATTAATGCAATATGAGTACCTCTTGCATATCGCCCCGCATCATACAATATACCATCGTTATTTATTGTTAATAGCGTGGCTGTACCAATAGGTTGCCCTACGGCGCATCGGTGCAACAACCATTGCGGCCGTCCCGACCACCAAACAGCCAATGAACCTCCGCCGAGAACGGAACGCAATAAATTATCTTGACTGTCCCAATCGCCGAAATAACTGCCCATCATCGCACAAAATACGGCATTTGAACCACGCGCAGCTGCTTGTGAGTCGCCAATATCCCAACAACTTGTATAGCTTCCCGGCCCTGCGGCAAATCCGAATTGAAATGCAGTATCAGCGGTTTTACTTAGCCATCTTGTTTCGTAAATCGCCGCACTGCCGAATAATGAAGTTGCATTGCAATATGCAGATTGAGCAAACATTTCTTCACCGACAAGGTCGAATTTATCCCAAAAACAAGCTGCCGAATACGTGTTTTGTAATTTATGGCGATAAGCGTGGTTTCGTCGCAAATAGTCGCGTATCATTTCAATCTCCGATTTACCCGATAACGGCAAATCGAAAAAATCAACGCGCCCTACTGCGAGTTCAATATCGGAAGGAATTTCCGATTGGTCAAATTTCCCGTCAACTCTGCGATTACGATTAGCTTCACGCTCGGCGGTTATTTGAGAAACGAATAAATCTGACCAACGTTCATCTGTTGAAGCTGGTGAAACATCACCATAATAACAATCTGCCGGCCACGCTCCCAAATGTTCAGTATGGTCATCGGGAGCAAAACGACCCGAATATGGTACCGGCACGCGTCCCAAAAGAAATACTGCGCGGAGCGATGTATCTTTGTCGTAAATACTTTGAATTTCACGCTTTAAGGCTTTTATCTTTTTACCGTCGAAAACTTCCGAACGTTTTGTAATAATTTTACTAACGCGCCATCCGTCGCCCTCAAGGTCATCTGTAAGTGTTGCTATTTCATTGGCAACCGCCGAATTTACAAGCGAATCAATAACCAATGCAATAGTTCCACGCTTATCGTCAAAAGAAATTTCAATACCTGCCGAAATATAACCGCTGATGGAGTATTCGCGCCCGTTTCGAGTTCCGAATTTTATGATTTGATATTCGTATTCCTTCGATTTTTCGACATTTGTATCTGTAAATATCGTATCTGTTCCCACATCGGCAAGTTTTATCCAAGCCTTTTCTTCCGATAATTTACGCGAAACAGTGTAATTCTTTGCAGTGCTGTCGGCGTTCCAATTCAGTCGAATTATTGCTCGCGGTGATGTGTTTACTTCTGCGGTAATTCTAACAGAACGATAAAATACTTCGCCGGCATACGCTGATTCAATGCAACAAAATACTGCCGGACAAACTAACGTCAAGCCAAGAATAAATATTTTTTTAGGAAAAGCAAGAATTCGGGGGAACATTTTTATAGACGATATGTTAGAAAGCGTAATCTTAACTGTTGCCGTTTTGTGTTTTTCGGCAGCAAAATACGGAGAAAATATAAAAAAAGGCTCCCCTATCCAAAATGGATAAAGGAGCCTGAATTTATCGTGAAAACAGAAAATTCTGTTTTCGAGCATTTATTTTGTAATGTTCAATGTTTGTGTAGCAACGGCTTTTCCAATTGTCAGACGAACTGCATAAACTCCGCTTGGAATTTGCGCTACATTCCAATTAAACTTATGCTGGCCTTCGCCGAATTCACCCGTAGCAACTGTCGCAACAGTTTCTCCAATACTATTGACAATAGTAATTGATGCAGTTGCAGGTTGCGTAAGTGTAAAGGCAATAGTTGCTTCATGTGAGGCAGGATTGGGATATACAGCTTCCAATCTTGCGCCCGTCAGCATAAAGTCTTCGTTTACTCCCGACACTTCATCGGTAGTAAACGACCATGTTTCAGACCATGGACCTTCGCCTATTGCATTTACGGCACGAACGCGCCAAACGTAAGACGTTTTCGGCTTCAAGCCGCCGACATTATACGTCGTAACCGTATTCAGCAAGCCCGATTTGTCTACCAATGTATTGCTAAACGACGGGTTGTCGGACACTTGTAATTGATAGGACAACGCACCCTCAACTTCGTTCCAGCGAAGAGTTGGAGATTGCTCTTGGCGATCGGCGCCGTTTGGCGGAGAAACCAAAGTTACCATTGCCGGAGTAAGCGGTGCAACAACAAATGTCCAAGTTTCGGACCATGCGCTTGCTCCTGCGGCATTTACTGCGCGAACGCGCCAGAAATAACGCTCACCATTGCTTAATCCGTTAAGCGGCAATGTTATATCGGAAACTCCCGTCAGATTAATTATTGTAGAACTGAAATTGGAATACGACGAAACTTGCACATCGTATGTTTGTGCATAATCGGCAGCTTTCCAAATCAAAGTCGGGTTTAGCGGTGCATCGGGCGAATTATTTTCAGGTTTTTCGAGTGCCGGAACCGATGCAAACACAGTAGTTGTGGCAAATTTCCACGCAGCCGACCATTTGCTTGCAAAACCGTCGGCATCAAATGCCTGAACCATCCAAATATATTTTGTTTCGGGTTTTATGCCCGTAGGAGTTACGGTAGTTCCCATAACGGCATCATCTTCAAAAACGAGTGTTTGAGCCGCATCATCTTCGAAAACACGTACCGTATATTTTATGGCTCCTGCCGGTACTTTCCATGCTAAAGATGTTGCTATCGGCTGGTTTACCGCACCGTTTGCAGGCAAATAAAGAACCGGTGCGCCTATATTGGTAGTGAAGCTCATTGTTTCCGACCAAGGAACTTCGGCGTTTGTTTGTGCAAGCGGGCGTACATGCCAATAGTACTTGGTGTAATCTTTCAATCCGGTATTATAGCCGTAAGTGCCGGTTATTTCGCCGATTTTCTCGTCTGTCACTACAATATTTTTGAAATTCAGATCTGTCGCAATCTGAATTTTATAGGTTTTTCCGCTACCTGCGGACGACCAAATCAAAGGAACGGAAATCGGCACTCCTTTTTGGTCATTAGCCGGAGCCACTCCCGTTACTTTTCCTACAATGGTAGTGAATGTGTATGAATCTGTCCAGCTGCCAAGCCCGTTGACAGGGTTCATCGCTCTTACACGCCAATAATACAGCGTATTTGTCTGAAATTTACTTAAATCTAAGGTCAGCACTTTCACGTTTTGCGTATCCGCCACAATATCGGCAAACAATATATCTTTGGCGATTTGAATTCTGTACGTCGCTTCTCCTTCTACGGCGTTCCACAAGAAAGTAATTTTCTGCGGAGACAAATCAAGCGATGCGTCGAACGGTGACATTAAACCGGGCGTTCCGACCATTGTGGAGAAATTCCAAACATCGGACCAGTTCCCGCGCTCTATCGCATCCGCTGCCGCACGAGCACGCCAGAAATACTGTGTATTTTTGCTTAACGACTGTAATACGGTAGAAAGCCCGCTAATATTGCCGTTATAGCTGAGCGTTGTAAATGAAGCGTCTTTTGCAATTTGCAACTCATAATAAATTGCCCCAGGCACAGAAGTCCAAGATGTCGTTATCGGTGTTGTAAGTCCTTTAAGGTTCGACGTAGGTTGTGTAAGCATCGGTGTACCGATTATCGTACGGAAGCTCCACACGTTTGACCACGAGCTTGTCCCTTGTGCATTAGAAGCATTTACGCGCCAATAATATGTGGTAAAATTATTCGGCGCAGTGAATGTAAATGAAGTTGCGGTCAGCGTTTGGTCAATTAAAGTTGTCGAAAATGCCGAATTTGTAGAAACTTGCAACTGATATGAAGCGGCACCTGCCGATACAAGCCAACTGAGCGTAGCGGCAAGCGGCTGTGCCGTCGAGCTATTGGTAGGTGCTGCTAATACGGGAATCGGCGGCGGCGGGAACTGCGTAGTAAAAGTGCGAACAGCCGACCATGCGCTTAACATCGAAGCAGAACGAGCGCGGGTACGCCAATAATGCAATGTGCCGGCCGCCAGATCTGTTGCCGGAGCAAAACTTGTAGTTGCATTATTGGTAATATTTATTACCGGTGAAGAGAACGAAGCATCGGTTGCAACCTGTAGGTCATAACCTGTAGCACAAGGAATACTTCCCCAAGACAATGCAGGCCGCATCGGCTGATTGATTGCTGCATTTGCAGGCGATAGCAATGTAGGAATGGCAAGCGTCGGATTGTCCGTATAGATATTTATGTCGTCTATCGCCATTCCGTCAAGTTCATAACCCCATGGGTCTGATGACATAACAAATCGTATGCGGACATTATTTTTACCGGCGGCACCGCTTATTTTATTTTGAGCAGTAACCCAACCGGTGGGTATATAATAATCAGCATCCCCTCCCCATGCTTCCCTATCCGTACTATTTGTATAATCATAATAATATGAATGCCACCATTTGCCGGTTCCGGCCGAGCCTAAAACTTGCCATGTTGAACCGCCATTTGTAGAATATTCCGCCCAGCAGAAATCATAACCGTCGCCCCAGTCTGGATATGCTTCCGTAAAATAATACAGACTGAACTCGATTGTCGGGTCACTCGTGTAGCATGAGAAATCCAATGCCGGTGAAGTTAAGTAGGAGAGCTCACCGGTATTATATGGTCTGTAAAGTCCCGTAGCCCAACAATATTCTCCGGATGCCGGATTGTACAAATACTCTTTCGACGGATAGCCAAGCTCCCACGACGAGTTTTGTCCGCTTGGTGACCAGCCGCCCCCTGTACCGGACTCAAAATCTTCCTTATATGAAGGAAATGCATTGATTTGCGCCGATGCAATATCATATCCGACAATCAGCATCGTCAGGGAAAGCATCATCGCGAAAATATTTCGCATCTTCATCGTTAACCTTTTAAAAAGTAAAACAAATGTAAATATTATCCTATGTTTTTGTTCTGTTGATTTAGCGGACGAGTTCATTTCCAGCTTCGATTTTAGTACTTTCGCCACTAACCAATAATAACAAAATATTTTAGAGAATGTTACAAATTTATCGGATAAACTTGAGAATTTCTAATTATTCATCAGCAGTCTGCTGTTTTCATTTAATCTGGCCTATATTACCGTTATTTTCCTAATTGTTTTTTAAGACCGAAACTAATGCTAAACGTTTTTACACCGTATAATCCGGCAGAATATTGAGTGAATATCTCGGAATAATAGACGCAGACTTTATCGCATGCTCCTTACAGTTCGTTTAATTCGCCATATCAATCCGAACAAGATTTTGTATTTTAGCGTTGTTTTGCGGCCGGTTAAATCATTGGACAATCTATTTTAAGTTGTCGAGAACTTTACGCAACATTAAGATAAACAACTCGCTGCCGGGTGTTGCACCGGTTGCAACGTATAAAACACAACTTGTTAATTTATCACAACATTACATCTATGAGTTTAGAAACGGAAATCAACGAAGAAATGAAGTCTGCAATGAAAAGCGGCGACAAAATCCGTCTCGAAACATTGCGTTCCATTCGTGCAGGAATTATTGCTTTCAACAAAAGCGGCATCGGGCGCGATATGAATAATGAAGACGGGCAGAAGATACTGCTTGCAGCAGCAAAGCAACGCCGCGATGCAATTGATATGGCTCGCAGTGCGAATCGCCCGGAATTTATTGAAAAAGAGGAGCAAGAGCTCGCTATTATTATGGAGTTTCTGCCGAAACAGCTTTCGGAAGAAGAAATTACCGAAGCAGTAAATAAAATCATTTCCGAAACGGGCGCGGGCGGCGCAAAAGATTTCGGCAAAGTAATCGGGGCCGCCATGAAAGAACTGCGCGGCAAAGCCGACGGGAACGCGGTACAACAAATTGTAAAGCGACTTCTTGCATAATTTACCCGCTAAGACACAAAATAAACAGCCTAACGAATGACACACACACCGCCCGACTCCGAACTTGACTTATTGCAGAAATCGCTTACCGAATTAGAATTTAATACGGTTTTAGAGCAAATTGTACAGAAATGTTTTTCATCGTTAGGCGTTGAAATAATTCGCAACCTCACACCGATGAGCGATTCCGCAGGTCTTCGTGCGGAATTAAATCGCGTTGAGGAAATACGCATGTTGTATATGCGTAACGAAACTCTACCTATGGACGGTTTCGACGATATTCGCCCGCAACTTTACAAATCACTGGCGAGCGGCGCGTATCTGTCGGCGGCGGAACTGCTGAAAGTATTAGATGCGATTCGTGTTTCGCGTATGATAGCCGCATATTTTAGGCAACGCCGCGAAGACAACCCGGCTATGGCGGATTTTACCGCAAACCTTCACGAAAACCGCTTCCTTGAACGCCATATTTCCGATGCCATTGACGACACAGGCTTTGTGCGCGATACTGCCAGCCGAGAGCTTGCCGCCATAAGGCGCGATATTCGAGAGACTTCCGCCCGCCTGCGCAACAGACTCAAAAAAATCCTTGCCAAAGTTATCGAAGAAGATTTGGCTATGGACGAATACGTTACACAGCGCGACGGACGCTTTGTACTGCCGATTAAAAACGAGTATAAGCGGCAAATTCCCGGAATTATTCACGGAGTTTCACAGACAGGAGGCACGGTATTTCTCGAACCTGCCGAAATTTTCGAGACAAATAATCAGCTTTCTTTACTTATCGCGGACGAGCAGCGCGAGATAATCAGAATCTTAACTACGCTTACGGCCGAAGTGGGCGGCGAAGCGCGTTTATTTCTTCAATCGGTCGAAACTCTCGGCTACGTGGAAGCAATTTGCGCCAAAGCCAATTATGCAGTGGAGCGAGGCGGAATAAAGCCTGTTATCAACGATGAAAATTACATTGAAATCAGAGGTGTTGTTCATCCGCTTCTAACTCTTGCAAAAGGTCAGAAACCCGTTCCTCTTTCAATAGAATTCAGCGACGACAAACGCGGACATCTAATATCGGGTCCGAATGCCGGCGGAAAAACAGTAGCGTTGAAAAGCATCGGGCTGAATATCGCAATGGCTCTGTCGGGAATTTTTCCGCTCGGCGAAATTTCCACGAATATTCGCTCGATTTTCAGCGCAATCGGCGACCACCAATCCATAGAAAACAATCTAAGCACTTTCAGCAGTCAAATTGTTCGCCTGCGCGAAATTATGTCGCATTGCTCGCCGCAGGCTTTAGTGCTTGTTGATGAAATTTGTTCGGGTACCGACCCGCAAGAAGGCGGCGCATTGGCAGCCGGAATACTCGACAGTTTGATTGAACGGCATGCGTTTTTCGTGGTAACAACGCATCAATCTTCGCTGAAAAGCTACGCACTGACGCGGCCGGAAATTCGTAATGCCTCGATGCAGTTCGACGAGAAAAATCTTGCTCCCACCTATAAGTTCCTATCGGGCATTCCGGGCAACAGTTATGCCTTCGCGCTTGCTCAATCGGTTGGAATCCCGCAACATATCTTGGATAAGGCACTTTATTATCTTGGCGACCGACATTCCGAACTCGAAAAAAGTATATCAGCATTGCAGAAATTCAAAATCGAAGCCGAAGAAACAGCACGCAATGCCGCGGCTGAGCATGAGAAAGCAGAACGCCTTCGCAAAGATTACGAACAACGTGCAAATGATTTTAAGCGCAAGAAAAACGAATTAATGCAACAAGCACGAACACAAGCAGCAGAAATAGTCGGACGCGCCAATGCTGTTGTTGAGCAAACAGTGCGCGAAATACGCGAACAGCAACGCGCCGCTACGGATATTAAGCGTGAATTTGACAAAGCAAAAGATACCATTCGGTATGAAGCAGAAAAACACATACGCGATGAAGTCGTTAGCGGAAATGACGGCAAAGACTTGAAAAACGGCGATGCCGTGATGATGCGAGGCTCTAACGAAGTAGGAGTTGCTCTTTCGGTTGACTCGGCGAGCAACTCGGCATTAGTGGAAATTAACGGACTAAAATTCAAAACAGCACTGGCAAATCTTGTTCTCGCGCCTAAATCCAAGCAAAAAGAAGCTCAAAAACGTGCAGCAACCGGTGGTTTTATAAAATTTGACTCACGAGCTACACTTGATGTACGAGGACAACGCGCAGAAGAATGTATCAAAGAATTGGAAGGTTTTATTTCCGACGCAATAGTTAGCAATCTTGAAACGCTGACCGTAATACACGGAAAAGGAACAGGCGCGTTGCGAGCCGCTATTCACGAACACTTACGACGACATCCATCGGTCAAATCGTATAGAGCAGGCGCAATCAGCGAAGGCGGCGACGGCGTTACGATTATAGAATTGCGCTAAACGCAGTGGCCGGCAGCAAGCGCGTCAAGAACAGCTGCCCAGTAAAAAGCGACGACCGAGAACAAAAAGAAGCGAACTATTTTGAAAAGCGGATATATGCATAAAAACAATAAGCAAACGGACAACGAGTAAGCCGGCACTCATTACCGGCACCATGTTTTTTTCACCTGCATTTTTTAATTCAATATCAGCCGATGCGCAAAAACAGCACATCCGGCTTTTGCTCCCTGCCCACGTAAGCCAACGCTCAAAACCAAAAGAGCCATTTTTTGCCAACGTACCGATAAGAATGATAAATTTGACATATTAACAAGACACTGAAAGAATAAATGCAAGGAAAACAACTTAGAAAATTAGAAGCTGAACTTTGGAGGGCAGCAGACCAGCTCAGGGCAAACAGTAAACTAACTGCTTCGGAATACTCAATGCCTGTTTTGGGACTGATATTTTTACGACACGCCTACAACCGTTTTCAGAAAGTAAAAGTTGAAGTTGAAAAGGATTTGCCCGTGCATCCGCAACGAGGCAAACGACCTGTGACCAAAAAAGATTTTGAGGAACGCAACGCCATGTTCTTGCCTGAAAAGTCGCAGTTTGATTATTTGGTTTCATTGCCCGAAAGTGCCGACACAGGCGAAGCGATTGACAACGCCATGAAGCTGATTGAGGAGGAATATGACAATCTCAAAGGCGTTTTGCCCAAAAACTTTTCCATTTTTAGCAAAGACCTGTTGCGGGAACTGCTTCGCATTTTCAATAAAGAAGTTTTACAAAAAGCCGAAGGCGATTTGTTCGGGAAGATTTACGAATACTTCCTCAACAAATTTGCGATGACCGGTGCACAGGAAGGCGGAGAGTTTTTTACGCCTATGAGTTTGGTGCAAACCATTGTAAACGTAATTGAACCCGACCACGGCATTGTGTTTGACCCTGCCTGCGGCTCTGCGGGTATGTTCGTGCAAACAGGCTATTTCATAGAAAGTGAAGGACTAAAACCTGCTGAGAAAGTTACCTTTTATGGTCAAGAGAAAGCCGACCTCAATACCAAACTGGCTAAGATGAACCTGGCAGTGCACGGACTGGAAGGGAAAATAATGGAAGGCAATACATTTTACGAAGACAAACACAGCCTTGTAGGTGGTGCTGATTTTGTAATGGCAAATCCCCCGTTTAATGTGGATGGTGTGGACAAAGCCAAAGATGCTGTAAAGAAAGACCCACGCCTGATATTGGACGGCAAAGTAAACCTGCCGAAAAACGACAACGCCAATTATTTGTGGATTCAGTATTTCTACAACTACCTGAAACCAACAGGCAGAGCAGGCTTTGTAATGGCTTCGTCTGCCAGCGATGCAGGACACAGCGAAAAAGACATACGGGAGAAGTTGGTAAAAACGGGTGCAGTAGATGTGATGATGGCTATTGGCAACAACTTTTTCTATACCCGTTCATTGCCTTGCACCCTTTGGTTTTTTGATAGAGCTAAAGAACGCCTCATCCCCGGCCCTTCTCCTCAAGGAGAAGGGAGTAAAGACATCGTAACCGTTGAGACTCAAATACCCAAACAGCTTTTGGAAAATGCAAGAGAACTAAGGAAAAATCAAACAGAAGCTGAGGAGTTATTGTGGCAATTGTTAAGAAACAGACAGGTTAATAATCTTAAATTCAGAAGACAACACCCATTGAAAGTCGGGTTTATTCTTGATTTCTATTGTGCAGAAGCCAAATTAGGAATTGAAGTAGATGGTGCATACCATAATCATTATGAACAACAGGAATACGATGAGGAAAGAACAAAAATTATTGGTGAGTATGACATACGAATAATTCGATTCACTAATGAACAAGTACTCCAAAATACAGAACAAGTTCTGAAAGATATAGCAGAGATTGCAGATCACCCCTCTCCGTTTGGAGATGGGCCGGGGGTGAGGAACAAAAACACTGTTTTAATGCTTGACGCACGGAAAATTTACCGCAAAGTAACCAGCAAGGTAAACGACTTTAGCCCCGAGCAATTGCAAAACCTGATTTGCATTGTAAACTTATACAGAGGTAATACCAATAAGTTTGAAAGCACGGTAAAAACTTATCTGCAAACTTCTGCCGAATTTGCCAAAGAAACAGCCGAAGCAACCACCGAATTGCAAAAGCAAATGCAGAAGGTATTTGATACTCTCAGAACATTCAGTCTGAAACAGGATTCGCAGGATTTAGGGATTGACAAGATTATGACGGAGTGGAATGATTTGCAAAATGAAGCAGAATCAATATTTGAATTACAAAAAATACTGATTGATACTATTGATTTGTTGGATAATCCTGCCAATCCAATAATCGAAAAAATCACGGTTCAGACAAAGGGATTACGCAAACCACAAGACAAACTCATAAAGCAATTGCTGGATGCCATTAGCACAGCCACTAAAGAAATAAAAGATGTACGGGCGAATAATTATTCGCCCCAACAACTGAAAGATTGGAAAGAGCTGAACCTGAAAGAACAACTTGACCAACTGAAAGCCCTGCAACAGCAACTAAGCGGCAACCCTGATGAAGAAGAACCCGGCTTGCTGCACGAAACCGAATATTTCTACAAACAAGCCCATTGGCTTACCAGCCGTTTTCCCGAAGGCATTTATACCGATGTGGAAGGACTGTGCAAAGTGGTAACCCAAAAAGAGATTGAAGAAAAAGACTGGAGCCTAAGCCCGGGCAGGTATGTAGGTGTGGACACTTCGACAGACGAAGATTTTGATTATGAAGAACGCCTGAACGAAATACATATTGAGCTGGAAGGCTTGAATGAGGAAGCGATAAAATTGGCGGAACAGATAAGCCAAAATTACAAGCAAATCATCTGAATCTGGATTTTCGGGATTAACAGATAAACAGGATTTTACAGAATGACTACAGAAGAAATAACATATAAAATTAATGGTTGTGCTATGAAAGTTCATAACGCACTGGGTAATGGATTTCAAGAGGTTATTTATCAACGATGTCTTGCAATAGAGTTAGAAAAGGCAGGTTTAAATTTTGGAAGAGAAATAGAGCAGACTATCTATTATGAAGGAATTGAAGTAGGCACAAGGAGAGCTGACTTTGTAGTGGAAAGCCAGATAATCGTGGAGTTAAAGGCTTTGATTAACCTGGAAGATGTACACCTGGCACAGGCAAAAAACTATGTAGTGGCTTATGACTTTCCTGTTGGTTTGCTTATAAACTTCGGTGCTACAAGCCTGCAATTCAAAAAAGTATATAATCCTAAATACAATGCAAAAAAATAAACAAAAAAATCAGAATCAGCATATACAGAATGGAAAGATGTACACGATGGTTAAAAATCCTGTAAATCCAATAATCCACATAATCCTGATTCAGACAATTATTTCTGAAAACTATAAAGGCTTGGCGTTATGAAGTGGGAGAAGCTAAAGGTTTTTGATGTCTGTGAGTTAGCCTACGGGAAAAGCTTGACATCTGATTCAAGGATTCCAGGGGAATATCCTGTTTATGGTTCTGCAGGCGAAGTAGGAACTCATACAAATTATTTAGTTGAAGGTCCAGGAATTATTATTGGTAGAAAAGGAAGTGTTGGAACATTATATTACGAAAAAAGAAATTTTTTCCCAATAGATACTTCATATTATGTTGTCCCAAAAGAAAATTATGATTTGAGATTTCTATATTACAAATTTCAAACACTTGGCTTAGATAAATTAAATAGTGATGCAGCTGTTCCAGGGTTAAATAGAAATGTAGCCTACGAGCAAAGTTCAGTTTATCCACCCCTCCCCACCCAACGCAAAATCGCTTCCATTTTATCGGCTTATGATGATTTGATAGAGAATAATTTGAAGCGGATAAAGTTGTTGGAGGAGAAGGCGTTTGCGAGGTATAAATCAGAATTTGATTTCTTCAAGCCTTCAAATGATAATAATCGTTTGCCGGAAGGCTGGTGCGTAAAACGTGCAGATGAAATCTTTAAAATAAATATTGGTAAAACTCCTCCAAGAGAACAATCAGAATGGTTCAATGATGTGGATTCAAAAGTAAAATGGGTTTCTATTAAGGATATAAACAATTCAACAGTGTTTGTATTTGAGACGAGTGAAACTGTTACGGAGATGGCAGTAAGTATGTTTAATATGAATATTGCCAAAGCACAAACAGTACTTTTAAGTTTTAAACTTACAGTTGGGAAAGTGGCTATTACAACCGAAGATATGACAACGAATGAAGCTATTGCTCATTTCAATATTGAAGATGAAAGTGAAATGTGTTCGGAATACATATATTTTTATCTTAAGAACTTTCCTTATGATTCATTGGGTAGTACATCTTCAATTGGAACAGCAATAAATTCAAAAGTAGTGAAAGCTATGCCTGTATTGCTACCTTCAAAAAAAGTTATAAACGAGTATAAAAAGGATGTAGAAATGGATTTTGCTTTAATTCTTAATTTATTAAAACAAAACACCAAACTCCGGGAGGCACGGGATATTTTACTACCTAAACTAATGAACGGACAAATAGAAGTATAAGGGCGAATAATCATTCGCCCCGAGAAGAAATAAAGTAAGAGCGAAAAATTTTTCGCCCCAACGAAAAGAAAAGAAATGAGTAAATACAATCCACATATCCATCACCGCAGGTCTATCCGCCTGAAAGGTTACGATTATTCGCAGGCGGGATTGTATTTTATTACGATTTGCGTACAAAATCGTGCATGTTTGTTTGGGGAAATAATAAACGGTGAAATGATATTGAATGATGCGGGAAAAATTGCCAATCAATGTTGGTTAGAAATTCCAAATCATTTTCCCGACACAATATTGCACGAATACATCATAATGCCCAACCATATACACGGAATTATTGAATCGGTCGGGGCGAATAATCATTCGCCCGACAATGCGGACACATCGCCCGAAAATGCGGACACATCGCCCGAAATTACCGCCAACAATAATGGGGCGAAAAATTTTTCGCCCCTATCGTCACCGTCAAAAAACATCGGTTCCGTGGTGCGTGGTTTTAAAATTGGTGTTACGAAATGGATGCGTCAAAATACCTACATTTATAATGTTTGCAACGCAATTATTACGAACACATTATTCGCAATGAACAATCTTATCGAACCATTTCGGAATACATTGTCAATAACCCATCAAAATGGAATGATGATAAATTTTATACAATATGAACTGGGAATACTCCGAAGATAATTTAATAGAACAAACCGCCATTGATTTATTTTTCAACCAGTTGGGTTGGGATACGCTATTGGCTTACAACAAAGAAGGCTTTGGCGAAGGCAGCACTTTGGGCAGACTGAACAAAAAAGAAGTAGTGCTCAAAAAGATTTTCTTTGAAAAGCTGAAACAGTTCAACCCCAACTTACCCGAACAAGCCTACAATCAAGCATACGAAAAACTCATAGAAGAAAGCATCACCAAGTCATTAGCTGAAATCAATTTTGAGAAACACCAACTATTAAGAAACGGTATTCCCGTTGACTTTATCAACGAAAAAGGCGAACAGGTAAAAAACAAAACGCTTAAAGTTTTTGATTTTGACAATGCCGACAACAACAACTTTCTGGCGGTTCGCCAATTGTGGATTCAGGGCAAAAGCAATCGTGAACGCAGACCCGATATTATCGGTTTTGTCAATGGTATTCCGCTACTGTTTATTGAACTAAAGGCAGCCCACCGCAAATTAGAAAACGCCTACAACGATAATTTCACAGATTACAAAGATGTTATTCCAAAACTCTTTTACTACAACGCATTCGTAATGCTAAGCAACGGCATTGAAAGCCGTATTGGTAGCGTTACAGGCAAGTATCAACATTTTCACGAATGGAAACGCATTACCGAAGAAGATGAAGGCATTGTTGCTTTAGACAGAATCATTGTGGGAGTTTGCGAGAAAAAACGCTTTTTGGATTTATTCGAGAACTTTATTCTGTTTGATAATTCATTGGGCAAAGTGGTTAAACTCATCGCCCGAAACCATCAGTTTATAGGTGTAAACAAAGCCATTGAAAACATCAAACACAAAGAAGAACTTTATAAACTGGGTAAAATCAGTTTAGAAGAAAAGCAAAAACTCGGTGTGTTTTGGCATACGCAAGGAAGTGGAAAATCGTATTCAATGGTTTTCTTCTGCCAAAAGATTCACCATAAGTTTACAGGCAGTTACACTTTTCTGATTGTTACAGACCGTAACGAATTAGATACACAGATTTATGGCACTTTTAGTGGCGTAGGTGCAGTGCCAC
>JADZAA010000092.1 GCA_020852855.1 Bacteroidota bacterium
CACACTCGCTGAGCTCGGCTTTAATCTGCTCTGAGGTGTAACCTTTTATTACTAGTACTTTTGCCATAGTTTTTTAAGTAAATGCAACCCTGTTTTGTGTGAATATTTAACGGTAACTATGTAATATTATTAACCTTAACATTGCCGTTTTGTATTATACGGCAAAAATATGCTTGCGACGATGTTTTCTGCGGGATTTTCCAACTAATAATATGGTTGCCGGCTAAAAAATGTTTTCTACTCAGCTCTTCAACGATTTCTCCTTGGGCCGTAAGAACTTGTATTGTTGTCATACCGGCATCTTTTAATTCAAACTCTATTGTAACATTATCACTTACATTTGGGTTTGGATAGCTGCGAACAATAATTTCGTTCGGTTTCATTTGCATATTTTCCGATTCTATCGGTTCGCGTACTTGCCATTTAGCTATGTTGAACACTGATAAACGCTCATTTCCAACACTACCAAAATGGCCACCTACATATAACGAGCCGTCATAGAAGTTCATGCAATATACCGAACCGGATATGCCTCCGCCAACTGAATTCCAATTTTCTCCATCCCACATCGCTAATCCTGTACTTGAATCCAATCCTTGAATCCTAAAATCTCCACCAACATAGAGGTTGTTTGAATCATTGGCCAAAGAATAAACAATGTTGCCGGATAAGCCGTTTATTGCGCACCATTCTGTTCCATTCCACTTGGCTATGTTTTTAGTTGCTACCGTTCCGGCGGAATCAAACATGCCACCAACATAAACATCTCCATTGGGCATTGCAATTATTGCATTTATAACACCTTTTATTCCGGCACCCATAGATTGCCATTCTGTTCCATTCCATTTAGCAATGTTTTTAGCGGTAACCATTCCGGCAGTATCAAATATGCCACCAACATAAACATCTGTTCCTCTACACGCTATCGCTGATACTTCTCCCCAAAACGATATAGATTGCGGAGTTGGCATTTTGCGGAAACCGCTCCCCAACGTGCTCCATGTAGAGCCATTATATTTTGCAATGCTATATGCTATTTGCCCGCCTATACTATCATATTTACCTCCCACATAAACAGAGCCATTGTAAGCACACAAGCTGGAAATGTTTCTATACGGTGGTGTCGTATTTCCTAAAGACTGCCATGAATTACCATCCCAAGCAGTAATTCTATTTGACGCAATATTTCCTGCCGTATCGAATTCTCCACATACATATAGATTTTGTGAATCATAAGAAATTGAATATATTGTTCCATTAACGCCGTTTATAGGGCCGTTACCCCCAACGCCTTCCCACACACTATCTTTCCATTTCGCAATATTGCGCACAACCATTTTTTTATCTGTATTAAAATTAACTTCTCTAATCCATCCGGCAACAAATATCCCCAACTGATTCGCAGATATACTATGAATCGGTGCGTCGGGAGCAAGAAAGTCTTTACTATAAATATCTGACCACGTATTATTTTGCGCTATAAGCACAATTTCAGAAGATAATAAAATACAGATGATAATTAGCATAGTTTTCATCTTTATTACCTTTCATTAAGTTGTTGATGAATTATTTGCAGTTGCTGTTTCAGTGCCGCGTTTTCTTTATCAATCGCAATAAGGTGCAATGTAAGCTCTTCAACTTTTCGTAAAAGAATTTTCTGCATTTCTCCGACAGCAATTCCGTCCATCGCTACCTGATTCTCAGTGGGTACGTCGGGCAGGTGACCGTTCATATTTATATATTCTTCTGTTTCTGAAAGTGCACGTAGATTGTAACTAGGTAAGAATACATCATCAGCCCAATTTTCTAACGTAACGACAACTTCCTTGCAATTTATCTTGCCGTCTACCGATAATTTCCAATTATTATGTACACCGGTTGTTATTACTTCGTTCCCTATTTTGGTCTTACCGCTACCATAAACTATAAAAGTTTCTTCGCTTTCATGACCGGCACTAATTAATTTGTAGTTGCGGTCATTTTTTAAATTTTCTGGTAACCCGGCAGTATCGGTTCCAATTCGTTGGATTCTTAATGAGATATCTTGTATGCCCCAATTAGGCGTAGAAATAGAGCCTATATTAAATGGTTTGCTTGTTATAAGAAGCGTGTATCCAACAGGTGTTTTACCGCTACCTATGGTCATGGATTTACACCAGCCAAGGAATCGGGCTATCTCGCTACCGGAATTTGGAGCAGGTGGGTTTACTATTCCACGCCCTAACGGAGGGCCAGTCGAAGAATGTATTGGTTCAAAAGCTCCACCGTCGAGTATATCAAGATAACTATCGGTGTTGCGTATATGATACCATATCCCATCGCTACCCGGAAAAAGCGTTATTCTTCCTTGTAGTGCTGGATTGCTCTCGCCACCTGCCACCCCTACTGCAATATGGTCTACAACATGCAAACGTGCTTGTGGCTCGTCAAAGCCTAACCATCGTGAATTATCAACTTTGTGTATATTATCGGTTCGTATACCTATGCCGATTTTACGATTGACTATTCGCATCACCTCCGACTGCATACTTTCAGATGGCAAGAAACTCGGGCTAAGTTGCGCACTTGAATAAAATGCCAAACCGCCACGAGTATCAAGAACTTCGTTCGGATTAAACGGGTCTGTATTGATAAATTGTCCTGTAGACAACCAGTCCGGATTATTAAAAACCATTTTACCACCTCCATTTGCAATAGAGGCTATCAATCCCGCACACCATTGATTGGTAGCGTTTCCCGGACCATTATATCTAGCAGAAAAGAATTGTATTTGCGAGCTTCCGAAAGCCGTGGGAGTATATTCGTTGAACGATTCTGTTTGCAAACGTAAATGAGCAGGAGCGAAACCGTTCGAAACTACGGGACGAGCCGAATGAACATGAAGCATTGTAACGGGGTCTTGTACCCCACCGACAGCAACACGACCAGTAAAATAAGCCCTTTCAAAAGGATCAGGTATTGCAAGATAATTCCACTGAATTTGTGCAGCAATCGGAGCGACAAACATGACACTACCGATAAGAGCAATAAAAAAAGCCGTAATTTTGTGCTTTTTTAAAAATAGCGTTGAGCGTTGAGCGTTGAGCGTTGAGCGTTGAGCAGTTTCCATAATTATATACCTTAAAAATAGAACAATAACCGCTTATTGCGGCTTTTACGTTTATTGTTTTTAAGATGTTTGCTGCGTCTGATGCAATTTACCGCGTCTGCTGAATCTATTATTCGATTACTTACTTATATTTCACTTAGCCTAAATTACTATTTTTTCATGAATAATGCAAGCTTTTTCCGAGATAGTGAGACTTTATGTTGATAAAGTGTAGATTTTGTATTTTTACGGAACAAAATTCGATAGTTCTATTGACCGCGGTGAGCCTGCCGAATTTCCCGTAAATGGCGTTATAAAAGGCTGGACAGAAGCACTTAAAATGATGAAAGTTGGTTCAAAATGAAAATTGTTTATACCAAGCGACCTTGCCTACGGCGAACACGGACAGGGTCCCATTCCCGCAAATTCAGTCCTTATTTTTGAAGTAGAGTTGCTTGGCATACAAAAATAAAATCTTATCTTTGAGATAAAGTAAGCCCTGCCGGATTGTTCAGGCGGGGCTTTTTTTCTATCAAAAACAAAAGTACGAATGAATTTTCAAAATATAATTCGTCGCATAGCGGCCGGGTTATTTCGCATTGTATTTCGCAATAATTCGGTAAACCTCCCTATTGCTCCAGAATCTACTCGTAAAATATTGATTTTACGCTATGACGTTATGGGAGATATGGTGGTAACAACTCCCCTTATTTCATTCCTTAAAGCACAATTGCCGCAAGCGGAAATTCACGTTGTCGGCTCGCGGCGCAATATAGGGATTTTGCGGTGCAATCCAGATATCAGTCGTATTTTTCGCTATGATTTCTCGATTTCTTCTTTTTTTAACATCACAAATAAATGCCGCAAAGAAAATTACGATATAATTTTTGCAATAGTTTTTAATAAAACAATTAAGTCGGCGATATGGGCTAACTTATGCGGAAATAAAAACAGTATAAAAATAGTAAATAAAAATTATGACCGAGAGGCTATTTACAAAACAATGTTTAACGCCACTATTCCGCTGACTAACGGTATTTATTCAATGGCTGAATTATTGATTCAGCTTGCCGCCAAAACATTCGGTTTGGATTATTCGCCCGACTACATCCGTTTTTCTGTGATTTATGATGATAATAATGCCCGCAAAGCCGCAAAATTCACAGAAAAATTAGAGCCTGACCATACTATTTTCGTAAATATTTCTACCGGAAAATCCGAAACTCAATGGCCGACTGCAAATTGGATCGCTTTATTCGGAATGCTTCATAAAAATTTTCCGAAATTGCATTTTATAATTTCAGGTATCAAAGCCGACGAAAATTCAATAAAACAAATTGCCGACCAATACCCCGATTTTTGCTTGGGCTTCCCTCCTTCCGGCGATATTCTTGACGCAACCGCACTTATGGATTGCTGTATAATGACAATAACTCCCGATACTGCTATGGTGCATATAGCCGCAGCACTCGGCAAACCCGTTCTGGGATTATACACACCTTTGCATAAAGGCACGGAGTATTTACCGTTTTATGAACCGAATCGCGTTGTATTCAGTCCGGACACCCAACCCGTTTCAGGTATCGGCGCAGACGCGGCGGCCAAAGGTTTTGCGGATTTATGGCGCGAGATACAAAAAAAAACGGCAATAATTCGTAATTTTACATCTCAACGCAATAAGGCAACGTCAAACTGACCGCCGGCCAAATCTTTTCATAATTAATTCGTTGCACCAAACGACTATTACACGCATAGCGGTCTTTTACTTACCGTAAAATTCGATTATTCATGAAACCGAAAGAGTCGGGAATGAAGTTATACATACAAATAATATGCGGTTTGTTACTGTGGACAATTGGAATGTCCGCATCTGCATTACCGCAGTTTTCATTGCTTACGGGCGATAAATGTGCGTCGTGCCACGTTGCGCCGCAAGGCGGCGGCTTGCGAAGCGATTTAGGTGCTTATGCACGCAATGAAATTTCATTAATATCCCCTGAAAGTGCAGGACTTGGCTGGCTTTACGCGCTTGACGCAAAGAAAAACACATTGCTCGACGGTCAAATAACTTTCGGCATGGATTTCCGCTTGCAAATGGCAAAATCACACAGAACGGAAGATGCCGAAGAGAAAATTTTCCCTATGCAGGCCGCAATTTACTCACAATATGCACCTGCGGAATGGATAGCGGCCGAAGTAACCATAAACGTTGGGCATAAACGATTCGGCAATACGCAAACCAATAATTATCCGGGGCAACAGCCTTGGGAAGCAGCCGTAACTTTTCGCCCGTCGCAGTCAATGCCGAGTTTGCGTATAGGAATGATACAGCCGACTATCGGTATTCGCTACGACGACCACACCAAAATTACGCGGCAGGCTCCGTCGGCCGGCGGCATAAACAGCACCGGTACGTCCTCGATAATTCCACCTTTATATGCAGAATACGGCGCAGAAATAAGTTATGACGCTCCACGTGATTGGACTCTCTCTGCCGGAGTTTTCGGCTCACGCGCAATTTCGGAAGTTCAATCTTCTGCGGCCGAAGGAAAAACAGTTTCGCTGATTTCAGATAAAAACATACCCTCTTTGGCCTTGCGTGCCGTGTATTGGCCGCATATCGGCAAAAATTTTAATTCATTTGCCGGTGCTTCTTACTTTGCCAACGACGATTTTTCCATGATAAACGGTTTCATCGGCATAGGAGTCAACGATATGTTTTCCTTAACCGCAGATTATGCTTACTCGGATAAAAAAAACATTCGGCACACACAAACAATATCGCTTGAAGCAATGTTTCAGGCCTTGGAGTCGCTTATGCTTTGCGCCCGCATTGAAGGCGGCACATCAACAATAAGCGGTAAAGATGAATACACGAATCAGCTCGTGCTTGGCGTTCAAGCATTTTTGTTGCCGTGCATAGAATTGCGTCCCGAATATCGAATTATGGATACGGATAATTTCCGCTCCGGACGTTGGGCGGCACAGTTGCATATTTTTTATTAAACCGTAAAATACTGCAATGAAATGGAATATACTTTCGGCGGTTGCATTGCTATTGTTGCTGGCAATACTCGTTGCGTGGATGTTTCAGGGCGGCGAAATATACACGAAAGACAAACGGCAAATCATAACGAAAACAAAAGACGAAATTTTCGGAACAGAAACCGAAAAAGTAGAATGGGTTGATGATTTCCGATTAGGATTATTGCCCGGCGGCGATTCGATAGGCTCTGTATTGCTTTGCGTAACAGTTCCGGGAGGAATTTTGGTAGCCGTCGCTGTAGCGGCTTTTACAGCAGGAAGACAGGCACGACGCAACCCGATTATTTCAAAAACACTTACAAGCAAATAGCGATTTAATCGCTGCAATTTTGCCACAAAACAGCCTCGGTTAAGGTTAACACGGAAGAAACGGTCGTATGAAGAAAAACATCATTAACGGGAAAATTGTTTTTTTTATGATTTTCTCTGCTTTATTTGTCTGGCCTGCGGCATTTGATGCAAGCATTGCAAATGTCCGTGTAAAAATTGCAATTAACGGTAAAAAGAACATAACTCTGAACAATAAAGTCGGCGATAATATCGTAAAATTTGTCAGTTCCGCACCTTTGGAAGAAATAAGGGGCTCGGCCGACGGAATTTCCGGCTCTTTTACCCTTGATTTCGACAATCTTAAAGTCTCACACGGAACAATATCGGTAGAAGTGGCATCTATGCAAACAGGCGTATCCACACGCAACCGGCATTTATTTAGCGACGAATGGCTTGATGCGCGGCGTTATCCTAAACTGGTTTTTCAGCTTAACAGCCTGGAAAACATGCAAATTATACGCGATGATAATGCAGTTTTCGAAATTAAGGCCGATGCCGTCGGCATATTTTCGATGCACGGCGAATCGAAAGAAATAAAAGCACCGGTTACTATTAAGTACGTAAAAGAATCGCCTGCCACAAAACAACGCGCCGACGGCGATTTCGTAATGATAACCGGCAAGTTCAAGGTTGCACTCAAAGATTTCAAAATAAAAGGTGCCGGCGGCTTTATCGGCAAAAAAGTAGGCGAAGTAATAGATGTTGAATTAACGCTTTTCGGCTCGACTGCGCAACAATAAAAATCGGAACTCGGAATAATGAACAATCACATACAAATGCATCATACAGACAAACAAATCAACGGACGGCGTGAATTTATATCGAAGGCTCTTGCAGGGCTCGGATTTACAATATGTTGCGGGTCATTGGCTTCAATTCTTGAAAGTTGCGAGTTCTATGAGAAGAAAAATCCGGTAGACAGCTCAGGCAGTATTGTGGAATTGAATGTAGCCGCAGTACCGGAGTTTGCCGCGCTCGGCATCGGAATTAAACAAACTTTCAAAGATACAAAAGGCAATGCTGTAAATGGCGGTTATCCGATTATCGTAACCAGAATTGGCGACAATCAGTTTGTTGCTATTACAGGACTTTGCACTCACGATGCTTGCTACAAAGAAATGTATCCGCCTAACGAAATAGTCGACGCAATTGTATGTACATGTCACGGTTCGGTATTCAATTATCAGGACGGCTCTGTTATACAGGGTCCTGCCGTAAAGCCGCTAGCCGTATTTCCTACTTCGTTCGATGCAGCCACAGGTATGCTTCGAATATTTTTCGCATAATTTTTTTGCATAGAGAGTAGCGGTATGAAACGTTTACACGATATTTCGTTGCTTGTTGCAACTATATTTGCAGTCCTCTTCTCAAATGCAAGCAATGCGCGGGCTGACCGTTCCGGTATTATCGGTCGAACCGTTACGGGGTGCGGCAACTGTCATTCGGCTTCACCCGATATTGCCACTGCGGTTTCACATAATTTGGCAGGCAATACGATTACCGTTGCACCCGGCAACACAGCCGATATTACGGCTTACGTAGCCCATGCAACGCTTCCGACGGCAGGAATTAATATTTCGGTAAAAGATACCGACGGCGCAAACGCCGGTACATTTACTGCCGGTGCGGGTTTGCGCTTAGAGAGCGGCGAACTCACACATAATATACCACAGGCCATTACGGGAATACCGCGACGCGCTCAATTCCTATTCCAATGGACGGCCCCGACCACGCCCGGAACTTATACGCTCCGTATGGCAGGGCTTGCTGCGGATAATAATAATGCGCAGACCGGCGATGTATGGAATTTTCTGTCCGAACCCGTAACCATAATTGTTCCAGGAATTCAAGCCGTATCGCCCAACGGCAACGAACAATGGTGCCGAGGCAGTACGCATGCAATCAAATGGAATTCTTACGGCATTTCACAAGTAATTATCGAACTTTCTCAAGACTTAGGACAAAATTGGAGCATTATTGCAGGCCCCGTGTCTGCTGCATCGGGGCAATGGATTTGGAATATTCCTGCTGCGTTGCCGTCAGGCGGCGCATACCTTATCCGTATATCCAATGTTGCCAACCGAGCCGTAAACGACGCAAGTAACAGTCCGTTTTTTATATCGGTCGCGCCTGAAATTACAAAGCAACCCGATTCTTCGGTCAGCGTTTGTGTCGGCGAAAAAGCGCGATTTTCCGTCGGCGTAATCGAGAATCCGGCATATTTCACATATCAATGGCGAAAAAACGGTCAGGATATACCGAACGCTCTCTCCTACGCCTACGAAACACCGCCCTCAGAAGCGGGAAGCAGCGACGGTATTTATGATGTTATTGTTTCCGGCTGCGGAAGCAGTATTATCAGTAAACCTTCAAAATTAACCGTTAACACAACTCCAAAAATCACAAAACAACCTTCGGACGTTTATGTTTGCGAGGGTGAATCGGCCTCCTTCAGCGTGTCGGGCGGAGGAAATATAACAAAATACGAATGGCGGAAAAACGGCAAACCTCTTGCTAATTCAAATATTGCAACAATAAAAATTGCTTCCGTGAGTGCAAAGGACACGGGATCATACGAGGTAGTCGCAACAGGAATTTGTGCACCGCCGGCTATTTCCAAGACCGTTTATCTTAGATTTCTTCCTGCGCCGCGTCTGCTTGCCGGCCTGCATGATACGTCAGTTTGCGAGGGCGCACAGCTGACTTTAGGCGTAGAACCTCTCGACGATTCCATAAGATATGAATGGCGTAAAGATGCTGAAATTATAGCCGGAGCAACGCAAAAAACGCTGAAAATAACTGCGTTAAATTCCAAAACTGCCGGCAATTATTCCCTCACTATGTTTAATCGTTGCGGAGTTACCTCAAAAACAGAAGCAAAAATTTCCGTTGCAAAGCCGCCGGAAATATTGCGGCAAACGGCCGATACTGCCGTACCGGCCTCCGAACCGCTTACGCTTTCGGTACTTGCAACAGGCGACAGAGTTAGCTTTCAATGGAAAAAAGACGGAAAAAATCGAATTAACGACACTTTACCGACACTTTTTCTACAGTCCGTGTTGCCGGCCGATACAGGTGTATATCAATGTGTGGTAAGCAATGATTGCGGCGAAAAAACAGTATCAATTCGCATAGGATTAAACGGTTCGTCCGGCCCGCTATTAACATTCGGCGCATTGCCTTTCGACTTTGGTTGCGTTCGCCCGGGCCAATTTCGCGACTTTACGTTCCCGAATATTATCCGCAACGACGGCGGTACAACTCTGACCATTTCGAGCGTAGAAATTATCGGCGAAAACAGCACCGATTTCTCCGTTATCGAAGGCGGCGGCACTTATCAAATTGCAACCGGAGCAACAGCAACGCTGAAAGTACGGTTTGCGCCGTCGTCAGTCGGACCCAAACATGCGCAAATTGTATTCACCTCCAATTCAACTTCCGGCACCGAACGTACTTTGGATATTTTCGGGCGCGGATGCCAAACCTGCGTCAGTATTCAGCGAATTGTTTTCGACAGCATCGGAGTTGGCGAAACGAAAGATTCTACGATTCTTATCTGCAATATCTGCGACGTTCCTTTTGTAGGTCAAAAATTGGATACGGCAACCGACGGACAATTCCGATTGATTGCTCACGAACAGGTTCCCAAGACTTTACAACCGGGAAACTGCCTTTCGGCCACCGTTCGATACACACCTCGAACTAACGGCGAAGCAACCGGTTACATCAGATTAACTTCCGGTGCGGAATCGCATCTTGTAGAGCTCGTTTCCACACGCAAAATAATTACGGGAGTTCAAGAGAAACTTTCTTTTACCGGAATTTCCGTTTGGCCTAATCCGTCAACAAACATTGTTAAAATTCATGCGGAAGGTGCAACATCGGTAAAAATAACCGATATTTTCGGGCGTGAAATCATTTGTTTTAATCGTTCGGCTATGAATAACGGCGAAATTTTATGGAATGGACTTGCAGCCGACGGTTCGATTTGTGCAGCAGGCGCGTATCTTGTAGTTGCAGCGGCTGATTCCGATGTTCGCATTGCACCATTGATTATAGCACAATAAATTCTGAAAGATGTTTTCCGAAAATCCGTTTTCAAAATAAATTATGTCTTTTTTTGGATTATTCCGCATCATATTGTCGGCAAGTATATTTTCTTGCTTCACCGCAATCTCGGTTTTTGCACACAGCAGCGGAAAAGCCGGTTCCACGGCAGGTTGCACCTGTCATGGTGCGGCACCGAATCCGTCATTATCAATCAAGGTAACATCTGCAAGCGGTTCTTTTTCGGTTGAGCCGGGCGGAGTGTTGAATTTACGGGCTGTCGTGGCGCATACAAGCAATAATTTTTTCGGGATTGACATTGCAGTAAAATCTACTGCCAATTCCACCGGTGCGTCAGGACAAGGTGTTTTATCGCCGTCAGCGTCGGAAACAGATTTGCGCTTGTCCAAAGGCGAATTAACGCATAATTTACCCAGAAAAGGAACTAACGACTCAGTCGAGTTTAACTTCTCGTGGCAGGCACCTGCGGCTTCGGGTGTATATTTTTTGCATATTGCCGCACTTGCCGCAAATAACGACGGACTGAACAATACGCTTGACCAATGGAATATCATAGAACCGATAAGGCTCGACGTAGGCTCAACAGCCGTAGAAGAAACAATATCGTATTCAACTGACGCCGCCGTTCCCAATCCTTCGCATGAAAGCGTTTCAATCAAATTTCAACTTGACGTTGCCGATTATTGTCAAATTCTTATAGCCGATATGCACGGCAATATCACCTTTGCATCTTCCGGACAATATCGGACAGACGGCGAACAAGTTTTCGACTGGGACGGACGCGACAGCGATGGGATTACTGCACCCTCCGGACGCTATATGGCATTGATTCGAGTGCGCAATAAAACATTGCATATACCCATCGTTATTAAACGGTGAGCAATTTATTGCGATAAGCTTCGTAAATGTAACTTCATATATTTATCATAAGTTATATTTTTTCTGCGACTATAGCAACGGCATTTAAATGTTTTTGATACTTTCTGAATGTGTCGCGCATTGCCACTATCCGTTTGCGTTCTTTTCTGTGGCGAAGTATATTGAAAGTAATTTTCAGCGTTCTAAATATACCTTCGTCGTCAATAATACGCTTTATTTCCAGCAAGCTCATGGGATTTGTTTCAACTTTCAGCACTCGGAATCCTTCTTTTTCCAATAGTGCAGTCCATTCACTTACAGTCAAAGGCCGTGCATTTACCTTAATTACTTGTGCAAGCTCTTTTTGAATAGTTGATTTTATTTCTTGGTCAAGATTATCGGGAGTTAAGCCAAGTTCGTGTATTCCGTACAACGCTCCCTTTTTCAGAATACGATAAGCCTCGCGCATAATCTCCGATTTTCTGTGGTCTGCGTGCATAGTCAGCATTGCTTCGCCATATACTTTATCGGCAGAATTTCCTACTAAAGTGGAGTTTGCTGCGTTCGCAACCACTATTTTTCTGTTCTCTCCTTTTACAGTTTTTCTTAAAATCGAGGCGGCTTCTTCGTTAAGCTCTATACCCGTATAAGACTTTGGATTTCTTTGTAAAGCAAGCGACGCAGTATATCCCAAACCGGGCGCAAACTCCACTATATTATCCGAGGATATTATATTAAGATTGTTAATCAGTTTCGTTGTAAGTTCTTTGCCGCCCGGACGAAGAACTTTTTTGCCCATCTTTGCCAGTATCCAATGCCCCTGCTCGACGTTTAAGGTTTGATTAGACATTTATTTTGCACCTTTCTTGTGTTATTATTTATATTTAGTCTAAGATTGTATCTATTGAACGTACAATTCGGCTCTACGACGGTTATTGTCCGTAAAGATTGAATTTTATCCGTTAAAATTTTTCACTGTGTTTTTGGATACTCACAATTTAGAGTTTGACAGATAACCATTGCCCGTTTTCGGCGGCATGAAGTTCGCCGCAATGTTCGGATATGTTTTATGTTTTCGGTTATACTAAATTTTTAATGGAGTAAAATTACAGGGAGAAGATTGGAAATGGAATTTATAGACTGACCTTACGCAGTAGGTAAGAATTTGACAACATTTAGATGACGTAATTGTTTGAAAGCTGTTTGGGTAGCAGAGATATAGAGTTTCATTTTTAAGGCGGTATGATTGAGTTTGCTCGAAACAC
>JADZAA010000093.1 GCA_020852855.1 Bacteroidota bacterium
AAATGAACTTAGCAAGTAATCACAGTATAAATCGAATACTTCCGATTTCATTGCAAATCTTTCAATTTGTGAAACAACTTGTTGCTACTAATATAATACTTTTAAGATCTAATGCGTAAGGTCAGTTCGTAAGTGAAGAAATACCGGGCGATATGCCGCATATCAATAAAATTTCACCTCGAAAAGAGTAATATTTTTATTCTTTAATCTGCTTTTTTCGGTCATTTGTCGTAAGAACCGTTTCGCCGAGTGGCAGCCGCATTGTTTCGATATGCGTGGAAAGCACTAAATTTGTAATTGTTCGCTGAACGCCGTCGAGCCGTTGAATTGCCGACAGCAGTTGTTCGAGTGCCTTTACGGATTGGGCGCGTGCTTTAAGCAGATGCGAAGCCGTTCCAGTTATTGCATGACATTCCATAATGCCGGGCAATGCTTTGCATCGTTCGATAAACAACGGATAATGCAACGATGATTCTATATCCACAAAAATAAAAGCAGTAACATCGTAGCCGAGAGCTTCATGGTTTATTACCGCGTGATAACCTTCGATAATGCCCATATTCTCAAGTTTATGTACGCGCTCGCTGACCGCCGGAACAGACATTCCGAGCGTTTCGGCAATACCGCTGAACGATGTACGTGCGTTCTGTTGCAACGCAGCACATATTGACTTATCCGTGCTTCTGATAATATCATTTTTTAGAATGTCACTCATAATTCCGCTGATTGTTAGGCTGGACAAACCGCAAACTTAATAATTTTAGGCAAAATGGACAAAAAATCAAATAAATCTCTTCTGAAAATATTGTTCAAATGGATATTCCGGCTTGCATTGGTTTTTCTTGTCGGTTCGGTTGCATTAACCGCTACTTACATCATTATAGACCCGCCTTGCACTCCACTTATGCTGTTACGCATGGTCGAGGGTGTTTTTGACGGTAAATCGGTCGGGATTGACAAGGAATGGAAAGGTTACGACGAAATTTCGCCTTATATTTTCAAGGCAGCCATGAGCGGCGAGGATGCCAAGTTTTTGCAACACAACGGCTTCGATTGGAAAGCCATTGAACGTGCGCGAAAAGTCAATGAGCGACGAAAAGGCAAACGGCTGATAGGAGCCAGCACAATTTCAATGCAAACTGCCAAAAATGTTTTTTTATGGCCGGGCAGAAATTACGTGCGCAAAGGTTTGGAGGCGTATTTTACATTCCTAATCGAGGCATTTTGGAGCAAACGGCGAATTTTGGAAGTGTATGTAAACGTAGTCGAATGGGGCGACGGTATATATGGCGTAGAGGCTGCTTCGCAACATTATTTTCATAAATCAGCCAAAGATATTACTGCCCGAGAAGCTGCTTTATTGGTTGCGGTATTGCCGAATCCGCGCCGGTGGTCTCCTGCCGAGCCTACGAATTATATCAAAAAACGTCAAGGATTCATACAATCGCGAATGGGCGGAATGCCGTTACCGCGCAAGGAAAATGCAACCTCGGTGCAAAAAAAGAGAAAAAAAAACGAATAATGCTGTGTGCCGAGCGATTACACCGGCTATTCTATCAGGCGGACGTAGTTATGATAAATGTCGTTTTTCCGACATTTGCAACGTTGTATTTTCGATATGATAGCAGTATATCTGCCAAATGCGGGGTTTGGCACTATTGTTGGATAAACAAAGAAAAACAATACGGTAAAATAATGGAAAAACATTGTAATCTATATTTATTTTTTATCGGGAAATTCACTTGTTTGACTGTTTGATTCAGCATGAATATTCGGTAAAAATAAAATTGTTAAAAGTTCAAAATAAAAATATACAAACATTTAATAAATTTCATTTTTCACTTTTAGATTTACACAATGAAAGCCGTTCAGACTATAAGCCTGCTTGTTCTCTCGAATATATTTATGACGTTTGCTTGGTACGGACACTTGAAATTCAAGGAGATGAATTGGTTCAATAATATAGGGGTAATCGGTGTGATATTTTTAAGCTGGGGTATTGCTCTTTTTGAGTATATGGCGCAAGTTCCGGCAAACAGAATAGGATTTACGGATAACGGAGGCCCGTTTAATTTATGGCAGTTAAAAGTTATTCAAGAGGTTGTCGGTCTTACGGTTTTTTCGATGTTTTCCGTAATTTTATTTAAGGGCGAAACCTTCCGAATTAATCATGCCGTCGGCTTTTTGTTTTTAATTCTTGCCGTATATTTTATTTTCAAGAAATAATTGTGAGATATTTATTTTTAATATCAAGGAATACATTGAAAACAGGAGTTTCGCATTGAGTAATTACCTCCCGATATATTCACCTTTCGACCGCAGTCTTTTAGCCGAGCTGCCGCTGGACGATTGGAACGTAATTGACCGCCGGCTGGACGAAGCGGCGCGGCTTCACGCCGAAGGTTCGCCTTTGCCTAAATATCGCCGCATTGAAATTTTGGAGCGTCTTGCTACTGTGATGCTTCGCGAGCGGGAAAATCTTGCACGTATTGCCGTAGAAGAGGGCGGAAAGCCGTGGAACGATACGCTTGTAGAGATAAATCGCGCAATTCAGGGCGTAAAATATGCGATAACGGCACTTTCTACGTTGTCCGGCGAAGAAATTCCAATGGGGCTTACGCCGGCGGCCGAAGGAAAATTTGCAGTTACATTTCGCGAGCCGGCCGGTCCCGTATTGGGAATAAGCGCGTTCAATCACCCTGTTAACTTAGTTATACATCAAGCGATTCCGGCTGTTGCAGCCGGCTGTCCGGCAATAATCAAGCCCGCGCTTACTACGCCGCGCTCATGCTATCGCATAGCGGAGCTTTTGTACGAATCCGGCCTGCCGGAAGAATGGTGCCGCGTGATTTTATGCGACAATGAATTGACATCGCTTATGGCGGCCGATAGTCGGATATCCTTTCTGAGCTTTATAGGCAGTGCGCAGGTAGGCTGGCGATTGCGCACCAATCTTGCACCGGGTGTTCGCTGTTCTTTGGAGCATGGCGGTGCGGCACCGGTTATCATTGACGAAACGGCAGATATTGCAAAAATTGCACCGCTTCTGGCAAAGGGCGGATTTTATCACGCGGGGCAAGTATGCGTGTCGGTACAGCGCGTATTTGCTCCAAAAACTCGATATGCCGAACTTGCCGAGGCAGTTGCGGCAATCGGAGATTTATATACGGTTGGTAATCCGCTTGAGCCTGCGACCGACGTAGGCCCGCTTATTTCAACGTCGGCTCGCGACAAAGTGAAAGAATGGATAGAAGAAGCAGTAAAAGGCGGCGGAAAAATTATCGGAAATTATTTAGAGAATAAAGGCGACGTTCCCGAAACGTGCCTTCCGCCGGCCGTTATGCTTAATCCGCCGGAACAAGCGCGAATTTCTCGCGAAGAGATATTCGGGCCGGTAATTGCAATATATTCATACGATTCGCCGGACGAAGCAATAATACGTGCAAATAATGTGAAATATGTGTTCCAGTCTGCGGTATTTACGGAAAACTTAAAATTTGCATTCGAGGCAGGGCGGCGGTTAAATGCAACGGCCGTAATTATCAATGACCATACCGCATTCCGAACAGATTGGATGCCATTCGGCGGGCGCGGCGTTTCCGGCGAGGGAACGGGCGGGATCGGCTATGCTTTACAAGATTATACAAATGAAAAAATGCTCGTTTTTTCTATGTGATTTGCCGTTTTATTCAGTAATCTATACGGTATTCCGGCATTGCACGGCCTGTGCAATTTATTGTCTGACCTTACGCAGTAGGTAAGAATTTGACAACATTTAGATGACGTAATTGTTTGAAAGCTGTTTGGGTAGCAGAGATATAGAGTTTCATTTTTAAGGCGGTATGATTGAGTTTGCTCGAAACAC
>JADZAA010000094.1 GCA_020852855.1 Bacteroidota bacterium
CAATTGGTACTACCTCTTGTTCTTCAGAAATACCCGATTTTCCCGATGAAGAAGAGGAGCATTGGGAAACAGAATGCTTTGCACGAAATTGTCAATAAATTTAGAATATGCTAGCACATAATTATTATGTACTAGCATATTTACGATCTATCAAATATGTATAATAAAATATTGCAAAAACATGAAAACATCACAAATACTCATCTTGACTTTATTTTTTCTGACGGCTGAATCCCTTTTCGGACAAAACCCGTTTTACGACAATATTGAATTTTCCCAAATTACGTGTAATTTCAACGGCTCGTGCTACGGCGGAAAGAACCTGCTTGTCTATGGTAATGGCGGAATAATCCGCAGTACCGATATGGGAACAACGTGGCAACGCACTGCAATCGGAGACTCGTTGAACATCATCGGAATGGTAAATATTGCCGATAAATTCGTCGGGCTGTGTTCGAAAAAATATATGATTGTTTCTTCCGACGGCGGTAAAAATTGGCAGCAACATTATCTCGGTGATTTTACCAATTACGCTATTCAAACCGACGGCTCAAATATTTATTTTCTTGTTGCCGGCGAACTTCTCGTAATGAATACTGCTCTCGAAAAAATCAAGGAATATCCGATAGAAACCGATTCTCTGTACAATAGTTTTGCGCTATCGGGCAAATCTGTTATTATTTCGGCCGGAAAAGCGGAATTATTGGAAATTAACAGTGAGAATAATCAACGTCGCACGATTTCGCTTGCCGGGTTTCTCGGTAATGCAACCGCTAAAATTACAACGCCAATAACGGCAAACGGCAAAGATATATATTTCTCTGTTGCTTCGAATTTATATCGTTTTAATATTGAGTCCGGTATAGGTGCCACTATTTTTTATGTAAGTTACAAGAAAGGTTCTGCCATTGCTGCCTACGGAGGTAATGTATATTATCTGTGGCGCAAAAGCGACCTTAACGATATTGACTCTGTTTATTTTGTTCGACTTGGCAATGATGCCGCGATAAAAATCAAGCAACCCGGAAATGACCGCTACATTGTAGGACTGTGGTTTCATAATCTAACTTTTATTTCGGCAGATACGCTTATTGCAGTAGGCAATAGCAATCTGATTTATATGTCGTTCAACGGCGGCCGAAAATGGGAAATAAAATCCTTTTTTGCAGGTGCGATTGATATGTTTCTTTTTAACGACAAAGAATTTCGCGCAATCGGAAATTATGCAAAAATATCTTATACAAATAACGGAGGCATAACGTGGTTGCCGCAAAAAGATTATTCGCCTGTTTATACGGAAAATAAATATTTCTATTTTCCTAAAAATCATAGCGGTTGCCAATTTTTTAAAGATAAAAATAACGGGTTTGTTTATGTAACGCCGCTTCACACCGCAGACACAAATACAGTTATTACCACAAATGGCGGAGAAAATACATTTTTATCGGTGAAATATGATTTTCACTTTAATAATTATGTTACTTATGCAATTGAAAGTGAGAATCAGTATCTTTTCACATCTTGGGGTTGCCATCCAGATAATATCGGTTGTTGGACTGTTATTTTTCGTTTGAACGATACATTAGGTATCGAGTATAAAACCGTACTGCCTAATTGGCATTTTTATTATATGACTTCATTCGACAATTCGCTGTATGCAGTAGGCAGAGATCTTGCTGATTCTGCATTGCACTACACCGTTTTTGTTTCGAATGATAAGGGAAAAAACTGGGAAAAACATTTTGCTTTTGACATTGCCGCGGATACTTTGGTAGAAGTGGAACCGTTTGAAGTTTCTCATATAGGAAGTTCGATTTATGCCGAGTTTTTCGCAATCGTTGAAAATCTATCTAAACAACATATCTTGAAAATAGATATTGCTTCTAAAACAACAAAAAATCTGCTAAATATTGCAGCACATGGCGTGTGGAGGGTCTTTAATGTCGGAAGTAATTACTTCGTCGGTTATTACATTTACGGAAATGTATTAATAACGGATATGCTCTATACGGAGGATATAAACCGAGATTCAGTAGTTTGGCAACCGCTAAGAACTGAACGCTTTTCAATGCCTTTTATCGGCCGGTTTGTTTCCGATACGCTTTTCTATTTTTCTGCTACTGATACCGCTAAGGGCGATGGTGCGATCTATATTGCACGTGCAAAAAAAAGCACATCGGTCATCGAAGAGCCGATTACAAATAGCAATCAGCCGTTGTATATTTCAACTCCGATTCCTAATCCTACGCGAAATTCGGTTAAGATGCGCTTATATTGGGACCAAACTTTCGATATTGAAAATGCGGAATTTTCAGCCTTTAATGTACTCGGCAAAGCGGTAAGCGGTGCGCCAAAATTCCAATTAACAAGGCAGAATCTATATTCCGGCGAACTTGTCTGGGATGCCGCCGATATTCCTGCGGGTGTGTATTTTGTCCGTTTTCGCATCGGTGATAAAACTACGACAACTCCGGTGATATTGGAATAGGGCAATTGGAGTTGTTTAGGATTTTTGCGGTAAATTGTATCGTTTTTTCGGTGTTTTGCGATAAAATCTTTTATCATTAACCGTAAAGTATGCGACTGCCGATTTTGCACGGCACCGAATATTAAAAATCCTGAACAACTCCCAAAGTAAAATCGCGCTTATTCTCACATCTTTTTGTTTACGCCATGCGTTACCTTTTGCTTGTGCTTGGAATTTTTTCTGTATTTATCGGATGCAATAAAACCGTTGCGCCCGATTCGGAACGGCGTTTAATTGAAATTCCCGAAGGTTTTCCCGCAATGCCCGTTCCGGCCGATAATCCGCTTACAGAGCAGAAAATTGTACTTGGACGACATCTGTTTTACGATGCACGACTTTCGCTCGATAATAGCGTCGCTTGTGCAAGCTGTCATCGTCAAGAGCATGGTTTTGCAGATGCAGCCTCCACAAGCATAGGAGTAAATAAAGAGATTGGCGTACGCAATTCGCCGGCCATTGCTAATTCCGGCTATGCAAAAGCCTTGTTTTTTGATGGACGCGCCGCTTCACTCGACGAACAAATATTGGCTGCACTGACCAATTCGGCAGAAATGCGTTCATCTGAAAAATTAATAACAGAGCGACTTCGTGCAGATGAAAATTATCGGAATATGTTTCGTTCTGCTTTCAACGATACGGCAAATGCCCGATATGTAGTTAAAGCCATTGCTTGTTTTGTTCGCTCGGTAGTTTCGGGCAATTCTCCCTATGACCGTTTTAATCGCGGCGATTCCACAGCACTTTCGCCGGCACAACGTCGGGGAATGACGCTGTTTTTCGGTGAACGCGCACGATGCTCATTGTGCCACAGCAGTTTCAATTTCACAGACGAGCAATATCATAGCACGGGACTTTACACGCATTATTATGATGACGGACGCTATGACGTTACTCGCAACGAAAAAGACCGCGGCACTTTTCGTACCCCGACATTGCGCAATATTGCCTTGACCGCACCCTATATGCACGATGGCGAAACTTTTACGCTTGAAGAAGTTATGCAACATTACAATAAAGGCGGCAGGAATTTTTTCAATAAAAGTCCGTTGATTGTTCCGCTGCATCTTACGGAAGCAGAAATGTCGGATATAATCGCTTTTTTGCACTCGCTTACCGATGAAAAACTAATAATAAATCCGAATTTTTCCAAGCCGTAGTCGGTAATGGGTAAATTGAAAAGTTATCCGTTATTCGGGTAATAGTGCAGTTGTATTAACAAGGCGGATTCAACAGTCAAGTGCAACAGAGTGAAAAAATGTTGAGAATACTTGATTTGGCGTTTTGACATTCGGCACCTTTCGCGGTCTGTTGTTTAATCGTCTCATTACTCATCTATTTCCTCTTGTTTTACGTTGTCTAATTGTTGCTCCTTCGGAAAATACTGACGTATCAGACCATTGGTATTTTCATTTGTTCCA
>JADZAA010000095.1 GCA_020852855.1 Bacteroidota bacterium
CATAATAGATTTGTGAGAAGTTTGGAAGAAAGGAAGAAGGCATTTTGGACTATGTTTTCGCACTATCAGAAACCAAACAATGAATTGCAGAAGATTTGTGTAGTAAATTATTGAACTCTATGTAATTAAATTAACTCGTCATTATATTACAATCGGCCTGCAAATATTCAGTATTAGGAAATAATGAAAAAAAACGATAAATTCGGAATGAAATAAAAAAACACATTTATTTTACTGCGATATTATTATTTATTGTTGTTTGGCGCAGAGGCGGTATTTTTGCAATCATGATACTTGTATTTTATCTGCTTCGCTTTCAAATCGGGCCGTTTTTCTTCGGAACTTCGGTGGTGATGTTTGTCTTTATACTACAGTTTGTACTCAATCATATAGACAAACTTGTGGGTAAAGGTTTAGATGCGTGGATAATAGCGCAGGTCGTAGGGCTGAATTTGGCTTGGATGATGGTATTAGCCGTTCCTATGGGCGTTTTATTTATGACGCTTATGTCGTTCGGCGGAATGTCGGCCGCGCAAGAGATAACCATAATGCGGGCTTCCGGTATAAGTTTGTTGCGAATGATGCGCCCCGCGATTATAGCCGGCCTATTGCTGACTTGCGGCGTGTATTGGTTCAACGACGAGGTGTTGCCCGATGCAAATCACCGCGCTAAGACTTTGATGCAGGACATACAGCGAAAAAAACCTACATTTGCAATAGAGGGTGGTCAATTTGCCTCGCAAATAGAAGGTTACACTATTTTGTCGCGGCAGACTAAGCCCGACGGGACATTGCTTGGGGTAACGATTTACGACCAAACATCACCGCTTCGCGCATCGGTTGTTTCTGCCGACACGGGGCGTGTTGCGTTCAACCGTAATTTCACACGACTTATTATAACGCTGAATCGCGGTGAAATTCATCAAATAGGGAGGCAGAACCCTGCCGATTATCGTCGCATACTTTTCTCGACGCATAGAATTGCACTTGAAACGAACGATTTCGCTTTTACGAGGTCGAGCGACGATATGTTCTCGCGCGGTGACCGCGAAATGAATATTGCGGCAATGAAAGAATTGGTAAGGAAATCCGAAACCTCTATTCTCGGCATAGATTCATCGGCAAATCGGGAAATTGAAGCGCATTTATCCTATATTTTTAATGGTGAGCAAATTGGCGTACAGCCGCCGAAACTTACGGACGATAATGCTTGGAGCCGAGTACAAAGCCGTATTTCGATAATTCGCTCGGCTCTGGAATCCACGAGTTTTCAGCGTGAGGATAATCAATCCCGCATACGCGGACTTTCGGTGGAAATTTACAAAAAATACGCAATACCGTTTGCGTGTTTTGTATTTGTATTTGTGGGTTGCCCGCTTGGTGTAATGTCGCGGCGAGGTAATTTCGGCATATCTGCCGCTATTTCTTTGGGAATTTATATAGTATATTGGGCGTGCTTAATAGCAGGTGAAAAATTGGCCGATCGCGCCGTAATATCACCGGCCGCCGGAATGTGGATGGGGAATGTCGTAATAGGCTTTATCGGCTTATTTATTACAATGCAAATAAATACGGAAACATTACCATTCTTTAATAAAATAAAACGTATTACAACAGGTTTTTTCGTAAGGAAAAAAGAACAATGAGCATTGTTTGGAAAATACACGGCCGGTTGCGAAATATTCTCCCTAAACGATTTATTCGATTTTTCAGAAAAATTGCCGAAATATATTCAGATAATTTTTGGTCGCTCAAATCATATTCATCGGCCGGCGAGGATATTGTGATACGCTCATTACTGTTGCGCCGCGAACAAATGAACGGAAATACGGTGTTGCCCGAAAAAGGATTCTATGTGGATGTAGGCGCCTTTGCACCAAAACAATTTTCCAATACGTATTTTTTCTATAATATTGGCTGGCGGGGAATAAATATAGATGCCGCGCCCGGTTCGATGAAAATATTCGATAGAATTCGCCCTCGCGATACAAATGTGGAAGCGGCTGTTTCGGACGGTGAGCGGGAAATGCGATTCTATACTTGGGGAACGCCTACGGTTGTGAATACGCTCTCGGCCGAGCATGCGGCGGAATTTGCGCGGCGTATGAATAAAGAGCCGGAAATAGTTGTTACGAACACCGTAACGCTTGCATCGTTGCTAAACAGACATTTGCCGAAAGGTTGTGCGATTGACTTTATGAATGTAGATGCCGAAGGTTGCGATATGGAGGTCATTCGCTCCAATGATTGGGCTAAATACAGACCATTCCTTGTCATGGTTGAATTGGCGGAGCAGGATTGCAAAAATATGCTCGACAGCGAAATAGTTGTATTTCTATCGGCACAAGGCTATAAAATTGCATCATGGATTTATCCGAATATTATTTTTGAACGTAAATAGGAGATTGTAAGATAAGTATTTACAAGCAATTTATTGTTTATTTTATTTTTGAATATACAGAACATTCTCTGCGGTTATTGATTTTAAGCGTTAAGCACAGCATGAAAACGTACTCGTAATATATCGGAAAAATAAATTATTATTTGGCGGCGACTACTTTGCGGTAAAGCGCTTCGTATTGCGGTACTATAAGTTCTTTGTTGAATAATTGCACTGCGCGATTACGTGCATTTTGACTGAATTCTTCCCAGCGACGCGGATGTTTCAGCAAATCTACCGCATAACGTGCCATACGCTTAATATCGCCGAGTTCGGCTATGTATCCGGTTTCGCCATGCGATACTACTTCGGGAATACCGCCCATATTTGTAGCCACAACGGGAACGCCGCAACTCATTGCTTCAAGAGCGGCCAGGCCGAAACTTTCGGATTGACTTGGCAACAGAAATATATCGGCGGCCGAAAGTATTTGCGGCAAAGCGCTTTGTTTGCCCAAAAAACGGGTATGTTCGGCAATGCCGAGTTCACGGCTGAGTCGTTCGGCTTCGGCACGTTCGGGGCCGTCGCCTATAAGTGCGAGTTTTGCCGGTATATGTTCGAGAGCCGCAGCAAAAATTTTGATAACGTCGGGAATTCTTTTGACTTCCCGAAAATTCGAGGTATGCATAAAAATTTTCTCGCCGTTCGGGGCGAATTGTTTGCGCCGTTGCGGACATTCTTCGCGCTTGTAAAGCTCTGTGTCAATAAAATTATTTATGACTTCTACGTCTTTTTTGTCGGTAAATCCAGTTTTGGTTTTTTCGGCTAAAAAGCGCGACACGGCGGTGACAGCGTCGCTTTGCTCGATGGAGAATTTAACCAAAGGAAGAAAACTCGGCTCAAGTCCTATTAGCGTTACATCTGTGCCGTGAAGTGTAGTAATCAGTTTTATATCGGACTTGCCGTTCAACATTTGCTTAACGAGGTAGCCGCTAATTGCATGGGGAATAGCATAATGCACGTGTAGAATATCCAAATTTTCGTATTTTGCCACGTCGAAAATTTTACCGGCAAGTGCAAGTGCATAGAGTTGAAATTCAAAAAGCGGATAGGCCGGCAAATCAACTTCGTGATAGAATATATTGTCTTGAAACTTATCTAATCGCATCGGCTGGGCATAGGTGATAAAATGAACCCGGTGCCCGCGTGCGGCCAAAGCAGCCCCAAGCTCTGTGGCTACCACGCCGCTACCGCCGTAAGTAGGATAGCATACAATTCCTATATTCATACGAAACTTCCTTAAAATTAAACGGTTATGGACGAGAAAACAACGGCCGCAGATGTTTATTATACAATTTCGGAACGCAAACGCGCCGAACTGAAAGTAAAGGGGTCGCGTTTTACGGCAACGGTTTTTCCTGCAAAGAGTAAAGGCGAAGCATTGTCGAAATTAGACGATATCAGAAAAGAATTCTATGATGCAACGCATAATTGTTATGCCTATAGATTAGGTTCCAAGGGACTTGATTTTCGCGCCGCCGATGACGGCGAGCCGTCGGGAAGTGCAGGAAAGCCGATTTTGTTTATGCTTCAAAAGTATGACGTAAGCGACGCATTGTTAGTGGTTACGCGCTATTTCGGCGGTGTAAAATTAGGTGTAGGCGGATTGTCGCGTGCCTACTCCGAATGTGCGGCAATGGCACTTGAACTCGTCGAAAAAATACCTGTTTATCGTGCAACGTCGCTTCGTGTTATCTGCGTTTATGAGGATATTTCTATCGTTAAACCTATTATCGAGCGTTTCGGCGTGGATTGCAAAGCCGATTATCGCGACGTGGCAGAATTCATTGTATCGGTGCCGCTATCTGCCGTCGACGACTGTATCAGGGCCGTAGCTGCCGCCACAAATGCGCGTGCCGGCACAATTATCATATAAAAATATATCGAAAGAATTTGTTGAAAATTAAAAATGCAAAAATAATATTTTTTATGCTTCGCTCGTATCCAACTCTTAAATTTGCACGTTATATTCTGCTATGATTTTAATAAAATAATTCGGAACAACTAATTAAAATTAGATGAAAAAAAACGACAACAGCGAGAAAGCAGTCTACGGGATAACATGGCTGACACGTGAAGAATGGCAAAAAATGCGTGCAATAGCCGCCGACCCGGATACGCTTTCATCTTCGTATGAAGATTGGATGATGATGGTTTGGCGCATAGCCAAAGACCTTGAACAAGAAGGGAATAGGGTGAAAAAGATTCCTGTGGACACGGGAATTTTTGCCGAATGGTGCGGGCACAACAACAGACTGCCGAACAATGCGGCACGCTCGGAATACGTATCGTATGTTATGGCTACGGAACGTGCTTTCCGGCAAAGCAAAAAGCGAATGAAAGGCGGCGATGAATAACATTTCGATTTTACTTGCAGAGCCGCGTAATGTCGGTGATTTATATCCTTTTTCTATTCTACATTGCTTATGGGAGTTGCGTTGCGGCGCACTTCGATTGTTTGAAAAATACGGACGATATTTTCCCGAAGCATCGTTGCATTTCGCCGGACGAACGGGGCATGTGGCTTCATTTATTGCGCGGCATTATCCGCAAACCGGCATCGCATTTCCATCTGCGGAAATATTGGTCATTCTTTCTGGTAATATATTGCCGGATGCCGAATTTGTCGCATCGCTGAACGTAACCGAATCCGGCGACGGATTTTTACTTGAAAATAAAGATGAAGAAATTGTCGGTGCAATATTGCGAGGTGTGTCCGCTCGTAGTTTTACGGCCGAATTAGCCGCTGCTTCGGGAGACGTATTTTTCGACGATGCGTTGCAAATTGCCGCACGGTACGTTTCTGTACGTCGTAAAATCCCAGTCAGAATATTGCGCTATATGTGGGACGCACTGGAAAATAACGGGTGCGCTATTACGGCAGATGCCCGAATATTCGGTAAGACGACACCTTTTCGTTCCGATCCTGCGAGTGCGGTTGTTGGCGTGAACGAAGCGTCAATATTTGCTGCGGATAGCGCGGAAATTGCCCCCGGAGTAATATTGGACGCTACCGACGGGCCTATACTTATATCCGAAAACGTGCGAATTATGGCAAATTCCGTAATTATTGGGCCTTGCGCCATAGGAGCAAATTCAATAATAAAAATAGGTGCAAAAATCTATGGCGATACAAGTTTCGGCGAATTTTGCAAAATCGGCGGAGAAATTGAAAATTCTATTGTTCAAGCTTTTTCCAATAAACAGCATGACGGATTTTTGGGACATTCATATTTGGGTGAATGGGCGAATCTCGGCGCAGACACTAATACTTCCGACTTAAAAAACACTTATGCACCCATTGTGATTCGTCTCGAGGGCCGTCGTGTGGCTACAGATAGAATTATGCTTGGCTTGCTCTGCGGCGACCATACAAAAAGCGGGATAAATACCATGTTTACAACGGGAACGGTAGTCGGAGTGTCGTCTTCGGTAGTGGGTGCGGATTACGCGCCGTCGGTTATTCCGTCGTTTTCGTTCGGCGGACAGGCAGAAGCACCCGTTTACAATATAGAACGTGCGCTCGACGTTGCCCGCGTTGTTATGGCACGTCGGGGGAAAATGTTGCTTGTCGAAGAAGAAGTATTGTTGCGCAAGGAATACGAACGCGTAACGGCCGGCGATTAAAATTGTCGGCCGCTATTTATTTAGAATTATTTTATTGATTACAAAGTGTCGGCAAGCGGATATAATTCCGCGTTTTCTTTATTTATTCTCACCCCGAGTGTCGCGAGTAATTGTTTCGTTTCCTTAATAAATTCGTTCGGTTTTTCCTTTATTATTTGAATTGTCCACTTCGTGTTATGTTCGCTGACCGCTTTGTCAATTCCGCCCATTTCGTCTAAAAAACGCTTCGTGATTGTTTTGACTTTTGTGTCGGTCGCTTTCAGAAGCCCGGGATAAAGAAATTTATCTTCCGATGAGGCATGAACTTGTAGCAGACCGGTAAGTTTGGAAAGCAACATTGTGATATTTATCGTTTTTGTGCTTACTTCCGACAGCGTGAGATTCCGAGATATTTCTTGCGTAAGTGCGATGAGTTGATCGTGTTGTTTGCGTAAATTGTCGGTACGTGCCATTGCTGTTTTCAAAAATAATAAAATAAAGATTTGCTTTGTATGCAAAGATAGTTTTTTTTTTGTAAATTAAAAATTATGAAGTCGTCGCGCACCCTCGCCTGCCTGCTCTAAAATATAAAAGTTTGTAGAATATTCCTTGTAAATAAAAAATATCGGCTGTTATCTGAAATGAATTTTGATGCGATATGGAAATTCCGTATTTTCGCATCGGTCCGTTGGGGGCGCCTTGCACGCGATAAGCGGCAATGCTGAGAAGTTCACTCCTTGAACCTGATCCGGTTAGTACCGGCGTAGGAAAACGGAATACGATATGGCATATAGAATTTATGTCCATGTATTATGTTTTTCATGCCGTTATTTTGCTCTCCCAACGCCGTATTGTTTTATTTTTTACGGTGTATGTCATGTCAGAAATTCTATCAAAAAATGCTTTTGCTTATGCGATGGCATTACTCGTTGCACCCTATATTTTATCTGCGCAACATCCTTCTATTCCAAAAGTAACGCGAAAACAGGCCGATTCGGCTCGTGTATATCAAACGCCGAGCGTAACCGTAACCTCGACTCGTGCCGCCGTGCGAGAAACGCCGGCCACTTTTACCGAAATATCGGGTGTAGATATTCGCAATCGCTATACACTTCAAGACTTACCGGCGTTGTTAGGCGAAATGCCGTCAACACTGTTCTATTCCGACGACGGCTCTAATACGGGCTATACCACGTTGATTATGCGCGGATTCGACCAGCGTAGAATAGCTGTTCTTGTTAATGGCGTTCCGCAGAATGACCCGGAAGACCATAACGTTTATTGGATAGATTTTCCCGACATGGCCGCAAATCTGCAATCGGTGCAAGTGCAACGCGGCGCGGGAATGGTAAATTACGGCGCAGCCGCAGTCGGCGGGAGCATAAGCCTTACAACGGCCAATTTTGCAAACGCCGCTTTTGCAAGATTCTCCGGCGGAATAAATTGGGCGCAATACGACGACGGCTCTACGCGGTTTATTCCTATCACCAATAGAATGTCGGCTGAAGTGTCGAGCGGGCTTGTCGGCAATTATGCGATGTATGCACGATTATCGCAAATTAACAGCATAGGCTATCGCGACCGCTCGTGGAGCGAATTGGGAAGCTATTTTCTATCGGCAGTAAGGTTCGACGATAAAATTACCACACAAATTAATTTATACGGCGGGCCGCTTGCCGACGGACTCGCCTATAACGGATTGCCTAAAAGCGCGATAACAAATCCGTTTTTGCGTCGGGCGAATTACAATTATTTCGAGTATGATGCCGATTCGCTCGCCGTCGGACGCGAAGTTGTAGGCTATGCCGCGCCGCGTCGCGCTCAAGAAATCGAGAATTTTTCGCAACCGCATTATGAAATTTTAAACGATGCGAATATTTCGGACAATTTAATTCTTAAATCAACGCTGTTTTATTATACAGGCGACGGTTTCTTTGATTTCGACGGCTCGTGGGCAGACACAAATACGTTGCGGCTCGTTTCGCAATACGGTTTTCACCCTGCCGGAAATCCGCGAAACGCAATTATACGTGCCGCTGTGTCGAACCGACATGGCGGCTGGGTTCCGAGAATTATATGGCAACACGATAATGGAGAATTTACCGCAGGCGCAGAAGTTCGCTTCCACCGCTCAAATCATTACGGGCAAATTCGATATGCCGAATTGTTGCCCAAGAACTTCGATAATGATTACAAATTTTACGAATATAACGGCATACGTGATATTTATTCGACATTTGCACGCGAACAATACGATTTGTCGGACAATATTAAATTGACCGGCGAATTTCAAATAGTGCATCATCGCTATGCGGTTGACAATGAAAAAGCCGGCGGTAAATATACAGCTTACGAGAATTTTTCCGGAGAGGTTACAGGGGTGGGATCTGAAATATTTTCTGTAAACTATACGTTTTTTAATCCGCGCTTGGGTATTAATTTTAATCCCGAAGGCGCATTGTCCGGTTATGCGGCTTTTGCAGTAACATCGCGCGAGCCGCGTATGAAAAATTTATATGCCGCAGGAGATTCATATTTCGGTGCAACGCCTAAATTTGCTGCAAAACAAGTAGGTAGCACTACGCAATACGACTTTACCGCACCGCTTGTTAAACCCGAACGCCTTACGAATGTAGAAGCGGGCGCACGCTATAGCAAAAATGGAATTTATATGAATCTCGGAATTTATTTAATGGAATTTTCCGACGAGCTTGTAAAAAACGGTAAACTCGATGTTTTCGGCGTTCCGGTAGATGGAAATGCGGAACGCTCACGACATATAGGCTTAGAATTTGAAGCGGGTGCGACCATATCCGACATACATTCTTCGGGATCGCTTACGCTATCGGGTAATGCAGCCGTAAGTCGCAACCGTTTCGTTAAATACAGTTTTTTTGCCGACAACGGCAAAGCGATAATATTGGACGATTATACAATTGCCGGATTTCCGGATGTTTTGGCAAATATTCGCGCCGATTATGCAAACGGAGTTTTCCGTGCAGGAATTGCTTTGCGGCATATAGGGAAAATGTATACAGATAATTTTGGCGATAATTTGGCCGAAATACGACGCAATTTACCCGGAATTACAGATTATTCCGATAATGTTATTCCGGCAGCTACAGTTGTGAATTTCGATTGTTCGGTTGAATTTCCTAATATTTTGGAGCTACGTAAACTACGCTTGCGTCTTGCTGCAAACAATCTGTTTAATTTGCTTTATGCGGCAGGCGGAACAGGCAAAGAATTCTTTCCGGCGGCCGGGCGCACAGTATTTTTAGGCGTTGAAGCCGAACTGTAAGCGTATCGGCTCAATACTACAACCTGATTGGTCGGTTATATCATACCGTCGCGCATCATTACAACACGATTGGCCAGCGCGGCTACTTCTGTGCTATGCGTGGCTACTATAAAAGTCAGGTCGCGTCGGTCGCGTAATTGAGCGATTATTCCGAGTATTGCGGCGGCATTTGCCGAATCTAGATTACCTGTCGGCTCGTCGGCTATAATCAACGCAGGTTCATTGATAAGAGCGCGGGCAATAGCCGCACGTTGCTGTTCACCGCCCGAAATTTCGGCGGGTTTATGCTCTGCCCTATGCGAAAGTCCCGTGGATTCGAGCAGTTCTTTGGCGCGTGATTTAGCTTCGGAAACAGGAAGTCCGGCTATTAACGCAGGAGTCATTACGTTTTCAAGAACAGTAAACTCCGGCAAAAGATGATGAAATTGAAAAATAAATCCTATATGTTTATTCCTGACAAAATCGGCTGATTTTGACGTAAGCGAGCGGCTGTCATAGATTTGTTTATCTATATCAAATTCCGTATAACCGGAATTTGGTGCATCTAACAACCCGAGTAAATGCAGTAACGTACTTTTTCCGGCACCGGACGGTCCCATAAGTGCGAGAAATTCGCCGCGAGCCACTTCGAGCGAAACGCCGCGTAATACGGGGGTATCGTTATGTGAACGAAGCGAATAACTTTTTACGAGATTTCGCGCTGAAAGCAGAATGTCGGGCATGAAAAATCGGCGTTTTTCATTTAAACACAAATCAAGTTATTTAATTTACAATCTCTTATCGGAACTGATTCAGCAGCCGCACGTCATTTTCGTAAAGCAGACGAATATCGTCTATTCCCGTTCGCAACAACGTAACGCGCTCTATACCAAAACCAAAAGCATAGCCGGAAAATTCTTCGGGGTCTATATCGCAATTTTTCAGTACATTAGGGTGAACCATACCGCAACCGCAAATTTCCAACCAGCCTGAATATTTGCAAATTCGGCAACCTTTTCCGTTGCATAAATAGCATGAAATATCAACTTCCGCGCTTGGTTCGGTAAAAGGAAAATAGGAGGGGCGAAAACGGAATTTTGAATTTCCGCCATACATTTCTTTGGCGAAAGAAATAATTGTTCCCTTCAGCTCGGCAAAAGTTACGTTACGGTCAATATAAAGACCTTCCAATTGATGAAACTCTGCCAAAGAACGTGCGCTTACAGTTTCGTTGCGATAAACGCGCCCGGGCATAATTGACCGAATCGGAGGCTTCTGCGACTTCATTACGCGGATTTGAACGCTGGACGTATGCGTGCGTAATAATATATCGTCGGCTTTTTCCGAACGCACGAAAAACGTGTCCTGCATATCACGCGCCGGATGGTCGGGTGCAAAATTTAATGCGCCGAAATTATAATAATCATTTTCTACGTCAGGCCCTTCGGCTACGGAGAATCCCATCCGCTCGAAAATTGTTATGCATCGGTCTAGCGTTTGCTGAATCGGATGTATAGAACCGAGTGGGGTGCAACGGCGGCCGGGCAGGCTGACATCTATAAGTTCAACATGGGCTTTGCGCCGCTCGTCGTAGGAAGTCTTGCGTTCGTCATAGAAATTTTCAGCTAAAGACCTAAGTGCGTTTATCTCTTTGCCTACTGACGGCTTATGTTCTTTCGGAACATCGCGCAACCGCTCGATAAATCCTTGTATTGCACCCTTTTTTACTAAATATTTCAGTTTGAATTGCTCCAACGAATCTTCGTCGGTTATTAAGGCAATATCACGCTCAATTTCGGCACGCAGCAGAGTTAATTCGGAATACATCAGCTTCTATTTTCGGGTAAAGTATTGAACGAATATCGGTCGAACTATAATCTTTATATTGCAAAATACGATTTTACCGACAAAAAAAGGCGCTCGCGCAGAAACGAACGCCTTTTTGTAAAATAGTTCAACCCATTGAATTTTATCCGGCAACTTTGCGCACTATGGCGGCAAATACAGCGGGATGATTCATAGCTAAATCTGCCAGCACTTTACGATTGATGGCGATATTTTGTTTTTTCAGGTCGTTCATCAATCTAGAATAAGTCGTGCCTTCCTGACGTGCCGCGGCATTGATGCGAACAATCCACAAACTGCGGAAAGCCCTCTTTTTCAGCCGGCGGTCGCGATATGCGTGCAACAGACCTTTTTCGATATGATGTTTGGCGATAGTCCACACCTTGCTCCGCGCTCCCCAATATCCTTTGGCGAGTTTGATAAATTTACGGCGGCTGCGGTGCGATGCTGCTTTGTTTTTTGCGCGTGGCATTATTACTCCTTAGATTTTTAAGATAAGGACGGCGGGAGAGCGTCGCTTTGTGTGTGTCCCCGCACGTCGCAATTTTTTATATTGAAAGCGTCGAAAAATTATCCGACACCGAGCATACGCTTTGCCGCCTGCTCATTGGTCGAATGAACCAATGTCGACTGCCGCAATACACGTTTGCGTTTACGACTTTTTGATGTTAAAATATGGCTTTTGAAAGCCCTTTCGCGTTTGACGCGGCCGCTGCCCGTCAGGGTAAAGCGTTTTTTCGCGCCGCTTTTAGATTTCATTTTTGGCATGATTTCCTCTTTGCTTTCTATGGGTTGAACTATTATTCGGATTTTATCTTTTTTACGTTCTTTTCGGGTGCCAAAGTTACCGATAACATTCTGCCTTCGGGATGAACCGGCTGGTCAACTTTTGCTACGTCGGCCAACGCCGTAACAAAACGTTCAAGCAAGGCTTCGCCGATTTCTTTGTGCATAATTTCGCGCCCTTTGAACATTACGGTAGCCTTTACTTTATGACCTTCGCCCAAAAATTCGCGTGCATGGCGGGTTTTGAAGTCGAAGTCATGAGTATCGGTGCGCCATTTGAAGCGAACTTCCTTAAGTAACTGCTGATGTTGCGCTTTTTTCTGTTGTTTTTCGCGCTTCTGCAATTCGTATGCAAATTTACCGTAGTCTATTATTTTGCAGACAGGCGGCTCGGCTTGCGGTGCTATTTCCACCAAATCTTTTTCTTCTTCGTACGCTTGCTCTAACGCACGATTAATCGGCATTATGCCAAGCATAACGCCTTCTTCGTCTACTACACGAACTTGCGCGACGTTAATTTCGTCGTTTATTCGATGCTTGCGATTTTTATCGCGAATTACGCCGCGTTCGCCTGTCGGCGTTATAGTGCGAGGAACGAAAGGTCGCCTCAAACAATGCCTTATGAATAGTGTCGTAAAATAGCCCTGAAAACGCAAAAATACCGTTCTTTACTCTATTTTCAAAGGAAGCGGACTATTTTCGGTTAAATTCCTTAGCAAATCAGCCGTTTTTCGTACTTTTGAGCCGTCATTACGCACTTTTATTCATAATTTTCTCCGATTTTCTATGTCAGACCAGACGCGCAACGACCAAGAATTACGCCGTCTTGAAGAACTTCGCATTATACGCGAGAGTGGTGTTAATCCTTATCCGCCTGTCTTTGAAAAAACTCATTCCAACATATCGGTACTCGAAACGTTTTCCGATGAAGACGCATCGCATTTGGCAGAAATAGCCGTTGCAGGTCGCATTATGGCTGTGCGCGTTATGGGCAAAGCCGCTTTTATGCATATTCAGGACGACGGGGCGCGACTTCAGTTGTATTTTCGCAAAGATGAAACGCCGCAATTCTATGAATTGATTCATACTCTCGATATTGGCGATATAATTGGTGCGCGGGGCTTCGCATTCCGCACTCGAACGGGGGAAATTTCAGTTCATGCACGCGAGGCGGCTCTGCTTTGTAAATCGTTGCGTGTATTGCCCGTGCCAAAAGAAGAAACCGATGCGGACGGAAATAAAGTTGTACACGATGCTTTTGTAGATAAAGAACTGCGCTATCGTCGTCGCTACGTTGATTTGATAGTTAATCCGCATATTCGCGACGTGTTTGTAAAACGCTCGAAAATTATAGCGGAAATGCGCCGATTTTTCGACGGGCGCGGCTGGCTCGAAGTGGAAACGCCTATTTTGCAACCTCTTTATGGTGGTGCCTCGGCGCGGCCTTTCGTAACGCATCACAATGCCTTAGACGTGCGGCTATATATGCGGATAGCCCTCGAATTATATCTGAAACGTCTTATAGTGGGCGGCTTTGAAGGCGTTTATGAAATAAGTAAAAATTTCCGTAACGAGGGAATGGACAAAACGCATAATCCCGAATTTACAATGATGGAACTTTACGTTGCATATCGGGATTATTTTTGGATGATGAATATGACCGAAAATCTTATTTGCCGTCTTTGCGTTGCCGCCAACGGCGAATCAAGCACCAAGTTTGCCGGAAATCACATATCTTTTGCCGCACCTTTTCGCAGGGCAACCATGTATGATTTGTTGCGAGAATATACGGGACTTGACCTTTTCGGCAAAAGCCGCGAGGAATTACTTGCTACGGCGCGGGAAATCGGCGTTGAAGTAGATAGCACTGCCGGCGCAATGAAACTTCTCGATGAAATATTCAGCCAAAAAGTGCAGCCGAATCTTATACAGCCGACATTCGTTATGGATTATCCCGTTGAAATGTCGCCGCTTGCGAAAGCACATCGCAGTACGCCCGGACTAACCGAGCGTTTTGAATTATTTGCAGCCGGTGCTGAATTGGCAAATTGCTTTACCGAACTGAACGACCCGATAGACCAACGCGCACGGCTTGAAGAGCAGGCGGCACTTAGAATAAGCGGTGATGATGAAGCCATGACGCTCGATGAAGATTTTATTTACGCGATTGAAGTCGGTATGCCGCCTACCGCCGGAATCGGAATCGGAATTGACAGGCTTGTAATGTTGCTGACCGGACAGGAATCTATACGCGACGTTCTGTTTTTTCCGCAAATGAGACCAGAAAAACAATAGCTTTTTAATTAATTAATTCTGTATTTACGGCGTACAGCGACTATGACGAATAATACGAATATTCGGACAATATTATCGCGGCGTTTATTTCCGCTTGCGATAATTGCCGCATTGCTGTGCTTTGGTTCGTCCCATGCGCAATGGCGTGCGGCAAAATTACCGGCAGGCTACGAAAGCGGTTATTACCTCGACGTGTTTTTCTTGCCCGTAAATCCGCAATTCGGCTGGATAAGCGGTATGCAGGGGAGATTGTTGCGCACAACAGATGCAGGTGCCACGTGGTTCGGTACAGTAGTTCCTACAGGCGGCGATATGCTTGAAAGCGTGCAGTTCGTTACGCAGACAACAGGCTACACTTCCGGCCCGTCCGGTATATGGAAATCTACGAACGGCGGCATAACGTGGTCTGATATTACACCGCCCATTACGGCGGCTGTGTCGTTTTGGGGATGCTTTTTTGCAAATCAACAAGTAGGTTTGCTTATGGCCGGCGTATGCGGCGGGCCGCAGTACTTTTGCCGTACAACCGACGGCGGCGCAACATGGAACTATTTCACGGGTAACGAACCCGACACTAAACTTTCCGACGCTATACTCGATTCGCCCGACGGAGTAGGATATGCTTCGAGCAGCGGATTGGTCTGGCGTACAGATGACGGCGGAAAAACATGGGACGTGCTAAGTCAAACGGGAACGCATGTATGGCAGGAAGAAATAACTAACTTGGGAAGCTCTATACTTGTGCCTGCTTCCGGTCAGGACTGCGACGGTAATTCGCGAAACGTAGGCGAAATGCGCTTCTCAACCGACGAAGGACGTACATGGAACAGAGCGCAAACGCAACATTCTATGTTCGGAGCTTTTCTTTCAAGCCCAGTTTCCGGCTGGGGAGCAGGCGACGGTTCTATGGTTATACATACCGTTGATGCCGGAAAAACGTGGCAACTTGTTAACTGCGGGCTTCCGTCGGGTATAAATATTGACGATATTTGGTTCGTTAACGATACTGTAGGCTGGTGCGCAGGCGAAGGTGTTTTTCAATACATTCCCGCAAAAGGAACGCCTGTAAAAATTCAATCGAGTAAATCCAGGCTATGCGCCGGAGATTCTGCGGTGATATCCGCTCCCGAAGGCTATGACCGCTACGTATGGTCTGACGGGCAAAACGGGCGCAACATAACGGTACGCAAAGGCGGAACCTATCGCGTAACAGCTTATATTGACGCGATTTGCTATATTACTACCGATTCGCTTAAAATAGAAGCATTACCGCCGGCGATACCTGTTTTGTTGCTAAATCGTCCTATGGCAGTATTGTGCAGCGCCGACGACAGCGTAATTATCTCCGTTCAGAACGCAGATTTTACGTTATATCGCTGGTCTACCGGCGAAACAGGGCGCGAAATAATTGTGAAAAATGAAGGTTCGTATTACGTAACGGTAATTGACTCCAATGGTTGTACGGGTGTGTCGCAAACGATAACCGTAAAGAAATCCGAACCTTACAAGCCGCTCGTAACAGCGAGCAGAGCGACTACGTTTTGTGCCGGAGATTCGGTAACTCTCACGGCCGATGCAGGCTATAACGAATATCTGTGGAACTCCGGCGAAATCACGCGATCCATAACCGTGAAAAAAAGCGGTGACTATTACGTAACTGTGCGTGATGCAAATGGTTGCTACGGAACTTCAGGCAGTATTAACGTAATTGTGTTAGACTTGAAAAACAGGCTGGAAATTAAAAGTATTTATTCGGAAAAAGGAGAGTTTTTATTCGATTCTACGGCTCTCGGCAAATTAAATTGTCGGCGAATTATTCTTTACAATCGGGACCCTGCCGAAACAGTTGTCATAGACAGACCTGTTCTGGCGCGTAATATTCTGTTCTCGTTGCGTCAAAGCGAATTGCCCGTAATTATTCCGCCGTTGAGCGAGGTTGCGCTCTCTGTTTGCTTTGCGCCTACGGATACGGGATTTGTGCGTGATACTCTGATTATTTCCGACACTTGCTCGCCCAATTTTATTCCGTTACGCGGTTGCGGCTTATCGCTTAAATTAAGCGGCGGCACTTTATGCGAAATTCCTTTGCAGGGCAATATTTTTGCACTCGGAAAGAATTTTCGAGTAGCCGATATCTATCCGAATCCGTCGCATGGCGGATTTACTGTAACTTACGAGGCCGATACAGCCGACGAAATTGCAACTTCTGCCCGCCTAATTAATTTACTCGGTGAAAATGTCGGAAAAAATATACGAAAAACGGAAATAAAAAATGGTAATAAAAAACAAGGTGAAATTTACGTAGATACCTCGCATCTTACGGCCGGAACTTATATTTTCGCCATAAGTGCCGGGGTATATTCATCTGCAATGCGGGTAGTGGTAGAATAAATTATGATTTGGACGCTTTCGAATATTATCAGCGGCGTGCGTGCCATACTTGCCGTACCGATGGCATTCTTTCTTGCATCGGGAAATAAAGCCTGGGCGACAGTTGTGATTGTTTTAATTGTAATTTCTGATGTAGCAGACGGTTACATAGCTCGCCGCCGTAACGAAATAAGCGAATTCGGGAAAATAATAGACCCAGTTGCCGATAAAACAGTAACTGCGGTAGGAGTGATATTTATGTATTTGGGCGGATATATTCCCGCATGGTTCTTTTGGACAGTAATAGGGCGTGATGCTTTGATATTAGCACTCGGAGCGGTTGTGACACGAAAAACAGGATTTACCATTCCGTCTAATTATGCAGGCAAGGCTGCTGTTGTTTCTATTGCGATTGCTTTAACTCTTCACTTTGTCATTGCCGACAGTTCTCTGCATTTACCGGTGCTTATTCTGTCAACGGTCATTATGGCTTATTCGCTTGTAATTTACGGTATTCGTTATGCGCAATTTACGCAACAAGCAATGCGTAATTTATAATGAGCAACCCGAACCAAGCAAGGCTGCGCAATGGCTTAAATACGAATAATTAACAGTAAATCATCATGCTTTTTGCCGATAGATTAAATGGTTATACTAAATTTTTAATGGAGTAAATTTACAGGGAGAAAGTTGGAAATGGAATTTATAGATTTTCTACGTGAGATGTTAGGCATTACCGAAGATTTTGCCATTACTCGAATAGATAAAG
>JADZAA010000096.1 GCA_020852855.1 Bacteroidota bacterium
ATAATCATGTTAGAAAAGCTCGTAGCTTAAGCGGTTTGAGTATCTTATTCTGCTCCTTTGTTCTTTCAAATATTTCCCCTTTTTCTAAACATTAAAAGTAATACTTTACAAACATAGGAAGCGGTTTGAACGCAAGGCGGGGTAAAGTTTACGAATAGAACAATTCAGGTAAAAAAGGTAATATCAAATAAATGAAATTTATCGGTAAAATATGCTCTGCGTCAAGCCGCAAAAACGAAAAAACTAAGTTTTTACGCGCAATACAAGCGGAGCAAGCAGAAAAGCCGTCGCACCTGAAAAAATGAACATTGCGGTTGGTCCAAAAACAGTCCAAATTGCTCCGGCAATCAGCCCTGCACCTAAAGAGCCTATGCTTTGGAGTCCTGCAAATGAGCCGATACCGGCGGCGCGTTCATTCTGCGGACAAAGATTTGCGATTACTGCACTTACAACACCCTGAGTTGCGGCATTATATACACCGTAAAGAATAATGAGTGCGAGCAATGCCGCCTTATTATTCATTATTCCGAATCCGCAATAAACCATTCCGAAAATAAGCAGGCCGCCCGTTAGAATGCGCCTTTTGCCGAACTTGTCGCTTAATGCACCGAAAGGGTACGACAGTAAAGCAAATACAAGATTAAAAAGAATATATGCGCCGATTACTTGAATGTCGTCTAATCCGGCTGATTTCATTCTTATCAGCAGAAACATATCCGAACTGTTTGCAAGCGCGAAAATAAACATCAGAGCCGTGAAATGCCGGTAAGCCGGCGTTGCTTCGCGCCAATACGCCAAACTGTGCCGTAGAGTTAAGCGTTTTGTTTTATTAGGGATTTTGCGTTTTTCACGTATTACGAAGGTCAATGCCGCTGCCGCAATACCCGGAACTATTGCCCAAAGAAAGACTGCACGGTAATCGCCCGGGAACTTCCATAGTAAAAATAAAGCAAGAGCCGGTCCGATTGCTGCACCGAAAGTATCCATGCCGCGATGAAAACCAAATACTCGCGCCCGAGTTTCAGGGCTCGACTCTTCGGCTAACAATGCGTCGCGCGGTGCAGAGCGCATACCTTTGCCTAAGCGGTCTAATGCGCGTAGAAGTAATACGGCGGGGGCAAAAGAAATAAACCCAATTGGAGGTTTAGCAATTGCGCTTAGAAAATAGCCTGCGTTTACAAGCGGCAAACGTCGTCCGAGTCGGTCGGATAATGCACCGAACAGGCCTTTGGACAATCCGGCGACAGCTTCGGCAGTACCTTCAAGCAAACCAATCCATGCAGCCGAAAACCCTATGCTTGGCAAGTAAATAGGTAAAATTGGATAAAGCATTTCGCTTGCAATATCCGCAAGCATACTGACAAGTGACAGCAACCAAACCGTGCGTGAAAGGGGAGAAGTTGAGGTTTGCGGCATAAAATTAAGTTGCGAAAGGCGTACGGTTAATCAGCTGTAACAATTCAGGCGGCGGGCTGATGCGGGCTACGAAGTCCGTCCGAATCTTCGGTCAAATTCCGTAAGCGAAAAGTCAAGTATCACAGGCCTTCCGTGCGGGCAAACATAAGGGGTGTCGCAAGCGAATAAATCGGCTGCCAATTTTCTCATTTCATCGCGTTCAAGATATTCGCCGGTTTTAACGGCAGATTTACAGGCAAAAGATGCGGCGAGATTATCGCGTTTATCGGAGTGGCGTATGCGGCTGTATTCTTCGTATTGCTCGATAACTTCGCGCAAAGACTTTTCTTCGGTACCGGCGCGGACATCTGACGGAACACCCTTGATGATTGCTTCACCGTTGGGCGTAATATCGAAATCGTAACCGAGTGCGCGTAAATCCTCGTCAATTTCGGTAATAAGCGCAGTCTCGCCCGTTGAGAAAGAAGCCTTTGCGGGAAATAAAAGCTCTTGTGAGGCGCGAAATTCCTTGTTCATTCTACGCAATGCACGTTCGTAAAGAACTCGTTCATGCGCATTATGTTGGTCAATTATGATTACGCCTTTCGGGCTTTGTACGAATATGTATTTGTTATGCAGTTGCCACATCGGCATACTTTCGGGCGGCAGTTCGCTCGATAGAATTTGCTCTTGTTCATTAGACGGTGCATCATGACCGAATAAAGTGTCAAAGGCAGTTTGCTCTTGTTTGCCGACGACATTACGTCCGAAATCCGGAAGATGATAACTTTCGGGTAAATTTCCGCTTTTTTCATGATTTTGAAATTTTCCGGGCGGATGTGTTTCGTTTCGTGCCGGCTCTATTATTTCGCCGGTAATGCGATTTACAACCGCATAATCGTTTCGCGCCGCACCGATTTGCACTTTTTCAAAAGGCTGTTCGGCTGTTTGATTGCGGAACTGCAATTCGGGGATAAGATTGGTACGCGATAAAGCCTCGGAAACAGCGGCGTGAATTGCATTGTAAGCACCTCGCTCGTCGTCAAATTTTACTTCGTGTTTTTGCGGATGTACGTTCACATCAACTTTCGACGGGTCAAGCGTTAAATTCAGAACATAGAACGGATGATTATTTTTATCGATTAAATGCTCAAACGACAGAAAAACGGCGTGCGACAATGATCGGCTGACAATAGGGCGATTGTTCAAAAACAAGAACTGTCCCGCACGGGATTGCTTTGCCAAATGCGGCTGTCCTACGTAGCCGGAAACACCGATATTTGTTGCCGAATAGTCTACGGGTATAATTCCGGCGGCGGTTTGCTCACCGAAAAGCGATTCTACTCTGCCGCGTATATCACTCGGCGGTGCATCGAAAATAAGTGTATCGCCGTCGTAGAAAACAAATCGAATGTCGGGGCGGCTCAGGGCAAGTTTGAGCATCGTTTCCGAAATATAGCGAAATTCCGTAAGGTCGCTTTTCAGAAACTTTTTGCGTGCCGGAACATTGTAAAAAAGGTTGCGAACAATAACTTGCGTTCCTGTTTCTGCGCTGTAAGGCTCTATTGTTTCGGGCTTTAGCGGCTCTGACAGTAATTTCCAGCCCGCGTCGTCGTCTGTGCGTCGGGAGCGTATTTCCAATAGGGCAACTGCCGCTATCGAGGCTAATGCTTCGCCGCGAAAGCCAAGCGTAGCAATGCGCTCGAGGTCTTCCGGCGTTCTTATCTTGCTTGTGGCGTGACGTTTTACCGACATAGCAACGTCGGCGCGGCTCATTCCGCGTCCATTGTCAATTATATGGATAAGCGATTTTCCGGCACCGCGAACTACAACCGTAACAGAGGTTGCACCGGCATCGCAGGCATTCTCCACAAGTTCTTTAACCGCCGATTCGGGACGTTGCACAACTTCGCCGGCGGCAATCTGATTGGCCAAGAACTCCGGTAAAAGATGTATAATATCGCCATCTGGCGACGCTGTGTCAGTCGAATCGGTCATTTGGAAGTTAATGTTTTTTATGCAGCTTAAAATAAAGTTATCGTCTTTCTTGCACTTTTTCCAATGTCATTTTTTTTGTGAATTTCTCGTCGCCGCGCAGAATGATTATATTGAATGTTTCTCCGACTACGCCATCGGAAATAATAATCTGCAAATCGTCGCTTTTATGAATAAGCACACCGTCTATGCTTAAAATGACATCGCCGGGTTCAAGCCCAGCACGTTCCGCCGAGGTATTACGCCGCACTTGCGTCAAGATAACGCCTTCCGTTTTTTCAAGGCCGTATGAGCGTGCTATGCGTTCATCAATATCCTGCACCAAAATTCCAGGGTCGAAGGCACGGTCAATTTTCCCGTTTTTTTTCAGTTCGTCTACAATTTTTTTTACTCGATTTATCGGAACTGCAAAGCCTATGCCGATGCTGCCCGCGCCCATTCCGCTTTGTGCCGTGGAGTAAATTACCGTATTCATTCCGATAACTTCGCCGTAAGAATTTACGAGCGGCCCACCGGAATTACCCGAGCTGATTGCGGCATCTGTTTGTATCATATTACGATAAACGCGGTTATCCTGCGTAAAACTTACACCCGTATTGCTTACTACGCCTACTGTAACGGTTGGTTTGGAATTAATATCGAATAAACCGAACGGATTACCGAAAGCGATAGCCCATTCGCCGACTATTACGTCGTCAGAATTGGCTAATTTCAAATAGGGGAGATTCTTACCTTTGATTTTCAGAAGAGTTACGTCGCTTGTCGGGTCAGAACCTATAATTTCGGCATCGTATTTTTCACCGCTCGTTAGCGTTATCACTATTTTTTTTGCGCGCCCGGCTACGTGGTCATTGGTTAAAATATAACCGTCGGGCGAAATCAGATATCCCGAGCCGAGCCCTTGCACTAAACGTTGCCGGGAAAATTTCTTTGCAAATTGTTGGAAAAACGGATCGTCGAAAAAACCTCCGAACGGACTGTATGCCTGCACTTCGGTAACATTTATTCCCACAATGGCCGGGCTGCAAATTCTAACTGCTTCGGTGATTGCATTTTTACGCGATTCGCCTATATTTTGCGTTGCGGATATTTGCGACAGCTCATGCTTGGCCGGAGCTTCTGCATATAATTGCTCTGCATGGTTTTTATCTTCGGGTGAGTTATTATCGGCAGTACGGCTGCAACCGATATTTGGTAAAAGAAGAACGGCTGCCGCTGTAGCGGCGAGAAATTTTGCAATATTCATTATGAAAAGGGCGAAAGATTTGACATTGAAGCGTTTGTCGCAGAGTTTGACGATAACAATCGAAACCCATTGCATACTTAGGCTCTGCATTCTGCAAATCAAATGAAACGGTGCGTTTATGGCAAAGACTTTATTTTTCGCCGATTTCTATGCGTTTATCGCCTTTAAAAATAATTATTTTGCCTTTTTCAAAGTTGACCGTAAAAGTCTTGTCCGTCTGGCGTTTGGCATTTGTTCCGTCGAATGGTTCAGGGCGTGCTGTCTGGTAATCGCGTTGCGAGAAGGAAATATTATTTCTTTCGCGTTCTTTTCTTATCTGCTTTAATGCCGCCATAGTGCCGCGCTCAATATCGCGGTCGTTCGGGTAGAAAGCCGCAAAAAAATCGAATGTAAGGCCTATGCCCCAGCCTATAAGCGGAAATAAAAACCAAACTTCCTGACCGAGCAAACTGAATATCGTAAGAGCCGAATTAACAATGATGTATGCCCGTAAGTGCTGGTAAAACTTACGCTTGCGCCAAATGCGCCAGCGATTTCGCGCACCTTCCAATTCGCTTACCGCTTCTTGCTCTTCGATGGCGGCAGCCAAGTTTGCGGGGTCAATGCCCAATTCCTTGGCAGTTTCTGCAAGGTCGTTGAATGCTACGTCGCCGGATGACGACGTGCGTTCGAGCGCACGTTTTATAATAGCTTGCGCTGCTTCGGAGGAAAAACGTTTGTTAGGATAATCTTGCGCCATAATCGCATGTCCGGTAATGTTGCATTTGCAAAAATACAGAAAAACGATACGAGAATTATCTGTTTATTGTTGCATTTCGAGTAAATCTGTGCGCAGCTTCCAATGTATTGCGCATAAGCATCACGATTGTCATAGGCCCAACGCCGCCGGGAACGGGAGTAATGGCCGAAACTTTGGGCAGAACACTTTCAAAATCTACATCGCCAACAATACGATAGCCTGTTTTTTTTGCAACGTCCGTAATCCGATTGATGCCTACATCAATTACTGCCACGCCTTCTTTTACGTAGTCGGCCGTTATTCGATTCGCAACGCCGATTGCTGCTACAAGAATATCGGCCTGGCGTGTAAAATCGCGTAACGTACCGCTTGCGCCCGTATGACAAATCGTTACAACTGCATTGGCTTGCGGTGATTTTTGATAAAGTAGATTGGCTATCGGCTTGCCAACTATATTGCTGCGCCCTACAACTACCGCATGCTTGCCCTGAGCCGAAATTCCCGAACGCGACAAAAGTTCAATTATACCGGCCGGAGTGCAGGGAACAAACCCGGGCAGCCCCAAAACAAGCCTGCCCATATTTTCCGGATGCAGGCCGTCTACGTCTTTTGAGGGTGAAATTGTTTCTATGATTTTATGCTCCGAAATATGACGCGGCAAAGGCAATTGCACCAAAATACCGTGTATCAATTTGTTTCCGTTCCAGCTGTGAATAACATCGAGTACTTCTTCTTGGGAGGTTGTTGCGGGCAAATTGAGTATCGTGGAGCGAAACCCTATTTCTTCGCAAGTTTTTGCTTTTGAACGCACATACACCTGCGATGCCGGGTCGTCGCCTACTAACAACAATGCCAAATGAGGAATAGTACCGGTTCTCGATATAAAAGCAGCGGATTCGATTTGCAACTCCGATTTTATCGTAGCTGCAATAGATTTTCCGTCAATGATTTGTGCCATAAAAATCAGTTGTTTGCAGAATAGAGTTAATTGTGTGTCGGCAACGGTTTCGGCTTACGGCCGAATACTACGAGGTTGCGCAGAGGGTGCTTTACGGCTATGCAGAACTTCGTATTGTTCGAGTAATATTCGGTAATCGAAAAAATCATGCCCCAAAACAGCCAGAGGAAAATGCCAACGTATGAATTTCCGCTGAACATTAAAGAGCATAGAGATGCGCCCAGATAAATTGCAAACTCTGCCAATGATAGCGAATTACTCGGAATTTGATTGCGCCTGTTGCGATGCGTCAGCCAAATAGGTTTGAATACTGATAGAATATTAAGGCATACAACAGTTAAAAATCCGCCAATTCCCGTGTCGGCAAGTGCTTGGAAAAGCGTAGAGTCCGTAAAGGCCAAATCGGCGTCGCGCGTATAGTGATAGAAGCAGCCGATTCCATGCCCGAATATCGGATAATTACTCCATATTTCCATCGCCTTTGCCATCGAGTCGGCGCGTGTGAAAAACGATTCGCCAATCGTAGATTCTGTCGAGCCTATGCCGAACGAGCTGATAATACCGCCCAATCTCTGAGAAAACAAGCCGGCTACGCTGATACCGGCATAATATTCGACCGCTACATCGGTAATTAACAGCAGAACAAAGAGTATACCGAGAATACGAGTCATTTTCAACAATTGCTTGGAACGGTCGAGCAACAATGCAAGTGCAAGCGTGGCAATTATCATGCTGAGTCCGGTAAGCGAAAAAGTCAAAAACAGGCCGACTGATGAGCATAGTACCACAAGACGGCGCAGTAATACCGACTCGATAAACGGGCGCGTATTTCTAATGTAGGGTATAAGTATAGCCGTCAAAACTATTGCGTTAAATGCGGCTAATGCGGAAGGTTCGGAAAATACGGACGTAGCACGATAAAATCCCTCGAAGCTCAGACTAAGTTGCGTTGTGTCGCCTGTATTTTCATAACCGCGAATATCTTTCGCATACGAAAATATTCTCAACCATGCGAAAGGCAAATCGAATGCACGCGCCACAATTTGATAAGCACCGAAAATATTGACCGGAATAGAGGCTATCAGCCATGATTTTAATCCCTTTTCCCATACGCTTGGCGGTATGCAAAGCATAACGGAAAAACTTGCTATAACCCAAACGTAAATAAAATGTAAAGTAGTTTTCAGGAACTGTGTCTGCATCGTCCAATCGTGCGACATTAAAGGGTAAATTCCCGACAGCAGCACAAAAAATGGAGCTGCAAGCAGAAAAAACATCGGTGCGGAGCGTGGAACAGACAGCGGTTGACCGTCCCAAATTATACGTTTAATTACCGTCAATACAAATGCCGCCATGCCTACATCTTTCAGCGTTACGACGTAAGTATTGACTGCCGCAAATTGGAATGCGTCGAAAATAATGCCGAGAAACATTAATACTATTGCAAAAGTCATTTTACGACTCCGATAATATCATTTTCAATTCTTTGGCGGTATTTGCTGCGGCGCGGCACGCCGCTTCTTCGCATACAAAGGCGGTGGCATCTTTGCCGCACATAACGGTTGCTTTTGGAGAAAACGAAGCTAATGCTTCGGTATCTTCATTATACAATACAACGATATTCGGAGCATAATTATGCTGCAACAAAGATTTCATTTCCATGTAATCTGCCTGTTCATTCGTACCGTACAGTACAATTTCGCGGCTCTTGCCCAGCAGAAATTTCAAGGTAATAAGCATCCATGAAAATCCTGCCGGATAGCGGACTATTTGTCCGGAAAATGCCCGTAAACAACGATAAGCAGCTTCCGTAAAACGGATTTCGCCGCAAGTTGCACCCATTCGTGCCAATACATATACCGCCGCGGCTGTGCCTGAAGGTGCCGAACCGTCCGAGGCGGAACGTTGCCAGTCGAAAGGTGTATCGTTCTCGCCGTTTGCCGTAAGGCGAAAAGCACCGCTTTCATCTTGAAAAAGTGCAAGTATTCCGTCGCATAATTTATGGCATTGAGCAAGATGGCGTATTTCACCGTTTGCCTGATACAGCTCGAACAATCCCCATGCAAAAAAAGCGTAATCGTCCAATAAACCGTTTATCGGAGCATTGCTGTTGCCGTAGCAATGCGGCAATCGTCCGTTTTTCATCGTATCGAGCAAAAAATCGGCGGCTGTTGCGGCGCGTTCCACGTATTTATTTTTTTTCAAAATACGTCCGCAATATGCCAATGACGCTATCATCATACCGTTCCAATCGGTCAAAATTTTATCGTCGCGCGCGGGCCGTTTGCGTTTGCTTCTGTATTCGAGCAGAATTTGCCGAACTTGCTTCAATTCATCGGGCGGCAGCGCAGGGGTGCCTTCGCGTTCATACAAAATATTGGTTCCGGTTGCTTCGCCGGTTACTTCGTCGCGGCAGTTTCCGTCCGTTTCCGTATGAAAATGTTTGCAAGCGGCAGCTGAAATAGAAGCCGGTAATAAATTCTCTATTTCACTTTGCGTCCAAGTGTAGAATTTTCCTTCTTGTCCTTCGCTGTCCGCATCTTCGGACGAATAGAAAGTTCCTTCCGGCGCGGTCAAATCTCTGCGTACATATTCAAAAATTTCCCCGCAAACACGAGTGTAACGCTCATCGCCGGTTATTGCTGCAGCTTCTGCATAAGCAATGGCAAGCATTGCTTGGTCGTACAGCATTTTCTCGAAATGCGGTAAAAACCAGCACTCGTCTACGCTGTAGCGGTGAAAACCGTAGCCTACGTGGTCGTAAATTCCGCCGCGGCGCATAGCGTCAAGCGATTTTGCCGCAATTTCAAGCAGATGTTCATCGCCGTTTGCGTAATAAAGCCGAAGCAAGAAAATGTAGTGGTGAGGTGTTGGAAACTTCGGCTTATCTCCGAAGCCGCCTTCGCGTTCGTCGAATGTGGTTTCGAGTACAGCCGATGCTTTATCAATTATGCCATGCGTCAATTCTTCGTCCGATACTTTACCGTAATCTTCGGCGCGTTGTTTCAGTAATGCCAAGATATTTGCACCGGAAGTTTTCAGACGTTCGTGTTCGTTTGTCCAAATTCCGGCTATTCTCCGCATCAGGTCTATGAATCCTATTTGTCCGTTGCGGCTGTATTTCGGAAAATACGTTCCGGCAAATATCGGCATTTTATCGGGTGTCAGCACTATTGAAAGCGGCCAGCCGCCATGTCCGGTCATGGCTTGGCAAGCCTCCATATAAGCTGCGTCTATATCGGGGCGTTCTTCGCGGTCGACTTTTACACATACGAAGAATTTGTTTAGAATTGCGGCTGTTTCTTCATCTGCGAATGATTCGCGTTCCATGACGTGGCACCAGTGGCATGAAGCATAGCCTATACTTAAGAATATCGGCTTGTTTTCTTGCCGTGCTTTGTCGAAAGCGTCGCTATTCCACGGCTTCCAATGCACAGGATTGCCCGCATGGTGCAAAAGGTATGGCGAGCGTTCTGTTGCAAGTTCATTCATTTGATTTAACGCCCGTTTGCATATTTATTTTGATAACGCTCGGCGATGTTAGGCGCAAGATATTCAAAAAACGTGCGATTTAAGTCGTAATCGGGCTGCCAATTCCAATCACGGTTTGCGGCAGAGTCATCTACGTCGGCCGGCCACGAATCAATAATTGCTTGTCGTTTTATATCGGGAGCGAATGTAATTTCGGCACCGGGAAACGCTTGTTGCGTAAGTTCGGCTATTTCGCTTGCTGTCGGGGCAAATGCACCGATATTATAGATGCGGCGCGTCAATTTTTCGAGCGGCGCGTCAGCCAAATCAATCAATGCTTTTACGCCGTCCGGCATAGCCATAAACGGAATTTGCGCATCGGGTCGCACAAAACAAGAGTAGGGAAGGCCTTGCGCTGCTTTGTGTATCATTTCGGGGGCGAAATCGCTTGTTCCGCCGCTTGGTACGGTAAAAGCCGAAATTAAGCCGGGGAAGCGCACACCGCGAAAATCAACATATCCGGATTCGCGTATTTCCGACATTTGCCGGTAATGGTCGGAGTAATAACGCCCTAAATGCTCGTTGTACAACTTATTTGCGCCATACATCGTAATCGGCGTTTGGTATTCGTCCTCGCGTAATTTATCGGTCAGCCGTTTTTCTTCGAGAGTAGGTATGCCGTAAACGGCTATTGTACTCGGAAATAGAACTTTAACCGATTTTCCACGGCGTTTGCCTACGCGCTGCGCCAATTGCAGAAATTGCAATGTTCCCTCCACGTTCACGCGGTGGGCGCGTTCGGGATTCAGTTCGGCACTTTTCGACAGCAAAGCGGCAAGATGAAATATTACGTCAATATCGTATTTTTCAGCGGCTCGTATTACGTCCTCGTCGAGAATATCTCCTGTAATAGACTCTTCGCATAAGGCAGTATGTTCGGGCGTGTGTTCGTTCAGGTCAATAGAAATGATGCTGTTTCCGGTAGCGGCCAGTGCTTTGAGCAGGCTGTGCCCTATCTCTCCGTTAGCACCGGTAATTAACGCGCATTGAGCGTTCATAATTTAAAATTTTGACGTGAAGTATGATAAATTCGTCTGCAAAATTAAGGAGAAATTTCATTGCGAACAGCGGTTCGAAGATTAACGAAGGCGAGATGTTTTACCATCGCACTCTCTGCGAAACACTGCAATTCAAATATGCGTAAAACTGCCCGTAAAGTGCGGTACTTCTGCTTGAGTGTAACCCGCTTCAGCGGTTGCCGTTTTCTTTAATCGCTGTAAACAACCTTGCTATTATCTTTTGCCAGCTCAATTTGATGAACTCGTTCTTTGGCAATAGCAATGTAGTCAGGATTCAACTCAAAGCCAATAAAATTTCTTTTTAGTTTCTTACATACGGCAAAAGTTGTTCCAACACCTGAAAATGGGTCAAACACTACATCACCTTCATTTGAGCTGGCTTTTACAATTCGTTCAATTAACTTTTCCGGTTTTTGTATTGTGTTCAAAAGTTCTCTACTGATAAGTTCTTTTGATTTGTAAGTAAGTTGTTTGATGTCGCCCCAAACATCGCCCGGGTTTTTTCCGTCATCATTGAACTTTGTTTTTCCGTATTGTCCGTTGGTTACAGATGGAACCTTCTCACAGCGCAAACGATGTTCAAGTTCTACCAATTGAGCAACACGAATATCGTCAAGGTTGTATGTCTTTGCTTTTCCCTTTGAGAAGTAAGCAATCAAGTCGTAGTTGTTGGTATAATTCAATCGTCCTTGTGCAAGTCGGCTTGGTTGATACCAGATAATTTTTCTGTTTAAAGTCAGATAAGGTCGATAGTCAATAAAGTCAATGCAGTTGTCTTTACCAAAAAGATATAATGCACCCCCGGGTTTAAGAACTCTTGAAAAAAGTTTGATGATGTTGAGGTTGAATGTTTGGATGTCAGTTACCTTGTCCCACTCGTTTGTTGTTACTCCGTATGGGCCATCACACACAATCAAATCAACGCTGTTGTTGTCAAGTTTATGTATAAGTTCAAGAGTGTCTCCTTGATAAATCTCGTTTAGTTCCATATCGCAATTTTAAGGATAATTTTCATGTAGTCAGCCGTAAAGTCTGAAGAATTTTTTCACAGTCTGTTAGTGATAATGCAGAAGTCAATAGGAGCGATTGCCACTAACGGTCTGTTCGCGTAAATAACGCAATATGGGCGGAAAACGGAAAGGATTGGAAAAGCTATAGGTCAAAGCGTGTTTTTCATCTCGAAATATGAAAACGGTGCTTTAAGGAAAGCACGCCCGGCTGGACTCGAACCAGCTACCCTCAGCTTAGAAGGCTGATGCTCTATCCGGATGAGCTACGGGCGCGTTTATATGCAAACAGAGTGCAAAAATACTTCATTTTATCGCTACGTCCAAATACTCGATTTGGCCGATTATCAAAAAGTTCGTAGTTTTGCCGTCGGTCAAGTCCCGTGCGGCTGCGACAAGCCCAATCCCGCCAGGTCCGGAAGGAAGCAACGGTCAGTTTGCTCTCAGTGCGCCACGGTCGACTTGACCTTTTTTTATTTTTATATCCATGCCATGTGCCGCCCGCTTGGTCGAAAAAACGGAAAAAATGAAAACGCGCTGAAAATCCGTATTTTTGACTATTGTTCCGCTATTAAGTTTTATTTGCAACGCCGTGTTTTAACCGCTGTTATTTCATGAGTAAAGAGATAATTATCAACGCTACGCTGAACGAGGTGCAGGCGGCAATCACCGAAAATGGCGAGTTGTTGGAACTTTTCACCGAAGCACCGGGCATGGAACGTCTGGTAGGAAGCGTCTATATAGGTACGGTGCAACGCATAATGCAAGGCATGAACGCTGCATTTGTCAATATAGGTTTGCCGCAAGACGCTTTTCTGCATTTTTCCGATATAGACTCGTCGCTCGAAGATTCCTTTATTACCGAAGAAGAGGACGAGGAAAACGACGAAGACGGCGCTGCGGCTGCCGCTCTGCGTAAAAAGAAAAAAAATACCGCCGAGAAAAAGCGCATGCCAACTTTTCGCACCAAGCGCTCCGGCACTATTTCCATCAATTTACAGCCTAAGCAAACTGTTATTATTCAAGTAGTTCGGGAGGCTTATTCCACAAAGGGCGTTCGCGTTACCACAAAAGTTTCCTTGCCCGGGCGATATGTGGTGCTTATGCCTTTTGAGTCTGCCATAGGGGTTTCGCGCAAAATACAATCGTCCGGCGAGCGCCGCCGTCTGCGTGCGCTTGTCAAGTCTATGCTTCCAAAGGGATTAGGTTGCATTATCCGTACTGCCGCCGAAGGTAAAACCGATGCCGACCTGCGCCGCGATTGGGATAATTTGCTGGAACAATGGAAAGAGATAGAGCAAAATGTGACAACAGCTCGCCCGCCCGCACTTCTGTACAAGGACAAAAACCTTGCCGGCAGCGTTATTCGCGATTTGTTTACACAGGACGTTGTTCGCGTAGCGGTCGACTCCAAAAAATTTTACAATGAAATAACGGGCTATTTGCGCTGGATGTCGCCGGAGCTTGCCGATAAAGTTGAACTTTATACCGGCAAACGTTCTATTTTTCATCATTTTCAGATTGACCGTGCAATGGCAAATGCTTTTGCGCGGAAGGTAATGTTGCCCGGCGGCGGTTCGATTGTTATTGACCAGACCGAAGCATTATGCGTTGTAGATGTTAATTCCGGGCGTGCGCTTACCGAGCGTGAACAAGAAAAAAACGCCGTAATTGCCAATCTTGAAGCAGTGAAAGCCGTGTGCCAACAGTTGCGCCTGCGCGACATCGGCGGCATTATTATCATTGATTTTATTGATATGGCCGAAGAAGGTAATCGTAAAAAGCTCTACGATGAAATGCGCCGCGAACTAAACCGCGACCGCGCCAAAACCATTATTTATCCGATTACGCAGCTTGGACTTATGCAAATGACGCGGCAGCGCGTCCGCCAAAATATAGCCGAGCGGATAAGCGATCCGTGCCCTGCCTGCAACGGTGTGGGGCGCGTTCCGTCGCTTGCCCTCGTAATCGGTGCGCTTGACCGTTGGCTACGGAATTTCAAAGCCTTGAATTACGACTTTTCGATTATGCTGATGGTTTCGCCATCTTTGGCAGAATATCTTTACGAGGGTGGATTTTCGCGTATTTCACGACTTATGTTGCGGCATTTTATTCGCATCAAAGTTCAACAAAACACCGCGTTGCGCCCGAATGAGTTCCGATTTATTTCTTTGCGACAGCATAAAGACATTACGCAAGAATACTTGTGAAATAATTTATCGAATATGAGCGCGGAATTTCTGACCATACTCGGCTCCACCGGTTCAATCGGCGAGCAAACTCTGCAAACGCTTAAACTGTTGCCGGGCGAATGGTGCGTGAATTTTCTGACAACCAATTCCCGTATTGATATTCTTGAAAGGCAGGCGCGAGAATTTAAGCCGCAGGGTGTGGCTATTGCCGATGCTGACGCTTATCGCCAATTCAAAAAAAATACGTCTTTTAAAGGTGAAATTCTTTGCGGAAACGAGGGCATTGCAGCGGTAGCGGCTGACAGTAAGAATACTATATTGGTTTCGGCACTCGTCGGATTTGCGGGAGCAATGCCTACACTTGCCGCAATACGTGCCGGATATGTGCGGCGAATCGCTTTGGCCAACAAGGAGTCGCTTGTAAGTGCCGGTTGCATAATCATGCCCGAAGCACGTAAAAAGCAAATTGAAATATTACCTATAGACAGCGAACATTCGGCCATTCTGCAATGTTTGCGCGGCGAAGATTACGAAGAGGTCGAAAAGATTATTCTCACCGCATCGGGCGGCCCGTTCCGCGAGCGGCCGGCCGAAACGTTCGGTGCTATACGCCCCGAAGACGCTTTGCGCCACCCGACTTGGAATATGGGAGCAAAAATTACCATTGATTCGTCAACTCTGATGAACAAAGGATTCGAGGTGATAGAAGCGTTTTGGCTGTTCGATTTTCCGCCGGAAAAAATAGATGTTATTATTCACCCGCAAAGCATAGTTCATTCGCTTGTTCAATTCCGCGACGGCTCGATGAAGGCGCAACTCGGCGCACCGGATATGCGCGTTCCGATAGCCCACGCACTTGCATATCCGAGCCATGTAACTTCGGATTTTCCGCGTCTGAACTTATTGGAAAACCACGAATTGAAATTCTATGCACCCGATTACGATAAATTTCCATGCTTGCGCCATGCGTATTATTGTCTCGAAAAGGGAGGTACTTATTCCGCCGTTCTTAATGCGGCAAACGAAATTGCGGCACAACTTTTCTTGGAAAATAAAATACGATTTACTGATATTCCGCGATTGATAAGCGAAGCCGTAGAACCGCATAATTCCATTGAGAATCCGTCAATCGAAGATATTACGGAGATTGACTCGGCAACTCGGGAAATTATATTAAAAACAGAAGCACGATAAAAAAATGTTTTTCATATCGCAACCATCGAAATCCGAAAAAAAACGTCAACACTCATAATTACTTGAAAAATATGGAAATACTAGGCTGGATATGGCAATTTGTAAAAGTTATAGCCATTATTGTTGCCGTTCACGAGTTCGGCCATTTTATTGCTGCCCGCCTTTGCGGAATGCGTGCCGACATTTTTGCGCTGGGTATGGGGCCGCGTTTGTTCGGCTGGAATAAAAAAACGAAATTTACATTCGGAAAACTTCCCGAGACATGGGAAAGCGACGGCTTTACAGATTACAGGCTATGCTTGTTGCCTATTGGCGGCTACGTGAAAATAGCCGGTATGGTTGACGAGTCGTTAGATGCGGAACAAATGCGCAACACACCGAAGCCTTGGGAATTTCGCAGTAAAAATGCCGCACAAAAGGCTTTTGTACTCTCGGCCGGCGTTATTATGAATTTTTTGCTGGCAATAGCAATTTTCGCAATGCTTGCGTATTCCAACGGAAAAACCACGCGGCTGGCTACACCCGTTGGATATGTCGAGAAAAATTCCATAGCCGAGTCCGGCGGTTTTGCGCCCGGCGATAAAATCCTTGAAATAAACGGAAAAGCCTGCAAAACTGCAAATGAAATACAAGAAAATTTGTTGCTGAAAAACATGGGCGACGACCGTAACGTTTCGGTTGAGCGAAACGGACAAATAATTGCGTTGCATATTAACGGCAAGCAATTGGTTGACGCAATGAGTGAGCAAAAAAAACTCGGCTTGTATTTTAGCGGTTCGCAAGTAATTATTACGCCGGCGGACGGCTCGGTGCCGGCCGCAAAAGCCGGAATACTCGCCGAAGACACTCTTCTGGCTATTAATAATAATCCGATTTTTTCTAGCGAACAAAGCGTGGAAATAATAGGAGCAAATAAAAATAATCCTATAATTTTATCCGTAAAACGTGCGGTAGGTATTCGCAATATAACAGTAACGCCAAATTCCGACGGAAAAATAGGCGTTGCGCTTACCGAAAAATTTACGGGAAAAGTCCTGCATGAAGATTATTCGTTCGGCGGAGCAATAATGCAAGGTGCTGAGCAAACCTATAATTATGTGGCATTGACAGGAAATGTGGTGAAAAATATATTCGTCGGCAAAGTTTCTGCCGGCAATACGATTTCCGGCCCGGTCGGTATGGTGAAAATGGCCGGACAACAAGCAAAACATGGATTCGAGGCTTTTTTGTCTTTCGTTGCAATTCTTTCTGTTTCAATCGCTTTGATGAATATATTGCCTTTGCCGGCACTTGACGGGGGGCATCTGGTAATAGTGGCAATCGAGGCTGCAATTCGCCGTGAGTTATCGCTGAAAGTGAAAATAATAGTGCAAAATATAGGCGTGGCTCTTTTATTGACGCTTCTCGTTGTGGCATCTTACAACGATATTATGAGATTATTGCAACACTGACTTATTGCCTTTTCGTCATAGAGCGATATATTGTCGAAAGCAGGCACTAATTAAAAGAACATCGCTTATGCCTTCCAACGAATACGAGCCGCAAGAACTTTCCGAAATTGTGGTAAGCGGCGCACGTGAACATAATCTGAAAAATATATCGCTTAATATCCCGCGAGAAAAATTGGTAGTGATTACCGGATTATCCGGTAGCGGAAAATCATCGCTTGCATTCGATACATTATACGCCGAAGGACAAAGGCGTTATGTAGAATGTTTGAGTCCGTATGCGCGTCAGTTTCTCGGAATGATGAAAAAGCCCGACGTGGATAATATCGAGGGACTTTCACCGGCAATTTCCATAGAACAAAAATCGGTAGGGAAAAACCCGCGATCCACCGTTGGAACTGTAACAGAAATATGGGATTATATTCGCTTGTTATATGCGAAAACAGGCACTCAATTCTGTGTAGATTGCCATATACCCGTACAATCCCAATCTTTTGAACAAATCATTGAAACGCTTGGTGCGGAATACGCCGGCCGCCGAGTGCAAATACTTGCGCCCGCGATTAAAGGGCGCAAAGGTCATTACAAAGAGCTGTTTGAAAAATTCCGCCGGCAAGGATATTCGAAAGCACGTATTGACGGAACGATAACGGAAATAGAGCATGGCTTGCAACTCTCGCGCTATAAAGCGCATAATATCGAAATAGTTATTGACCGATTAACCATTGGACCAAAGCAAGACGAGCGTGTAGCCGAATCTGTGGAAACGGCTTTGCGCTTAGGCGAGAATACAATCGTGATACTTTGGGAGGACGGGGAAGTATGGCGCGAACGCTTGTTTTCGGCAGCGAACTCATGCGGAAATTGCGGTAAAGCATACGAACCTCTTTCGCCTAATAGTTTTTCGTTTAATTCGCCGTTCGGCGCGTGCAAAAAATGCGACGGGCTCGGTTATGCAAATAATTTTGACATAAAAAAAATTATTCCTGCAAATAATTTTTCGGTAGAAGATGGCGGGATTGCAATTCTAGGCAAAAAACGTAAAATGTGGGCTTGGGACCAGCTGTCGCAATTCGCCCGCCGTGCAGGGATGGATCTGAATATCCCAATTTCCGAGATGGAAAACAAAGATTTGCAAACTATATTGTTAGGTTCAAAAAAACAGAAAACAGAAATACAATATGTTACCGCAAGCGGCCGAGTTTACGTTGCCGAAACTTCGTTTCAGGGCATATTGCCTATGTTTAGAAAGCATTACGATGAAACAGGTTCGTCGGATATTCGTGAGAATTACGAGCAATATATGTCGCCGCAAGTTTGCGAAAGTTGCAACGGCGGCCGTCTTTCGCAAGAGAGTTTATCGGTATTTATCCACGAAAAAAATATTCATGACATTTCATCGCTCGATATAACGGCGGCTGCGCATTATTTTGCGGAATTAAATAAATATTTGACAGAGCGTGAAAATATACTTGCAAAACTCATTTTACGTGAAATTAATGCACGTTTGTCCTTTTTAATTAACGTTGGTCTGCATTATGTAGCGCTTGGGCGTAGTGCGCGCTCATTAAGCGGCGGCGAGTCGCAACGCATACGTCTTGCCTCGCAAATCGGTTCGCAACTTGTTGGCGTAACTTATATTCTAGACGAGCCGAGTATAGGTCTGCATCAGCACGATAATCATAAACTTATAAAATCGCTGAAAAATCTGCGCGACCTCGGAAACTCCGTTATCGTTGTGGAGCATGATCGCGATATGATAGAATCAGCCGATTATTTGATAGATGTAGGCCCGCGCGCCGGTGTGCATGGCGGAGAAATTTGCTTTGCCGGCGAGCCGCAGGCTTTGTTTTCCGAAGAAAAAACACGTTTGTCCTCGATTACGGCTAAGTATTTGACCGGAGATGAAAACATTGACATTCCGAAAAAACGACGGCAAGGCAACGGGAAACAAATAGTTCTGAGCGGTGCAAGGGGAAATAATCTGAAAAATGTAAATTTTTGCCTTCCGTTAGGCGCTTTCGTTTGTGTAACGGGAATGAGCGGCAGCGGCAAATCAACGTTGATTAACGATACTTTGTTTCCAATTATATCGCGGCATTTTGCAAATTCCACAGTAATACCGTTGCCTTACGATTCAATTTCAGGGCTCGAAAACATAGATAAAGTAATTGAAATTGACCAAACACCTATTGGACGAACGCCGCGAAGCAATCCGGTTACTTATACCGGTGTTTTTACGCAGATACGCGATTTTTATGCGCAAATGCCGGAAGCAAAAGCGCGAGGCTATTTGCAAGGACGTTTCTCGTTTAACGTAAAAGGCGGCCGTTGCGAAGATTGCGAAGGCGGCGGGATCAATCGCATAGAAATGAACTACTTGCCCGATGTATATGTAACTTGCGAAACGTGCGCGGGAAAACGCTATAACAGCGAAACATTGCAAGTTCATTACAAAGGAAAATCAATAGCGGATACGCTCGAAATGAGCATCGAAGAGGCAACGGAGTTCTTTGCCGAAATTCCAAAAATCCGAGTAAAATTACAAACTCTGTTAGATGTCGGGTTGGGGTATATTAAGCTGGGTCAGCAAGCTCCTACTTTATCGGGCGGTGAAGCGCAACGTGTTAAATTAGCCGCCGAGCTTTCAAGAGTACAAACGGGTAAGACGCTTTATCTGCTAGACGAACCTACTACGGGACTGCATTTTGAAGATGTACGTGTTCTGTTGCGTTTGCTCGGCTCTTTGGTTGATAAGGGAAATACTGTGATTGTCATTGAACATAATCTGGACGTAGTTAAATTTGCCGATTGGATTATTGACCTCGGGCCGGAAGGCGGGGCGGCCGGCGGAGAAATCGTTGCCGAAGGAACACCCGAAACAATAGTGAAAAAGGGTTCGGGTTATACTGCCAAGTATTTGAAAAAAGAATTTAAACGATAAAAGTTGTGAATTTATGTTGTAAAGTAAAGTGAAATGAAGAGAAAAATATGGATTTACTGAATTATTTATACAATGCTCCGTTTTCTACCGAATCCTTATTTTTAGGGTATACGAATA
>JADZAA010000097.1 GCA_020852855.1 Bacteroidota bacterium
CATAATAGATTTGTGAGAAGTTTGGAAGAAAGGAAGAAGGCATTTTGGACTATGTTTTCGCACTATCAGAAACCAAACAATGAATTGCAGAAGATTTGTGTAATAAATTATTGAACTCTATGTAATTTATGTTTCGGCGGTGATATTTTCATTTATTTTTTAATTACAACCGGTTGCTTCAGTTACTTGCAAAACAGCATCGTCAGAATTCCATAGCCATTAGAGTTGTTGTTGTATTGTAAATCAAGTTGTTAGATAATAATTCCACAAGCCTGCGCAAACCTCTGATACATCATTATAAAAATCTATGCCGCGCAATCTTAATCGCTCGGATAATATCCTGTATCTTTTCAAACCGCCTATACTATGCTATACACATATACGCTCGCGGGCAAATCGCTTGTCCGCCTCTTCGGCAGAAGTGCTTAATTCTTGTTTGCAGGGCTTTTTGTGGGGGATAATTACTCCTTTACAACGATAATCGCTACATATACCCACAAAAACTAAATCCACTCTTACGTGTTTCTCGGCAAACCAATCTTTACCGGGTGGAAATTCCCACTTTAATATACAGCAGTCATGGGTATTGCCAAACCAACAATTACGTTGAATTCTCCGCTAAAACAAATAATTTCAAGACGATGCAACAACTCTATTCACTCTAACTCAACAAATCCGGTCGGCGTTCGGTAGTTTTGAGAAGAGATTGATACTCACGCCAGCGAGCAATTTTAGCATGGTCGCCGCTTAATAAAACATCGGGAACGCAAAGCCCGCGAAATTCCGCCGGCCGTGTATAATACGGCGCGTCCAACAGTCCGGTTTGAAATGAGTCGCCGAAAGCGGATTCCGCATCGCCAAGAACGCCTGGCAGCAGGCGCGTAATTGCATCTGTAAGTATAAGAGCGGGTAATTCGCCGCCCGTAAGCACATAGTCGCCAATGGAAATTTCCCGCGTAACAAGCATATCGCGTATTCTTTGGTCTATACCTTTGTAATGTCCGGCAAGCAAAATCAAGTTGCGTTTCATAGAAAGTTCTGTTACAACCGATTGATTAAGCGTATTGCCGTCCGGAGTCAGAAAAATCACCTCGTCATAGTTGCGTTCTGCCTGCAATTTCTCTATACAACTAAAAACAGGTGCGCATTTAATTATCATTCCTGCGCCTCCTCCGAAAGGCGTGTCGTCAATATGCCGGAATTTATCTTCGGCATAATCGTGTAAATTATGTACGACGATTGTTGCAATTCCCTTGCTGCGCGCTTTTCCTAATATGGAAACATCTAATGCCGGTTCGATTAAAGCCGGCGCACAGCAAATAATATCAATACGAATTTTTTCTTTGTCGGACATATACTATCCTGTTTTCGAGATGAAATCGGCCGCTTCTTTGCAATCCGATACCTACTTTAATGCCTGAATGTGGCGAATGAATGTAACATTGCTCTCGGAAATGTCAAATTGAATTTGCCTAGAGGAATAAAATATGGAAAAAATCTTTAAAAAAATATTTGATAAAATATTTAATCTGTTGCGGATAATTTCCCCGATACTGCCAAGGCCGCTGCTCCAATGGCGGCCGAAGCATCGGAATAACAAAAAACTGTGCAGTCGGATTGAATTGCGTCCGCAATATACGGACTGCCGAAAATTACACCTACAAAAGGTTTCTCGCCGATAATTGTGCGTATTCTGGGCATAAGATTTTCGCCCAATGCCACGTTGCCGCGATAAGCACGCGAACGAACGAAAAAACCGATAATTATAACGTCGACATCGGCAATTTCTGTCGCGAGAATTTGTGCGTCTTCATCGGAAATTGTGTCGTCAATATAGCAGAAATCACAATCGTTTTCAAGTGTTTGCGCCAAGTATCGAAAAAACTCCGTTGCCGGGTCTAAATTATCGTCGGGGCAATATGCCAATGCCGCAAAAGAATTAAAATTGCTTATCGGCAAGATTCGTTTTTCATCGGAAATATTAATGGCCGCTTTTGCGATTTTAAGGGCAAATTCTGCGGATTTGGTTGCGTGTAAAGGAGCGGCAGAGGTGGTAATTGCTTGTGCCCAAGTTTGATGCAAGGTAATTCTGTCGGCGGCTTTCTGCAGTAATTCGGCAAACTTATCGTCGCGCCGTGCTTCGGTTTCCAATGCGTTAAGTGCTTCTAACGGATTTTCCGGTATCAACACCGCGTCTGCACCGGCACGAATAGCCGCTGTTGCCGCTTCACCCGACGAATAAGAGCGTGTTATTGCCTGCATTTCGAGTGCATCTGTAACAATTAAACCCTCGAAACCCAATTCGTTGCGAAGAATGTCGGTAATGATACGCGGCGAAAGCGATGCCGGAATTTTTGCATTTTCAAGTGCCGGAATCGCGAGGTGTCCAATCATAATCGAACGCGAGCCGACGGCGACGGCGGCACGGAACGGTGCAAGTTCAATTTGCTCAAGATGTGTGCGGTTGCAAGACAGAGCAGGCAAATCCAGATGCGAGTCAATGGCAGTATCGCCGTGCCCGGGAAAATGTTTTGCGCAGGCAATTATTCCTTCTGTTTGCAAGCCTTCGATAAAGGCACTTGCATGGCGAGCAACCGTATCGGGCGTTTCGCCGAACGAGCGTATATTTATTATAGGGTTTTGCGGATTGGAATTTACATCGCATACGGGAGCAAAATTCCAATCAACGCCGAGTGCCTTCATCTCGCGGGCGATTATTCGCGCCGCTTCACGAGTGTATTCTGTATTGTTGGCACGGCCCAATGCCATAGCGTGAGGAAACGCCGTACCGCCGTCTAAGCGCATCGGCAGACCATGCTCGAAATCGGCGCAAAAAAGCAGACGTTTCTTTGCGTGACTGTTAAGTTCTGCAATCAATTCGGCTGTTTCTTGTGCGTCGCCCTGAAAAATGCAAAAGCCGCGCACATCTTCTTCGACAAGTCTCAAAATATCGTCGCGATATGTCGGCTCGGCGGCGTAGCGCAACTGACGCAAAGCGGGAAATAAGCAAGAAGCGGCAAGCAAGCGATAGCCTGGAACAGACATTAGCGGTGCAAAAAAGAGTTGTATTTGAGTAAAAATATACCGGAAACAGCGCAAAATACAAAATCATTCCGCCGTTCCGCGATTTTTACTGCATTTGTAGAGAAAAAATTTGCAGAATAGAAAAGTTCGTCGTATTTTTGTGTTCCAATTCGTTCCGCAGTAGCTCAGCCGGTTAGAGCATCTGACTGTTAATCAGAGGGTCGCTGGTTCAAGTCCGGCCTGCGGAGCAACAAATAAGCCC
>JADZAA010000098.1 GCA_020852855.1 Bacteroidota bacterium
ATCTTTATCTATTCGAGTAATGGCAAAATCTTCGGTAATGCCTAACATCTCACGTAGAAAATCTATAAATTCCATTTCCAACTTTCTCCCTGTAAATTTACTCCATTAAAAATTTAGTATAACCACAAAAACTATGCGAATCAATTACAAATTCGCAGACAAGGCACGGGCTGTTCGTCTGCATCAAATGTACCTGCCGGACAAGTAGCACCGTTATTGACTATTTCCACGAGTGTTTCGTTCAGATGATAACGACCATCGGGCATTCTTTCCCAGCAAACGCGCCATGCTTCTTCGCATCGCCCGTTATTGCCGTTGCCGCAAGGTATTCGCGTAGTTCTGCCGAGATTCTTGTCAAAAAATTCAATCGAATAGCAACTCGAGTGAAGTATTCTGTAAATGAGGCGGCTCTGTGCAGGGCAAGGCGGTATCTTGATATTTATTGTATGCCCGGCACCGCCATCTCGTGATTCCCAAGGTTTTGCCTCCACAATGACGTACCGTGCGGCTATACGGATTAAATCGTTTATGTCGTATGGTCCGCAATTCCCCGAACGCGAGATTTTGCCTATGTAAATTTCAACTTCGCCGCCATTGAACGGCGTGCTGCGCCAGCACCACTCATAAGTGGTAAAGCAACCGCTGCCCAACGGCGTTTCTATAGTAACAGCCGATTCCGAAAGAAAGGGAATCCAAGGATAATCGTTTGGCGCAGGCGCAGGGCATTGTGCCGTTACATTTGAGAAAGTTAAGAACGTGCCGCTCAAAACTATAAGCAACGAAGCGAGAAAATGTGCTGTTTTTTTTTCATGGCTCAAATAAAGAAAGAATAAGGTAAAAGAATGTATAGTCCGTAGAAATCCACTGTCAGTAATTCCCATACAGACCTAATTTCACTTTTAACGTTTGTATTACTTGCTTTGTCGCGCCGGCAACAACAAGAATTCGATCAAATAGACTTTAGTTACAAAGCTGTCGTGCAACAATATTGGTTTATCGGTACTATATCTTTATTTTGAAGCAGTTTAGATTTTTTTAGTATAAGAATAAAACGAGAGAAATGCATTGTCCCGTTTGGGATAGCACATAGAAATCGGAATATTCTGCCGCCAATTCAAAGCAAGCGAGTTATACGAAAGACCGAAAGTCGGGGTGTTGTTTCCGCAGAACTATAAAATGCACAAACTGTATATTTACTTTTTGCGATTCCACGCTATCGTTCGTAAAAATTATGCCATACATAATGACAATTGTGAGGCATTTGAAGAAAATATAGAAAACGGAAGATTTACAGTGAGGAGGAAAATAGAAAAATAACTATATTTGCTACGATTTGTCGTAATTAGAATAGAAAGTATCAATAGAACAGCAAAGATAAAAAAACATAGAATTTCGACTGTCGAGGCAGACGAGCCGTTGAGCGAGTGTAACCATGTGATTTAATTACCTGATGGATAGAAAAAGCAAATGAAATGATGCGGGAAAAAGTGAAATTTCCAAAACAATTGACAGCAAGTATTTACTGCGGACGACATCTGCGGTGCATCAGGCAGACCGGTGTGCAAGCTTGAAGTCTTGCACTTCTACCGAACATTAGTATTGAAAACTAAGATTTGCGGTCAGCAATCCGCCCCGGCGCAAGGCCGAAAACAATCAGGCGCAATTTTAAGTAATTCAAAGTAAATTTATGAGTAAAAATAATTCTGAAGAATCCGGCAATTTCAAAGAGATTGACTGCACAATAAAAGATGGAATTGAGAGCCTTGTTAAAGAACAAAATAAAAGATTCCATGTAATATGCAGCTCAAAAAATGACGCGATTATTACTTCCGATGAATCCAATAGAATTTTATTCTGGAATAAAGGTGCAGAATTTATTTTCGGATATTCTTCCGAAGAAGCCGTAGGCCAACATTTGACATTGATAATCCCTAAAGAATTACATCATAGGCATAATACCGGACTAGAAAGATTAAATCAAGGAGAAAAGCCTAGAGTGGTCGGCAAAGTCCTTGAATTAAAAGCAATTAAAAAAGGAGGAAAAGAATTTCCGATTGAACTGACCCTGGGAAGTTGGTGTAATGACGGCAAAAAATATTACAGCGGTATTATCAGAGATATAACGGAAAAGAAAAAAGCGGAAAAAACTATTTTGACAGAAAAAAAGAAATCGGATAAGTTATTGCTGAATATCTTACCCAAACGAGTAGCCAATGAACTTAAAAATAAAGGGAAAGCCATAACGGAAAAATATGACAACGTTACTATCCTATTCACGGATTTCAAGGATTTTACGTCAATGTCCACATCAATTTCGCCAATAAAGCTTGTGGAAGAACTGAACGAAATATTCGGCCATTTTGACGATATTGTCCGGTACTTCAAAATCGAAAAAATTAAAACCATCGGCGATGCATACTTTGCAGCTTGCGGAGTGCCCGAAGAGAATAAAAATCATGCTTTCCAATGTGTGCGGGCAGCCAAAGAAATGTTCGGATATTTAGAAGAGCGGAATAAAAACAATGAAATTCAATGGCAAATGCGTGCCGGAATTCATTCAGGTTCCGTTGTAGCAGGCGTTGTCGGTAAAAAAAAATATGCTTTCGACCTTTTCGGAGATACGGTAAATACCGCCAGCAGAATGGAAGCCAACGGAGAGGTTGGAAAGATTAATATTTCGGAAACAACCTATGAAATTATTAAGGAAAAATACAATTGCTTTCATAGAGGACAAATAAGCGCGAAAGGTAAAGGATATCTTAATATGTATTTCGTAGAAGAACAGATGTAACGGAAATTAACGCAAGATTAGCGCAAAGTACGGTCTGATTTTAATTTCAACAATTAGTCCTACAGAATATATTTTCACAAGTAATTTATTGTTTTTTTAATTGCCGAACGTACAGAGTATTTTGCATAACTTCAATTCCCAATGAGAGTTCGCGGAGTTAAAAGCAGAAGAATAAAACGGTGAACCAAAAATAGATATACGTATTATATCTTTGTTTATTCTTAAGGTTATACTAAATTTTTAATGGAGTAAATTTACAGGGAGAAAGTTGGAAATGGAATTTATAGATTTTCTACGTGAGATGTTAGGCATTACCGAAGATTTTGCCATTACTCGAATAGATAAAGATG
>JADZAA010000099.1 GCA_020852855.1 Bacteroidota bacterium
ACGGGAAAATACAATCGGTAATATCTAAAGCAAGAGGATTTTTAAATTTCGAGCGATTTAGAATTAACGCCCTATTCTACTTCGGAAAACTTAACTTTGCTCCATTAAAATTTTAGTAATGCCAAAATAAAAATGATAATTACCAAGTTGAAGTAAAAAACGATATTATACGATACGTAATTTGAGTAATAAGTCTGTAATAAGTCGAATTATTTTTTATACAAAAAAGCCCCGTCCGAACAATCCGGCAGGGCTTACTTTATCTCAAAGATAAGAGTTTATTTTTGTATGCCAAGCAATTCTACTTCAAAAATAAGGACTGAATTTGCGGGAATGGGACCCTGTCCGTGTTCGCCGTAAGCAAGGTCGCTTGGTATAAACAATTTCCATTTTGAACCAACTTTCATCATTTTAAGTGCTTCTGTCCAGCCTTTTATAACGCCATTTACGGGAAATTCGGCAGGCTCACCGCGGTCAATAGAGCTATCGAATTTTGTTCCGTCAATAAGCGTTCCGGTATAATGAACACGCACATGAGAAGTATCAACGGGCGACGCACCTGTTCCGGCCTTGATTTCCATGTATTGTAAACCGCTTGGTGTAACTTTAACGCCGGCTTTCTTTTTGTTCTCCGCAAGGAAAGCCTCGCCTTTTTTCTTTCCTTCTTCGGCCGCTTTAGATTGGGCTTTTGCGGCATAACCTTGCAGAACCATCATTGCTTGCTGGTCCTCCATTGCCATTTTCTGGCCTTTGTAGGCTTCTTCAAATGCCTTGAACATAATGTTAAGGTCAATGTCAAAGCCTTGTTTTTTCAGATTTTGGCCAATGTTCATGCCAAGCGCATAACTTGCCGAATCTTTCTCTGTTTTTAAATCCACTTTTGCTCCTTTGGGATTTTGTGAACATGCTTGCGCAAATGCAAGCGACATTGTGAGTAATACTACTGCCAGCGTTCTCATGTTTTCTCCATTTGTGAATTATTGCAGCTTTTGCCGCGTTTATAAAATTATCAGGAATTATTTACTTTTTAAACATTGGGTCCTAGCATATCTTCGGGGCGTACGAATCGGTCAAAATCTTCGCCTGAGAGTACGCCAAGTTCCATTGCGGCATCGCGTAAAGTTCCGCCGGTTTTATGCGCGTATTTTGCAATTTTTGCCGCGTTGTCGTAGCCAATATGCGGATTAAGCGCGGTTACCAACATTAAAGTTGATTGATTGTAGAATTTCAGCCGCTCGCGGTTTGCTTCAATTCCTTTTGCACAATGCTCATTGAACATCGCACAAGCATCGGCTAATAAACGCGTACTTTGCAGGAAATTATATATAATCAACGGTTTGAACACGTTTAGCTCGAAATTTCCCTGCGAACAGCCAATGCCTATAGCGGCATCATTACCCATAACTTGCACCGCAACCATGGTCATGGCTTCAGATTGCGTGGGATTTACTTTCCCGGGCATAATCGAACTGCCGGGTTCATTTTCGGGTATGGAAATTTCTCCTAAACCGCAACGAGGGCCTGATGCCATCCAGCGAATATCATTTGCGATTTTCATCAGTGATACTGCCAATGTTTTGAGTGCGCCGTGAGCAAATGACAGAGCATCATGCGCCGCCAAAGCTTCGAATTTATTTGGTGCGGTTACGAATGGTAATCCTGTAAGTGCTGCTATTGTTTTAGACGAGCGCACCGCAAATTCAGGATGTGTATTCAAACCGGTTCCAACCGCAGTACCGCCAAGTGCAAGCTCATACAATCCGGGGAGAACGGCTTCCAAACGAGTTAAAGCATTTGTAAGTTGTTGAGTATAGCCAGAAAACTCTTGCCCAAGTGTAACGGGCGTTGCGTCCATCAAATGTGTGCGTCCGCTTTTAATGTCACCGGCAAATTCTTTGGCTTTTGCGGACAGTGTATCTCGAAGTGCTGTCACGGCCGGCATCAGACGACCTGTTATTTGCTCGGCGGCGGCTATGTGCATGGCGGTCGGATAGGTGTCGTTGGAACTTTGCGATTTATTAACATCGTCGTTGGGGTGTATAGGTTTTTTACTTCCCATAACGCCGCCCGCCATTTCGATTGCACGGTTTGAAATTACCTCGTTGGCATTCATGTTGGTTTGTGTACCGGAGCCGGTCTGCCATACCGAAAGCGGAAAATGAGCATCGAGAGAACCTTCTATAACCTCGTCGGCCGTGCGACAAATAAGGTCGCATTTATCGCCGGCCAGAAGGCCTAACTCGTTGTTTACTATTGCGGCGGCTTTTTTCAGAATGCCGATGGCACGAATAAGTTCGCGAGGCATTTTCTCTATGCCAATGGAAAAATGAATTAAAGAACGCGCTGTTTGAGCACCGTAATATGCAGAAACGGGCACTTCTATTGCGCCCATAGTATCTGTTTCGTTGCGAAAATTCATTGCGTAAATAAAAGCGAATACTAAAACAAATATGAGGGTTTCGAGCAACCGAAAATACAAACGGAAGCAACTTTTTTGCACTTTAGTATGCTACGAAACCACAAAGTTACCGAAAAAACGCCGTATTGCTTATATTCAATAATAATTTTTTACTCATTGTCAAGTAATAACTGCGTACCGAAATTCGCACTTTACAGCTCTTTGGTATACTCGCAGTGAATAATTTCTTACTGCAAAGACCGAAACGGAATGTGCAAAGTTTGCCGGGCCGGTCAAAGATATTCAAATTAAAAATAATCATAGAATACCAGAACATAATAGCAGTAAGCGAGAATAAACTTCGCGACAGCCGGCAGGGTTCGGACGCATTGCAAATAGCGGTATAAAGATGCCGAAAGCCCGGGAATATAAATACGGGAACAAAATACAGAGTTTGCTGTTTGGCTGCGGACTTATCGGGAAATACAGTTTTTTCCAAATAGTAATAGTATCCAGAGATAGAGGATATTGTTTTTTCTTTAATAATTCAATCGGTTACTCATAGATCGGCTATGCAAAAAAACGATATGATTTACGAATAATTTATTTAGTTTTGCGTCGGACAAATTACAGTAGGTTGTTAATATATGCCGTAACTTATTCACGAATATACCGTGCGGGCAAATAGCAACATATTCGCTTTTTTTGTAAATGTCCGCTAAATACAATTTCCCGTACCCGTTTGTGTTTATTTTTGCCCGCAATAAATGGAAATGGAAAAATAACGGATAAATCGTCGGCAAATCATTTGAAAATCATACGACTGAACAATAAAATATCTAAAAACTACAGAGATAACACTATGAAAAAGTTGAAAAAAATCATTCTTTGGTTTGTTGCTGTTATTGCAGTCGCAATATTGTCGGCTATGAGCTATCTGAAATTTGCATTGCCGAATGTAGGTGATGCACCCGATATGAAAATCGAGGCAACGCCCGAAAGAATTGCACGAGGCGAATATCTTGCAAATCACGTAACAGTTTGCATTGATTGCCATTCCAAGCGTGATTGGACTAAATTTTCGGGGCCGCCGATAGAAGGTACTTTTGGGCAGGGAGGCGAGGTGTTTGACCAAAAATTCGGCTTTCCGGGTACGTATTATGCCGTAAATATAACGCCGGAAGGAATTGGCAATTATACCGACGGCGAATTATTCCGAGCGATAACCACCGGAGTAAATAAAGAAGGAAAGGCACTGTTTCCGGTTATGCCGTATCATTATTACGGCCAGATGGATCCCGAAGACATTAAATGTATAATTGCTTATATTCGCACATTAAAGCCGATTAAAAACGACGTTCCTAAGTCGGAATCAGATTTTCCGATGAATTTTATCATCAACACAATACCGCAAAAAGCACAGTTTACTACACTGCCGCCAAAAACAGACATTGCAGGTTATGGAAAATATCTGGCATATTCGGCGGCTTGTATTGAATGTCACACAAAATTCGATAAGGGCGGCTTGATTGCAGGTACGGAATTCGGCGGCGGCAGAGAATTTCCGCTTCCGGACGGTTCGGTACTTTTATCGCATAATATTACGCCCGATAAAGAAACCGGAATAGGGAAATGGTCGGCAGAAAGATTTATACATACTTTCCGCGAACGTTCCGACTCCGCAACGATGCATACAACGTTAAAACAAGGTGATTTTAACACTATTATGCCGTGGATAATGTACGGTAAAATGACAGATGCAGATTTGAAGGCAATATTCGTCTATCTGCAAACAGTTAAACCGATTAGTAATAAGGTAGAATTATTTGCTCAGAGCAAATAATAACGGAATAAACTTAGAAATTCTTGAAAAATAAATTATACTGAATAATGGAGGAGTAGGATTTACCGGTATGCATATTCGTTTCTGTGTCAGTCGAAACTTGCTTCACCAAAAAATGCCCCGGTGCAAGATAATTTTCGAATATTAATTCACGACGGATGTTGTCAATTTCCGAAGTAAATCGCCTTGTTGTTTTTACCGTAGAAAATATTCGCAAATTGGTGGCAAGCTGATATTGTGCAGACTGAATTGTTACTATGCTCGACGGTAGCGAGTCGTCTGTGCGTTTGAACGTTGCACCGTCGCGTATAGGCTCGGCTATCAAGCGTCGTCCTACCGAGTCCGTGTAATATGTGGAAAGGCGAATTTCACCGCCTCCGCTGAAAACAAATAAACTGTCGTCAGCAAATTTAACTCCGTTGGTATCACTTTCTCTGACCAAAAGAAGTATTGCCTTTATTCTTGGGGTAAATTTATATGCCGTATCTGCTACGATATAACTGACGTAACCTGGAAAAGATGTATCACGAACGCCGTTTGAATCCGCTATTATATGCATAATGCGAAATGTTGTTTGAACACCCAAGCGCGACGGCAATAGAAAATCTTGTGCCCGATATTCTTTTGCAGATGGTGCAGGTGACAGTTCCGTATTACAAGCCGAAAATATTAAAGCAGATATGATTGAGAAGGCCGCGGTAAAAAAACTGCCATTAATAGCGAAACGCATGAAATTATTCTTGTTTGAACAGTAAAAACTTAGCAAATCTTATCCGAAACTACGCTTTTTCTTGCGTTAACTGTTAGTTTTACAGAGATTTTGTTTCAACAGATTTATAGAAACTATCATGAAGTTGCTGACAAATCATATTCTCGATACCACTCGCCGAGACCGGCTTGCAGGAAAAACAGCATGGCAACGAGTGCAACTGTTTTCATGGTTTATTCATTTCTTTATTTGTTCACAACTATCAATCCGGAAAGTCGTTTGCTCTTGTTATCGGGATAAATTTCCACTCTATACGCACCCGCCGCAAGTCCTGCGGTAGAGAACGTATCGTCTGCTATGCCGTACAGAATCACCCGCCCCAAACATCTCGCATCGTAACCGCGCAGCCGAACAAGCCGCAAAAACTATTCCTGGTATCTGCCACCAAACCCGTCGAAGGGAACAAATATTCATTTTTCAGTTTGTTGTTTCCATTTGTTGGAAGAATATGCGACGAACGGTAATTGCTTCTTAAACTAAGCAAAGTACGCATAAGTTCCAAAAACGAATATATTTTGCTCGAAATTTAATGCAACTTATAGAGAAAACAACGCTTAACAGCATCGTAGTTGCTTGTTTTAATCTGCACTGCAAATTGCATAATTGCTATGCACGTTTGGTAAAATATTTAAAAAAATGGCATTACTAAAATTTTAATGGAGCAAAGTTAAGTTTTCCGAAGTAGAATAGGGCGTTAATTCTAAATCGCTCGAAATTTAAAAATCCTCTTGCTTTAGATATTACCGATTGTATTTTCCC
>JADZAA010000100.1 GCA_020852855.1 Bacteroidota bacterium
GATGGGAGCGTGGAACGAATGAAAATACCAATGGTCTGATACGTCAGTATTTTCCGAAGGAGCAACAATTAGACAACGTAAAACAGGAGGAAATAGATGAGGTAATGAGACGATTAAACAACAGACCTCGAAAGGTGCTGAATGTTATCACGCCAAGTCAAGTATTCTCAACATTTTTTCACTCTGTTGCACTTGACTGTTGAATCCGCCTTCCAGAAACTGCGCAAACAAGTTTTGCTTAAAAACCAATGTTCCTTTAACATTTACAAAAAACTTTTCTTTCAATTCGGCATTATCAAGCAACAAAGCAATTAATTCTTCGTCAAAATTCTGTGCTTTGTTCAGCACCACCCATTTTTTTAGTTCTCTGTTATCCGTAACGTAGTTAGGTTCTTTTTTGAGTTGCTGTTCAAGTATTTTGTAAAATTGCATTTTTGTTGCCTTTTATTTTTTCTGACGATATGTTGTTCCTACCGGTAATTTGTGCTAAACGGCACAAATAATATTCTGCCGTTTATTTTGATTTATATTTTCCGGGTTGTAAAATAACACAGCCCGTAACCGATTAAATTTGTGTTTGGATATATCACAATAATCAATCAACGGGCTGTTTTCAAATTCATACTTAGCCGTTTATGTGCCGGCCGAAAAATTTATTCAAGGATACATAAAAAACCAAATTATTCTTCGAATTTTTTAAAGCAAATAGTGGCATTATGTCCGCCGAAACCGAATGTATTGCTCAGAACGGCACTTATTTCGCGTTTTACGGGCGTGTTTGGCACATAGAACAAATCGCAGTCGGGGTCGGGTGTTGCGTAATTTATTGTTGGCGGCAATGTGGAATTTACAATTGCCATCACCGAGGCTATTGCCTCTACCGCGCCGGCCGCGCCGAGCAAGTGTCCGGTCATTGATTTTGTAGAGCTTACGGCAAGTTTATAGGCGTGTTCGCCGAACACCGTTTTAATAGCCGCCGATTCATTTTTATCGTTGAACGGCGTAGATGTTCCGTGCGCATTGATGTAGCCGATGTCTTGCGGCAGAAGTTTTGCGTCTTCGATAGCCAAACGCATAGAGCGCACGGCACCTTCGCCGCCTTCGGCGGGTTGCGTAATATGATATGCGTCGTCGGTTAGTCCGAATCCGGCAGCTTCGGCATAAATTTTAGTTGCGCCGCGTTTTATGGCGTGTTCATAAGTTTCGAGCAACAGCATACCGGAGCCTTCGCCCATTACGAAGCCGTCGCGTTCTGCATCGAAAGGTCGGCTTGCAGTTTCGGGCGAGTCATTGCGCCGCGAGAGAGCCTTCATTGCATTAAAACCGCCTATACCCATGGGATTTATCACGGATTCGCTTCCGCCCACAAGCATAGCGTCGGCATCGCCGCGTTGCAGCAGCATAATTGCGTCGGCTATAGCGTGCGAGCTTGTGGCGCAGGCAGATACGGTAGCGTAATTCGGCCCTTTCAATCCCCAGCGAATAGCAGCGTGTCCGGCTGCAATATCGGAAATAATCATCGGAACAAAGAAAGGGGATATGCGGTCGGGGATGCCGTTTCGTGCAATAAGATTGTTTTGCTGATGATAATGCGTCCACATTCCGCCTATGCCGGAGCCGATAATAACGCCGATTCGGTTGCGGTCGGTGCGCTCAAAGTCAATGCCCGAATCGGCCACAGCCATTTCCGAGGCCGACATAGCGAACTGCGTGAATAAGTCCATACGTTGCGTTTCCTTGCGGCTGATATGCAGCAACGGGTCGTAGTTTTTCACTTCGCAGGCGAATGTCGTGTCGAACGAAGACGCATCGAAGCGCGTGATGGGTCCGCCGCCGGTTCGTGCTTGCATCATGCCGTCCCAAAATTCGGTCAGATTATTGCCGATTGGAACTATTGCACCCAAACCGGTAACGACGATGCGCGGAAAATCGTATCGGGCCATAGAATTATTTGTAGTTGATAATCATCATACAGTACTAAGCAGGCGGCAGAATCGTATGTTCTGCCGCCGGAAAGTGCCGATTTTGAACGCGCATTTATATCAGGCGCGAGATTCGATATATGAAACGGCGTCGCCGACGGTCTGTATTTTTTCGGCATCCGAGTCTTCGATTGTCAGATTAAAAGCACGCTCGAATTCCATAATCAATTCTACGGTATCAAGCGAATCAGCGCCGAGATCGTTGGTAAACGAAGCGGTATCGGTTATTTGCGATTCTTCAACGCCAAGTTTATTCACAATGATTTCGCGCACTTTTTGGGCTGTTGCCGACATGTCTTTTCCTTAAAGAAATGAAGTAATATTGATTTGTAGAACGCAAAAATACGAAACTGCGTTGTACAAAGAGAATTTAGTGTAAAAAATAGGAGCAAAAGCGCTTTGCCGCTTTGATTTGCCTCGAAAACAGGAGCAAATGCAGGAGGCGTGAGATTTATACTGCGGCATCGCGTTTTATTACCACAAGCGTTGCATCGTCGGCGTATGCCGCGCCGCGCTGAAATGATTGCGTATGTTCTAAAATCTGCAAGGCTATGGATTTGGCATCTTCGGCCGCGTATTTTGCAAGTAATTCGGCTATTCGCTCCTCGCCGAACAGTTCGCCTTGCGCGTTCTGCGCCTCTACTACGCCGTCGGTAAACATAATCAATATGTCGCCGGGCATCATATTGATATTTTCTATGCGGAATTTCTGTTCGGGAAGAACGCCGAGTATTCCGCCCGTCGGTCCCAGACGCGCCCATGTTCCCGAAGCGGCGGAATAATGCAAGGGCGAGCAATGTCCGGCATTTGCATATAAAATAAGTCCGTTTGCCGAGCGCATTATTTCGCAATAGAACAGCGATACGAATCTTTCGTCGGGGAATGTTTCGTACAGCAGCGAGTTTAATCGTGAAAGCAGAGGCGATATTTTAGTTTCAAATCCCACGCCCATACGAATTGCTCCCGATACGAACAATGCTTGTATTGCGGCGGGCAAACCTTTGCTGGCGGCATCGCTGATAACTATGTCAAGACGGTCTGGGTCGTCGTCGCCGGGCAATAAATAGTCGAAATAGTCGCCGCCCACAACGCTGTCGGGTATGGAAATGCCGAAAATATGATAATCTTGAAAGCGCGTAGTATGTTCGGGCAGCAAACTTTGCTGAATATGATGCGCTTGGTCGAGGTCGCGCAGCAGTTTTTTTCGGTCAATGCGCGAGTTGAAATCGCGCAAAGCAGCCGTAGCCGCACCGCTTGCCGCCGCCAAAATATCGAAGAAACGTTGATTGGGCGTATGAGTATTGAAAGCCAATACATAGCGGTAAAGCGTACCATTGTCGCGCTTTACGCGCTCGCCTGCGCCGGCTGCCGAATATAGCGCAATGCCCTTTTCGCGTAACAATGCGTCGGTTTCGTGGCGCATTACGGCGCGTTTTTGAGCAAGATCGCGAAACGATGGTTGCGAGTCTACGGATACGGTGTAATTATCAGGAATAGGCTCTACGTCGCCGTATTGATATTTCAGTACATAAGCGTCTTCGGCAGGGTGCAATTCCCAAATTCTGCCGCCCGTAACGGCAAAATCTTTATGCTCCACAAGGAAATGTACCAATGCGCGAAGCATTTCCATCTGGTCGCCGAAAGGCGCGGAAAGAAGTTTTTCGATAAACTTATAGGTTTCGCGTTGTGTCATGACAAATTATGATAAAGAAGTTGTTTCAAATTTCCGAATTATGCCCCGAAATCGGCACTTTGCGCATATTGTGCCTTTTCGGTATAGAATTTTTTGCCGTAAAGACGCAAAGCAGAATGTGTAAAGTTTGCGGAAGCAGTTTAATTTCTTCAAATTACGGCTGTAAGAAACTATCGGACAAGTTGAGATAAAAAAAAGGGCGGCACCACCGGCTGTCTATATTGCGTAGCCGTTATTTCCGTGCGAACGGAATACTAATTCCAATATAGTTTCGGGTACAATGCGTGTTTGGGCTATACGCAGAATATCGCTTGCTTCTACTGCATCAATTTTTTCCAATGCGATTTCTGCCGGTTCGAAACCGCCTTCTTCAATTTCGCTTTTGGCAAGGTAGTTCATACGCGACGACATATCTTCCAAGCCCATTACGATACCGGTTTTAACTTGTTCCTTTGCACGGGCAATTTCTTTGCGGTTCATTGCAGTATCGCGCAATTTATCGGTTTCTTCGGCAATGCAACGCAATGCTTTGTCCGTGTTGCGGGCATCTACGCCGGCATAGACGGCAAGCAGACCGCAATCGGACATTAACTGTACTGTGGAATATACGGTATAAGCAAGGGCGGAGCGTTCGCGCAGCCGCTGATAAAGTCGCGAGCTCATTCCGTCGCCGAATGCGGCATTTAATACGGAATAAGCGAAACGGTCGGGCGAGTCCGCGCCTTCAAGCCGTGCCGCTGTTACGATATGCGACTGTTGGAATTGTTTGGGCTCCGTTACACGTCCGCCCGGAATATTTGCAATCGGCGTGCGCTGTGCCTTTGCTGCGTTTGCCGTCGCATCAAACTTAAAATACGCCTCTGCGGCCGCAACCGCTTCATCATGCGATATGTTGCCCGCAACGGCTATTACAATATTCTCGGGACGATAGTATGAGCGATAAAAAGCGACTATATCTTCGGCCGATAGTGCGGAAACCGATTCGGCACTGCCCGCGATAGGATGTGCCAGCGAATTTCCTGCAAAAAGTTTGCTCTCGGCTTCATCGAAAATCCGTTCTTCCGGCTCGTCGTCGTATCCTTTTATTTCTTCGATAATTACGTTGCGCTCTTTCTCGATGTCGGCAGGATGAAAGGCGGGCTGCGAAACTATTTCGCCGAGAAGCGCGGCGCATTTGCGGAAATGCTTGCCAAGCGCACGCGCATAAAAGCAAGTATGCTCTTTGGTAGTGAAAGCGTTTGTGTATGCACCTATATCTTCAAATGCGGCGGCTATTGCACGTGCAGAGTGCCGCCGGCTGCGCCGGAAAATCAAATGCTCTATAAAATGAGCCGTTCCTGCAAGCGCGTCCGTTTCATCGCGCGAGCCTGCATTAACCCATGCTCCCAAAGCAAAAGAGGCTACGGTCGGAACATATTCGCTTACAATGCGCAGACCATTAGCCAGCACCGTTTTTTGTGCATAAACGGCGGGTTGCATTCGTGCGGCGGAAATAATCGCGGAGTCTGATTTTGTTTTCAAGTGATTCTCTAATCTGCGGCTACGGTTTCTTTACTTTCATTGTATCATTCGAGTTAGGCTTGAAATCCGGCAATTCTATATCGGGCAATTTTGCATCGAATGGCAAATTGATTTTTACGTCGGGCGTTAAAGATTTCAGGTCTTTCGGCAAATTCGGAAAGTTAAACCCGTTCTGTTTAATGATTTCGTTGGGCGGCTCGTCGAATCTGTTGCGAACGCTGTCGCGCGGTTGAGGTTGCGGCCGAACTGTCAGCCTGGTTGTTTGAACAGACGAATCTTGCGGTTCAGGCTGCTGATTTTTTAATGTAACCGAATCAACGGGGCGTAGTTTTGCTTCTTTCAGCGACCGTGCGAATCCTACCGACATCATCAAATCCCGTGCATATTCGGTTTGCGGATATTCTTTCAGAACGCGCTCGTAGAAAATCATTGCCGAGTCGTTGTTATGCAATTTTCTTTCGTAAATCCAGCCGACCGTGTACAGAGATTTTGCCGCGAAACTATGTTCGGGATATTTATCCGTAAGGCGCAGAAACTGCCTTGCAGCAAGATAATTTTCGCCTGTTTTACGGAAGCGCGAACCCGATTCGAATAAAGCAGAGGCGGAGTCAATTTCCACTTCGCGCACAAATCCCAATCTTTTTTGCGCAACGCCGCCGTACTCGGTTTTGGGGAAATTCAGAGCAATAATTTCCATTACGGAATCGGCTTCCACAGACGGTTCGTCAATGTGCAACGAGTCGAGTATCAAGGCTGTTACGTATAGATACTTTGCTTTGTCTGGATTGCTTGCGGGGCAACTGTCTGCCGCTTGCCTGTACAGTAAATTCGCAGAATCGGCTTTGCCGAGTTGTTGATAAACACGTGCCAGCGCGAAAGTTGCCTTAGCTGCTTCGCCGCGCAAAGTGTCCGCCGCCGTACCGCTTCCGGCAATAGCATCACGCAGTTGCGCCACTTGTTTGCTTCTGTTTTCGAGGTCGCCAAGCAGAATGAAATAATTATTTGCCGCTTCCGAAACGGGCGAGCGCGATTGTTTTGCGCGCAGAAAATATCCTTTTGCGCGAGTGTAGTCGAATTTTTTATAGGCATCTGTTCCGCGCTCGAAAAAGTGCGCTGCAATGGCTGTATTGCCCGAAAATTTATCGGCGGCTTTTTCCAAGCCGGCAAGTTCCGTTGCACTGTCGGCCAATCGTGCTATTCTCATTCGTTCGGCGTGCACGTTTCCCAGCCAATCGGCATAATTTTTATTGTCGGCCAAATCGTCGAGTATAGGCTTGGCTTTGTCGAATTGGCGCATATATATCAAACTCGAGGCGCGGTAAAGATTTGCCTCGAATTCGGTTAATAAATCGGGCGAATAGTCGAGAGTAACGGCAAATTCGCGCTCGGCCTCGTCGAACCGGCTGAGGCGATATAACAGAGAGGCAACTTCCAGCTGCCATTTGGCGCGTTGTTCGCCGTCGTCCGACTGTGCAATTGCTTGGCGATACGGACGCAATGCACCCGGAATGTCGTTTTCGAACAATGCTTGTTCGGCCGAAATTTTGAACGCTTCCGACAGAATATCGTAACGGTGGAAATGCCATGCCACGTCTATTGTACGCGACAGCCAAAGTTTGCCGAGTTGATATTTTCGTTCTATCAGATATGCTTTTGCAGCAAGCAGATGAGCGTCGACGAAATACTCGCCGTCGGGATATTTATCTACCAATTCGCTGCATTTTATCTCGACCGGCACCCATTCGCTTTTATAGAAAAAGGCTTTTGCCATCAGAAAAAGCGAACCTTCTATGTAATTCGAGCGCGGATGCAGGCGTATTATTTTCGAGCCTTTATCGAAAATCGAATCTAATTTGGCTTGAACGGGCTGCAGCTTTTGCTGGTCAATTATGTATTCACGTAAATATGGCGGCGCAATGCCCGTTTGCGGCTTTACGCCAAACATCGAGCCGCTGTCGGCCGGCACAATTACGCGGGGTTTGTCGCGGCGTTTCAGGTCGGTATATTCAAATTCTTCCTCACTTTCCTTCATTATGCGCTTGGCATTATAGTAGGTGTTGAAGAATGTGGTGAAATTATCGTAAGACTTGCAGCCCTCTATTACGAGAGATAAGGTCAGGATAATCGGCAATGCAAGCGATATTCGATAAAATTTCATGACACTTCTGTTGGCGGAGGCGAATCGCACCGAAACTGCGCGTAAATAAAGAATTTTTGACAGATTAACGAATAAAACACGTTTGAATTTTTAGGCGGCGGGTGTTTATCGCGCCAGCCATATTTCGAGCAATGCACGGCATTCGGGAGTTGCGCCGGGCATAACTCTAATTTCGTTGGCAGCGGCAGATCTTGGCGTAATGGCCGCAGAGTATGCTTTGCCGTCGCATGAGCCTGTAATTTGTGCCGGCACTCCCGCGCCTGTTTGTTGCAATGCGTCTATGAACGACCTTGACGTTTGAACGCGGAATCCGTTTACGAATACTATTTCGTCGTCTATTCCGATACCGGCTTGCGCGGCCGGTGCGCCGTCTTCAATCTCGCGTACAAGCAAACGTCCCGCTTCTTCTTTCAGCGAAATCCCTACGAATAACGCACTTGCGGCCGGCGGAAAACTTAAATCCGTATTTTCCGTATAAACTGTTTCGGCAATATCGGAAATTTCTTTGGGCAGGTATTGCAACCCTAAGCGATTCATAACCTTATTATACGGCAATTCATCGCTTGAGTCGAGCCATGACATAAACAATTCACCGCATTTCACTGCCGTTGCCTCTTCGAAAATATCCAAAACTTCGGTTTCTGTAAAACCGCGCTCCGGTTGCTTTTTGTACGCTGCCCATAATGCCCTCATTCCGTCGTCCAAGCGTTTTGCGCCTTTGGTTTCCGCAATTATGTGCATATCTAAAAGCAAGGCCGCTATACCGCCTTTCAAATAATAAGACGGAAAGCGATTGTTCATGTCCGGACTTAACGAGTAGAGTTTAGTCCAAGCCAAAAAACTGCTGTCGCGAACAGACATTGCAAAGCGTCCGGGAACGCGGTCGAGCCTTTCCAAGCTATTGGCCGACAAAGAGCCGAGATATTCTTCGCGACTTAAAAAGCCGCTGCGATACGCAAGTAATCGGTCGTAATAGGACGTAATGCCTTCGGCCAGCCACAAAGCCTGCGTATAATTTTCGGAAGAATAATTGAACGGGCCGAGTTCAACGGGGCGTATTCGCTTAATATTCCAAGTATGAAAGTATTCGTGCGCAAGCAGCGTAACCATATCTTGTGCGGCAGAGTAATCGGAAAATGCCTGCGGTTCCACCGCGCTTACATTGCATCGGGCATGTTCGAGTCCGCCGCGCTGACCATCGCCCACAAGCAACATAAAAACATAGCGGTCATAAGGCAATTCGCCCCAAAATTTACGCTCGGTTACAACGATTTGTCTTAACAGACCTGCAAGCCAATTTATATCGTATTTTTTATCGGCAATTAGAGCAACCTCGTGTAAGGCACTGCCTACGGTGAAAGTTGCTGTTGAATGATTGCCGATTTCAATCGGCGAATCGGCTAAAATATCGTAATTAAGTGCGCCCAATACGATTAGCTCGTCGTTTTCAAAGTCGTATTTTACAGGTGAAAGCGATGATGTGGCGGTTTTCCATTCTGTGCGATTATGATGCAGTGCCACGTGATGAACTTCATATTGTCGCCCTTCCACATACATAAAGCAGGCAGTCGGCACAATAAAAGCGTGAAAACGATTAACGTGCGAGGTGCGAACGCCGCGCTCATTGGCATAATAAAGATAATTTACCCTAATATTTTTTCCGTTTGCTTCAATTCTTACGCTGTTCTTCGAAAGCCATTGGAATTTCAGAGATTTGCCTTCATCGTCGGTAACGGTGAAATTGCCTTGGTTCGACGACATATCGCGTATTTTATAGCTGCCCGGCATCCATGACGGCGTTGTTAATGTAATTTCAGCCGCTGTATTGTCAATTTCCATTTGTATTTCGACAAGGTGCTGCGCGGCACGGCCAAAATGCAAATGATAGCGAATTGCGGCAGTCGTTCCTATTAGCTCTGCGTCGGTTTGTTCTATTGAATAGTTCATGCGTCGTATGCGTGTGTAAATGTGTTGAATGGATTATTTCAGCAAATCTTTCAGCAAAGTGTCAATAGTTTGTTCTATATGCTTTGGAATACCGTCTTCGGTTACGCCCGGATTAGCCTGCCGCGATTCAAATTCGTCTTTGGTAGCCATAAATTTTGTGCGAAGAGTTTCGTACTCTGCGTGAATAAATTGCGCCATAACCGCTAAACGCTCCAAAGTCGTGCCGAGTTCTTTGGCTGTTAGTTCGGGCAGTTGTTTGTCAATCGTCTTTTTCGACGAAGAATCCTCCACCATTACGGTTACGAATTGTTCGTTGCTGTCCTGCAACTGCGTATTGTTCACCAAAAGAATTTCATCGGTTGGCTGCAAAACTCCGACTGCGCGAAGCAGCTGATGCAATTGGTCTTTCGGAACTATGTATTGCGTTATCATAATTGAAAAATCGAATATTTTTTGATGAAAAAACGTCGCCTGCACCGTAGGTGAGGCCGAGAAAAATTTATTGCTTGAATTATTTGCTCGAATGTTCCGCCCGAAAGATTCGCCGATTGTTAAATACGCCGTTCGCTATTAGTCTGCTGTTTTTTTTGCCATAATCCTTTCGATTTCGTCGGCTGTGCGCGGCAGCTTGCTCGAAAGATTTTCCGGCTCGCCGTAGGTTATCAGAATATCGTCCTCTATTCGCACGCCGATATTCCACCATTTTTTATCGCAAGGACTGCCGGACGGAATGTAAATACCCGGTTCAACCGTAATAACAGAACCCGCTTTAAGTGTGCCTCGCGTACCCGCATCATGCACGTCGAGGCCGAGATAATGCGATGTTCCGTGCATAAAATACCATCCCGTTTGTTCGGATTTTTTAATAATGCCTAATTCCAATAAGCGTTTTTCTATAATTGCGTGCGCTTTTTTATGCGGCTCGCCGAAATTATTACCAGCGCGACAAGCGGCAATACCTGCATTTTGCGCTTCCAATACAATATCGTAAATTTTTCTTTGTTCTTTTGAATACTTACCGCTAATCGGAAAAGTTCGAGTAATATCAGCCGTATAATTTTGATATTCCGCGCCGCAGTCGGCCAATATCAAATCGCCCGCTTGTGTTTGTTTTCTATTAGAAATATAATGCAAAATACAAGCATTGTAATTTGTTCCTACAATTGAAGGATAGCCTACATCTTCCGCGCCTCCGCGCTTGAAGCCATATTCCATTTCGGCTTCTATTTCATACTCAAACATACCCGGTTTTGCAGCCCGCATCGCGCCCAAATGCCCTTCTATGCTTATCGCTATTGCTTTGCGCATCAGGCGCAACTCGTCCGCATCTTTTATCTCGCGCAGGGCCGCAAGTTTCGGCAATGATGTTTTAATATATAATTCAGGATATATTTCGTGTAATTTATTTTTTAGTTCCGTTTCAATAAATATCGGCTTCGGTGCAAAAGGCGGAGTTACGGTTGCTGTCGGTAAACCCGTCAGCCAAAGAGTGTCGCGCCCTTTCAGCACTTTTTCTAGTATTTCGTTCAGGCGATTGTATTCCAAACAAAGTTCTATGCCTAAAATTCTCTGTGCTTCCTCCGGCCCCATTTTAACGCCTGTCCAAATTTCGCTTTCTATACGGCGTGGCTGAACAAACAGAATTTCGTGTATTTGCCGTCCGTCTATTTCCATACCGCCCGGAATTAACAATAATGCACTTTTAGGGTCGGGCATTCCTGTTAAATACCAGAAATTACTGCTTTGTCTGTACTCATAATCAACGTCATTTTGCCGGTTGCGCACATCAGCCGCAAAAGATACGACTGCCGAGTGTTCGTCGAGTGAAGCAAGCACAGCAGCGCGTCTGTTCCGGTAATTTTGAATAGGTATGCCGTCTTTATATGGATATGCATATTGAAACGAAACGCCCGGTGCCTGCGAAAACACCTCAAATACAGAAATGAAACAGAATATCGTAAATGCTGAAAATAAAGTACGTTTCATTTTTTTCCCTTCCACTTAATGCTGCATCCAATTGAAGGAATTTGATTTTTAGTAATACTTTGTCCGGCTAATAATGCGTCGAGAGCATTACGCACATCAGCACCTGTAACGGGTTGTCCGTTAGTTGGTCGCGAATCATCAAATTGACCGCGGTAGGCTAAACGCATATCGGCATCATAGATAAAAATATCGGGAGTACAAGCTGCACCGTAAGCCCGTGCTGTTTCTTGAGTCTCATCGTATAAATATGGAAATATAAAATCGTTTTCTTTTGCAAATAATTTCATATTATCTGGTGAATCTTCGGGATATGTATCGGCATCATTGGGCGATATGGCTACAATACCAATATCTGTATTGGCATAATCGCGCGCTAATTCGGCTAATGCTGTGGCTATGTGTTTAACAAATGGACAATGATTGCATATAAATATTATCATCGTAGCCGATTTTCCGCGAATTTCCGCAAGAGAAAACATATTACCGGATATTGTATCGGGCAGATTAAAATCCGGTGCATAACTGCCGAGAGGAGGCATAGTAGAAAAAACTGCTGCCATAAAACTTATATCAGTTGGTAAAACTATTTTTAGTTAAACCTCTATGACGAATTATTACTGAAATACTTGACTGCGGGCGCAAATCTATTGTCGGTAACAAGGGCTTACGACACTTATTCCTATGGAGTTTATTCTTTGCGAAAAAATCGCCTATTCGTCAAAAGAATGGAAGTGACAAATTAAGCATAGCCATAAATCAAAAATATGATTAGGCTGAAATTTGGGTTTAATTATTTGGTTGAATGGAAATGAAGAGTATGTAAGTTGATGACCGAATTTAATCTTTCGGAAGTATAGCATCTACCGCCGTAGCATCATAATAGCCGAAAGTCGTTTGCTCTTGTTATCGGGATATACCTCCACGCTATACGCACCTGCTGCAAGCCCGGCGGTAGAGAACATATCGCCCGCTACACCGGAAAGCACCACACGTCCTAAGACATCGCGCACCGTAACCGTACCGCCACCCGAATACACAACCCGGAAACTCTCCTCCCCGCAGGGTTCGGAATAATCTGTAACGAAGCATCATCGGGTATAGCGGGCTGCTCTGAAACGCCAACGGGAGGGAAACGCTCCGTGCTGCGGTATAAGCCACCGTCTTGCATACCCAAATACAGCCGACCGTCAGGGCTGACTATGAACGCGCTGTACGGCGAGCCGC
>JADZAA010000101.1 GCA_020852855.1 Bacteroidota bacterium
ATATCGTCTGACGGCGACGTTATAAGTGTGGATTTTATTAATCGCATCTGAATGTAAAAAAATATTAAAAAAAGACGTATAAATCAAAAAATTTTATTTGAATGATTCTATGCTGAAAATATTTAATGTTTATCTGTTTTTCCGGACGTATTTTTTATCGTGATTTTATTTTTACAATATGCTGCCTTCGAAGACCATAAACGCCGTGTTGCATTTTTTCACATAAAAAAATCAATCTGAAAGCGTAAGCAGGCAATTTAGCGGTACGTATCATCGCGACTTATTTTTTTCTGATTTTATGGCTTGGTCTAACATTATTGGTCAGTCGCGCATTATATCGTCGTTGCGCCATGCTGCCGCCGACGGGCGCGTTGCGCACGGATATTGCTTTTGGGGTACTGCCGGAGCAGGAAAGGACGCTGTCGCATTAGAGCTCGCCAAAATGATGAATTGTCTTGTGCCGCGTCGCGATAAGGACGGCCTTCTTGAGGCATGCGATGAGTGTAAATCATGCCATCAGGCGGATAAATTCGAGCATCCTAATATCCGTTTTATATTTTCGTTGCCGGCCGGCAAATCCGCTCCGGCCGACCGCGACGAATCGCCGCTTTTCCGGCTGTCCGATGACCAAATAAAAATTATTCGCGAGCAAATGGAACTGAAGGCCTCGGACCATTATCACGATATTGACATACCTAATGCGGCGCAAATTAAAATTGCTTCTATTCGCGATATAAAGAAGAACGTTACGATGAGTGCGGTGCAAAGCGGCATGCGCGTCGTGATAATCTCGGAAGCCGACCAAATGACCGACGAGGCCGCCAATGCTTTCTTGAAAACATTGGAAGAGCCGCACAGTAATATAACGTTAATTCTGACAACTTCGCGCCGCGAACAACTGCCGCAAACAATACTTTCGCGGTGCCAGCAATTATATTTTCCCGTACTGCCCGACGATGAAATTGCCGCTGCTCTCGTTGCTCGGCGCGGCGTTGCGTTGGAAGATGCGCGTTTGATGGCGGCTTTCGGGCAAGGGAGCTATTCTCGTGCTTGTGATTTCCTGAATGAGGATATGCGCCGCTCGCGGCATGATATAATAGACGCGCTTCGTGCTGCATTGAAGCGGTCGGAATATCGCTCCGCACTACTGCATCACGTGGAGACATTGTCAGGCGAAAAAGACCGCACACGCATGGAAATTATGCTTGCTCTGCTATTGCTTTGGCTGCGCGATGCCTACGAAATGTCGGTTGCGGGCGCGGCGGCCGTGATTACGAACGTTGACCAGCGGCAAAGTATCGAGAGATTTGCAGCCGCATTTCCCGATGCACCGTTTGGCGATATGGCAATTGCCGTCGAAGAAGCTGCGGAAGCGGTGCGGCGCAACGTAGACCGGCGATTGATTTTGCTTACTGTTTTGTTGCGTTGCCGATATATGTTGCCGCAAGGAAATCGGTAGGTTGTGATTTGCCGAAATATCGCTTTGAAAAAAATGCAATATCAAGCAAGAAATCTTTATTTATTTTGGCGATAACTGCCGTTTATATGAAAAACGAACAAGTGGTTTCACTTTCTCAAATTTCTTTGCCGCATCATGACGGGCTACCGTCGGCGGCCATAGTATCCGTGTCGCGAACGATTCTAAACCGAAAATCGAATTGTGACTCTTGCGAAACAGGCTACTGCAACGGCAATTGCAATTCATGCGAAAATAAACCGGCATCCGTCGAACGCCAGCCCGAATTTTTCAAACCCGAGAATAATATCTTGGCTGAAACGGCCTTTAAGGGAGGGCGTAAGATATTGATACGCAATCGTAATTACGTTCCGGCTGCTTTGGGTGATATAGTTGTGATTCAAGCTGAAACGGGGATAGATGCGGGGCGAATCTGTGCGGTGGGGTGTATTGCCGAAGATATTGCAGGGAAGCGTTACAAAGGCGAACTGCCCGACCGCGACATACTTCGCGTAGCGACTGCCGACGATATTGAGCGGCTGAACGAGAACCGCCGTGCCGAAATCGAAATTACCACGCATACGCGCCTTGCCGCAAAGCAGTACGGGCTCGATATGAAAATAGTTGATGCCGAATGGCAGTTTGACCGTTCGCGCCTGACGATTTTCTTCACTTCGCCGCAGCGTGTCGACTTCCGTGAGTTGGTTAAGGAACTTGTGCGCTTATATAAAACCCGCATTGAACTACGGCAAATTCCGGCACGCGAGGAAGCGAAACGATTGGGCGGCATTGGCCCGTGCGGATTAGAACTTTGTTGCACGTCGTTTCTTACCGAATTCGGACAAATTACGCTTGACCATGCCAAAGCCCAATTATTACCCGGCAATATGAGCAAATTAAGCGGAATGTGCGGACGGCTGAAATGTTGTTTGCTCTATGAAATAGATAATTATGTTACAGCTCTGAAAAATTATCCGCCGCTCGATTCTACCGTAGAAACGGCTTCGGGACGGGGGAGAATGATGAAAATAGATATTTTCAAGGACGTGGTTACTCTGTTTTTGGAAGAATCGCACAATTATCTGACATTGACACTCGAGGAAATCAATGCACTGCGCCGCGAGAATAAAATACGTTTGCCCGACGCATAGCCGTAATTTATGCACCTGCGATTTCACCTTGAATTCAGCGGCCGGGCGTAACGGTTCGGGCAATCTGTTTCCGATACATTCCGCTATGCCGGATATTGCATATAGTTACTTGCAAACCACCGCTTCCTATCTAATCTGACCTATCGGCCGGCCAATCGCAAGAATAAGCGTTTTTTTTCGTATTTTTGCAGAAAATCTGCTAATTCTTGAAGTCGAAACAACGAGACGCGACTACATGGCTAGACCTTTAAGTATTTTATTCGTTTCGAGCGAAGCGTACCCTTTTGCAAAAACCGGCGGATTGGCCGATGTTTCTTATTCATTACCGCTTGCTATACGCGAGTTCGGGCATGATATTCGCGTTATGATACCGAAATACGGCTCTATCAGCGAACGCAAAAATAAGATTCACGAAATAAACCGTCTGCGCGAAATACCTATTCCCATAGGCGAAAATTCGTGGCCGGCTACGGTAAAATCCTCCTCAATGAATAATCCGCGCCAAAAGGTACAGGCATATATTACCACAAATGTTAATTATTTTGACGCAAAAAAAGGGTTTTATGCTGATCCTCTTACCGGAATAAATTATCCCGACAATGACGAGCGTTTTATTTTCTTTAATAAAACCGTATTACAAACTTGCCTTGTTCTCGGTTGGTTCCCCGATATTATTCACTGCAACGATTGGCAAACAGGACTAATTCCGGCACTTATTCGCACTATCTATCCGCAAGAGTTCAAACGTGCCAAAATTGTCTATACTATTCATAATTTTAATAATCTCGGCAGTTTTGCATCCGAAAGTTTTGATAAAACCGGACTGCCCGCAGATGTACGCGATTCTGTATTGCATAACGGAAATTTGAATTTTGCAAAAGCCGGCACAATGTATTCCGACTGCGTTACTACGGTCAGTCCATCGTATGCTGCCGATATAATGAGTGGTGCGGCATACAGCGATGGCATAAATAACGTCATTGCTTCGAGACACGGGGAATTGTCCGGCATAATTCACGGAGTCGATAATTATGTTTGGAATCCTAAAAACGACTCTTATTTGGCAAGAAATTACGACAGAACCTCGGTAAACGATAAGTTCTTGAACAAAGAGCGGTTATTGAATAGAGTAGGGCTCCCCGTTCAATATACTACGCCGCTTATTGGAATGATTTCGCGCTTTTCCGAACAAAAAGGCGTTCGACTTTTGCTTGAAGCGGCCGATGAACTTTTTGCCGAAAATGTGCAGTTGATTATTCTTGGCGAAGGCGATCCCGAGTTGCAAGATGCCGTTAGTGAACTCAAAGAGCGTTTCCCGACAAAAGTAGGCGTTAAAATCGGTTTCGACGACGAGCTTGCACATCTGATTGAAGCAAGTGCGGATATGTTTTTAATGCCCTCGCTTTTTGAGCCTTGCGGCCTGAATCAACTCTACTCGTTTGTTTATGGAACAGTTCCAATAGTTCGTGCAACAGGCGGGCTTGCAGATACGGTAAGCGATTTCAATCCCGAAACAAAAGAAGGTAACGGCTTCGTATTCCAAGAGTTTGCCGCAGATGCAATGCTTGTTGCCGTACGACGTGCGTTGCATACGTTCCATGAGCGTGAGCAATGGGAAGCCGTGCAGCAAAACGGTATGAACGGCGATTATTCTTGGTCTGCCTCCGGGCGATATTATTCCGAACTTTACCGCTCTTTGCTACGCGATTAATACAGACTTGATTAGCGCATTGCCGGTTCCAAGGCAAAGCCTGACAGCCGCCGCCCTGTGCACTACTGCCTGCTTTTAGTAATGCAACCTCTAAGCACCGTTGCTGTTCGGGCGAATTACCGCCATAACAGACGTGGCACGCGCTACGAGTTTTTGTGAACCGTCCGGCTGAACATTTATTACGTCCGCTTCACAAAAATGCAATGAACGCCCGGGCTTGACTACGCGCCCTATGGCTCGTAAAATACCGCCTTTTGCAGGCGTAAAATAGCTCACTTTAATTTCGGCTGTAACAGTATGCTCATCGGGAGCGCAAAGCGTAAATCCGGCAAAACCGGCCGCAATATCGGCAATAGTTGCCGTTGCTCCACCATGAACCAAGCCTATTTGCTGTTCATGTAATTGCTCGATTTTAATTTCGGCCTCTACGTAGCCCGCTTCGATAATTGTAAGCCTGCAGCCTATATGCTTCATAAATTCTTGTCGCTCAATATGCCGCAGTATTGTTTGACGAAATTCGGGGTTGGCTATGCGAAATGACGGCGAAGATAATTCTGTGTTAGTCATAATGAAAAAAAGCGTGGAAAATCATCGCAGAAATACTAAAACAACCGAAAAAATATCTGAAAAGTTGGAAATCGGATGTTAATATCCTTATAGTTCATTACCGAAAAAAATATGTCATTACCGGTTATTATTCTGAAACAGAAAGCCGAACGCCGTATTCAGGGCGGGCATCTCTGGATATTTAATGACGAAACCGAAAAGCCGTCCGACGAATTTGCAGCCGGGTCGCTGGTGAAGGTTGTAAACTCTCGTGGACGTTCTTTGGGTGTAGGAATTGCTAATCCGAACAGTACCATTTACGTTCGGTTACTTTTATCGGACACAGAAAATTTATCGTCGGAATTTTTTACGGAACGAATCGCGCAGGCAAAAAAACGCAGGGAATTATTATTGCCCGTCGGCGAGAAAACCTATCGAGTCGTATTTGGCGAATCAGATTTGTTGCCCGGGCTTATTGTGGATAAATACGACGATTACTTTGCCGTTCAAACGTTTTCGGCCGGTATGGATTCGGCAAAAAATGCGATAGTGGAAGCGATTCGCACCGTATTCCCAAGCACCAAAGGAATAGCCGAGAAAAATGAAACGCGAATGAGGCATCTCGAAGGTTTGCCGGCCGTAGAGGGAGTGCTTTGGGGTGAAATTCCCGATGTGGTAAATACGTCGGAGAACGGATTAAAACTTGGAATTGATGTGTTGGGCGGACAGAAAACGGGATATTTTTTAGACCAAAGACCAAATCGTGCCGAAGTTCGGCGATTAGCGTTCGGGCGGCGTGTATTGGACTGCTTTACAAATCAGGGCGGCTTTGCGTTGAACGCCGCGCTTGGCGACGCAACAAGCGTAACGGGTGTGGATATTTCTCAAAATGCCGTAGAAATATGTCGTCGCAATGCTGCGCTTAATAATATCGCTGTTGCGGACTTTATCAAAGACGATGCATTCGATTTTCTTAAATCGCAGGCAAAAAGCGGAGAGCGTTACGATATGATTATTCTTGACCCGCCGGCTTTTACCAAAAGCAAGAAAAATATAGCGCACGCCGCGCGTGGCTATGCGGAAATTAATCGTCTTGCCATGAAAATGTTGCCGCCGGGCGGCCTGCTTGCAACCGCAAGTTGCTCGCATCATATTTCGGAGGAATATTTTATCGAGATTATAAGGCAACAAGCGGCATCTTTATACAGACGGTTGCGTTTTGCATATCGCGGTATGCAATCGCCCGACCATCCAGCACTTTTGGGTATGCCCGAAACGCGATATTTGAAATTTCTTATATTTGAAATGGTTTAACAAAAAATCAGGCGCATCGGATTATTCTGTCTGTTTTTTTACTTTTAAACTTACGCGGATTCTGCGTAATAATTTTCCGTTTTTTTGAAGGTTTATGCCCGCTCGATCCATACTTGAAAAAATATTGCTTGTATTATTATTCGCCGGTGCTGCTATGTTCTTGGGCGGCAGTATTATTCGCGCCGCCACAGCCTACGATATTTTCACGCCGGGAACTCTATTGCACAAACCGTTCTTGACCGATGAACAAATCAATTATTCCATACGCCTGTATGCAATTACGGCATTTTATACTTTGTTCGGCTATGGGGCAACTCTCGTAGGAATATTGGGAATAACCATTGCGCATCGCAAAGAATTTCGACACAACGGCGGATTTTTCATGGCTGCCGTATTATTTTATTGCTGTATGCCGGTAGAATTTTATGCCGCTTTTTATGATATTCGCTTATTGCAGAGTGTCAATGCGCTTTCTTTTGACGCGGCAATAAATGGCAAAGAATTGCAGGCTTTATTTACCGAAAGGCTTAGCCCGCGCATGAGTTCCGCAGGATTTATTACTTTGCTTGCGTATCTAACGTCTGTATTTCTGATTGTATGGCGGCCGCTTACGTCAAAAAAAACAACAAGTAAGTAAGCAATAATTTTCGGATAAAGCCGTTAATGCTCTTACTTCGGGGATGTAATGGTTTCGACGGGGCGAAGCAAGTAAGAAGGAGCATGCCGTGCTTAGTCGGTGGCGCACGTAAATTCAACCGGCAAGGCATTAACTGCCAACGATTACTCTTACCGTTTAGCCGCCTAAAAAGGCCGCTTTACCATTCGGCGCAGATGTGTTTATCCGCTTGCGTTCGGGTGTCATTCTCAGATAAACTGGCCTGACCACCGTTCGACGGGGTGTAGGGCAAGATTTCACCGGCGATAGTTGCACAGTTCCTGTCGGTCGGAGAACAGAGCGACGAAATTTATAGAGCGACTCAGCATGAAGAGCCTCCTGCCTGCGCGTTTCGGACCCGGGTTCGACTCCCGGCATCTCCACAAATCAAACTTAAAAAAAGCCCGACTTCGTGTCGGGTTTTTTTGTTATAGAGCGATTTCCAGTATCTCTTTGATTCGAAATGCAAGTGTAATTCCCTATGCAAGTTGTTAATTTTCCTTCAATTAAAGCCGATTATTTTTTGTTGCCGACACGTAGTGTATCTCTTTGCGCAACCAAGTCAGGAAAAACGTATCTGTTGCACCGCGTTGCTCGGCAGAATAAGCATCGAGTTGTTCGGAAATCTGTCGTAGTTTACGAGAAATATAATCGGGCGAACCAAGTAAAGCTATATAGAATTTTCTTAATACAGAGGCGGCAAATTTCTGATTCGGGTAAAGCGAAGTTTGGCTGTGGCGACTGAAATAATCCAGAAGATTGACACATTCGCGGTGCGCGGTTTCGAGGTCGCCGTTTAGATAAGGAATTATTGCATAAATAAATCGGAAATAGAGATGCTCATATTCGGCATAATGGGTTGAACAGCGGGGAATGGTTGCAAAAGCATCGGCCGGGCGGCGTAAAAAGATATAGCAAAAGCATCGAAATCCGTCGAAACGCAAGGTAAGTTTTTTATGGCAGCCAATCAGTTCGGCATACCTATCCATCACCCCGAGCGCGTCTTCATAGCGTCCGAGCCACATCAGCGTAGAAATATAATTATGTAAAAGTTCCGCCAAGTTTATTGTTTCCGGCAATGCGGCTTTGCGGGCATAATCCAATGCTTCCTCGAAAACCTCGCAAGCGCGAACGTAATCCCTTGTGATATAATGTAAAGTGGCAAGAGAACCGAGGGCGAGTTGCTTTTCAACGGGATAAACATGCTGTGCCGTAGAAATAGCGTCGGCAGCTGTTCGTACAAGTCCGATTCGCAGATTAATATCCGGCTCATTTTGCGAGGCAAACATTGCCTCAATATATAGGATAAACGGGGTTGCTATACCCGAAAAATCGATGTCAACCTCTTGTTCTGTGGGAAACTCAACAGGAGAATTTACCATAGACAGCATTAAATCGCAGGTCCGGCGGTTATTCATGTTCAGTAGTGCAGCGGTTTTGTATAGAATTTTCAGAATTCGTATCTGTTCGCTCATAATGGCGCGTGCTTCGTACAGCGTTTCCGGAGAAATAGTACGGTGAAAGATAAGATACTGAAAATAGATGTCGCTTTGGCGGCGCGCCTGCTCAAAATTCAGGCGTTCGAGCGACGAGGCAAATGCCTTCGGAAATAAGCGTTTGAGCTCGTCGAAACAACGGTGGCGAAGCAGTGCACTCAACAGCATGGTGTCCTTATAATTCGGATTTGCATCACATTCACGCTGAAGTTCGTCGCTTTGCAAAAATTCGTGCATAATCCTGACGGCTAATCGCAACTCATTCCTAAGCAGATAATCCTCGTCGGCTGAATACGGACGTCCGAACGTTGTACGAAACGCCGTTTCCTTGCCGAATGTCGCATTGCCGGCGGCAACTTTCAGCAGATACCTGAACAATCCGCTCAACGACTTACGCTTATGTGTTTTTACTGCCGCGCTTAATCGCCTGCGCTCGGCATCTGTAAAATGCTGTAGCAATACCTCCGCTTTCGGCAGCATATTTTGACTCCTGTAAATCAAGAAGAAACGCTTGCATTTTCATCACAAAACTACAAATTTTAATTACGCTAATAATATAATTCTGCGGCAGTTGCATCGAGTAAATCTATTCTTTGCCGTTCAGGTACAATTTCAATGAAAATATCGGCTGTATTTACCCGGCTGTTTCTTGGATTTACAGACAAGTACCGCAGGCGGAAACTGTGAAAACTATCGACTGAACTGTTAAATCTACCTCAATAACCTAAATCGGGAAAATAGAGATTAAATTAACAGACGTTATGCCCGGTCAGCGAATTCTGCGGTCTGATAAGGAAAGTTCGTCGTATTCTGATAATCTGAATTTTTTAAGATATTCCGTACTTCGGCTTGGGCTGTTCGGCAATGAGAAGAAACAGATTCTAACAGTGTTGATTTTATCACAAACCCAAAATTTTCCCGTTGCAGTACTTGCTCGGCTGTTATATTTTTGCAATCAAACTTAAAAAGTATAATTTTCAGGTTGTTTTTTGGAGGTGCGCAGACGTAAATATTTCTGGTTGCGAAGCAAAGCGGGTCCAATGTTATTGTAAAAATATTCCTTGTTACATAGTTACCGTTAAATATTCACACAAAACAGGGTTGCATTTACTTAAAAAAACTATGGCAAAAGTACTAGTAATAAAAGGTTACACCTCAGAGCAGATTAAAGCCGAGCTCAGCGAGTGTGAC
>JADZAA010000102.1 GCA_020852855.1 Bacteroidota bacterium
ACTTCAAAAGGATGATGAATAAATGGAAATCCTTTTTTTATCTGTTTTTTCAAAAGGTGTTTTTGGAAATATTTTATCCCCTATATCCTAAAACTAAGGCTGTTCCCTCTTTTTAAGGGTTGACTAAATAACCAAGAACCGCACAATGCGGAAATTTTTCAAAACTTTATTTTATCGGGAGGTTTTATGAAATGGTTAATGATAGTGCCGCTTGTCGCAGCGACACTGATTCTGGCATCATGTTCTAATCATGAGGTTTCGCCCGTTGTGGCGGAGGAAACAGGGATAACGGCCGAACAAATCGGTATTTCACAAAAATCAGCCGCTACGATTGCCGACACTAAAACAGGCGAACGGTCGGCAAACTTCACTGTTCCCGCCAACCCATGCGGCGTTCCGACCGATTGCATCTGGGTAAATTACACTCAATGGGACATTACATGGAATAACAAACGTACGAAGTCCAACGAAACATGGCAGGCGACCGGCTACAGCTACGATTGTTCGTCGGGCAATGCATCGGGCAGCTACAGCTACGCTAATCCGCCTTCCTCCACCGGGCGTACTTATCAGATAACCCGTTCAACTACGTCGTATTTCGGCCGTAACAACATGATTGGATGGCCTACTAAAGTTGTTTGGAACTACACGGTAAAACTTTTGCCCAACGGCCCTACGGTAAGTTGGACGTACACTTGGCCGGCGAAAAACGGTGTTTCCGTATCGAATGTTCGATGCAACTAAGCGATGGTGCAGGGGGGCGATCACATAGTCGCCCCCGTTAGTTTTTTTTCGGCAGCCGACAAGATATCCGGGAATGTACCCGCCATTCTCATTCGTTTTTCAGTTGGGCAGCCTATAATCCCGCCTGCCCGCCACCGCTGTTTTTCACAGTTTCCGGGCATTACTCCCGTTACCGCGCTTTATTTGTCGGTACGCCGGCTTTTTTACTTACTCCTTTACAAAGATAATCGCTGACGATACCCACAAAACCTAAATCCACTCTTACGTGTTTCTCGGAAAACCAATTTTAACGCGGCACGCAGTTTGGCACTTTTCGACAGCAGTTTGGCACTTTTAAGCCGCTTATGAGTCGTGTTAAACATCGTTAAATATTGTTTTAAGGCTTGTAATTCATTGCTGAAAGCTCAAAACTTTTATCCTTTTGTCCCATCTGCCGGCCGAGTACGTTGTAGGTACTTCTTTGATGTGGAAGTCGCCAAATATACACCGATTTTCATTGTATTGATTTACATTGTGATTGCCGTTGCATTCTCCGCTAAAATAAATAATTTTAAGACGCTGCAACAACTCTAATTATCGGTAGAAAAAAGCAGGCGTAAAAATCAAATTGTGCCGTAGGCACGGCATATCGGTAGAAAAATATATCGGAGGCGAATATAACATTCGTCGTTCACCGGACGGATTAGTCGTTATCCGGCTCCGATATATCGAATTGACAAGTTACGGGACAATGGTCGGAGATTTTCGCGGCTTGTTTTTTGGGAAGTGCGGCTTGAAAATTTATCATGTTTTCACTCCCTGTATAAAAGCGTGATTTTGCGGAGTTTGACACAAGAATCTGGTCAATGCTTTTCATGTTTTCGTATTTGCAACTGCTCATATTCATCGTAAGAAATTCGAGCGATGGGTCAGCCAAAACAGGCAACAACGTAGGATTCGTTTTTCGTAGCGGAAAATCGTTGAAATCGCCTACAATTAGAACGTCTTGCTCTGCGCTGGATTTGCGTATGGAATCTGCCCAAAAAACTATTTTTTCGGCTTGTTGCGAGCGCGTCAGATAGCTTGCCTTACGCAGTCGTTCGGTGGAGTCGTAGCGCGAGGTAGATTTCAAATGTACCACCATCATAATCCAATCGAAATTTCCTTTGCGGCAATATGCAACAAGCCCCGGACGATTGCGCCCGGCTTCGATGGCAATTGGCGAGTATTCGCCCTCGATACGCACGTCAACCGTAGAGTTGTAAAGCACTCCCACATTCTGCGCCCTTCCTCCGCTGCCGATATACGCTTTGTAGCCCGGCAGGTATTTCAAAACACGCTCGATGGCCTCGATGTTTTCAATTTCTTCCAAGCCGATAATGTCGGCTTTTGTATCGCGAATAACACCGGCTATTGCTCGATAATCGTCTTCGTCGCGCTTTTCACGGTCATTATGTCCGTCGCCAAGCCATGCAATATTGAAAGTGCCGACGGTAAGCCGGTCGCTTGTGGAGCAACCGGCAAATAAAAATATAATGATAAACGCAACAGCATAAACAGCGTTTTGCGTAATTATTTTTGTTGCTCTCATTGCATTATCGAGTAAAAGTGCAAGATATGTTTTGCAAAAATATCTAAAAATTGCCGTCAAACTAAACGCATGAGCAGAAAAATGCACCAATAAACAAAAATGAACAGAGTAACTTTACAAGTAATTTATTGTTTTATTGTTGCAGATTTGCGAGAGTATTATTCGCCTGTAATACCGTCAAATACTGTTCGTGTTCAATTCTTGCCCGGATTCGCAAACAGAGAAAAACAGCGATAAAATTCGTAAATTATATTTTTATTCGTTTATCTTTAATTGTAGTTTTATTTCTTGCGTTTCGATATTGCTGATTATTTTTTTTGAATTTTGCGCTGTTGTAAGATTTTATTGCAAAATTTGCAGAAATTTGTACGCAAAGTCGGCAAAGCCGTTGTAACTTATCTTGGGAATAGATACCCAAAAAAAAGCAATTCCGAACAATCTTTATCGTTCTTCATGTGGCTGTAAAATCTACTCTTACAATTACTCTGAATCGTGCATCGGTATCGCGTGCATTGCTTGTTGCATTACAAAAACATTTTCCCGCACTTTCATGTTTATGGAAAGAGCCGAGCTCCGAAATCAGCTTCGATACGAGCAAAATGTCGCCGGAAGAAATTCGGAATTTGCAAATAGACATGGAATTTTTTGACCTTAATCCTTCGCTTCCTCTCGAAAATCTGTGTTCGCGGCTTGATAATTACACACCGCGCAATCAATCGCAGGAAGAGTTGCTCTATTATGCGCAAAAACTTATTGCACTTGAAGATGAAAGCATAGCAGCGGGATTGTATATCTATGGCGTGGCCGGGATTGGCAAGAGTCATGTTTCTATTGGCGTGGCCAAAGAATTTATGCAACGCGGACTTGAACCGAATTTCCAATTTGCCGACCGTTACACTTTCAGTACCGTCGTTAAACTTGATCCGGGGCAAGTGTGGATAATTGACGATATGAACAGCGGCTATCATTTGTCTTCGCGCTTGTTCAAGCAGGTTGTGTTGAACGCTCACGAGCGCGGCGGGCGAGTATTTGTAACCGGCAATAAAGACTACGACGAATTGATGAAAGAAATGTTCGTGGGCGACAGCAAAGCCAATAAAATACGATACGAAGACCGCACAAAAGGAATGTTCAAAATTATTCAGGTAAGCGGCGGCAGTTACCGTCAGGCTAATGCATGGTATAATCAGTAAGGGAAACTTGGCTGTAAAATCACGCACTTTTTCGTATTTTTGCATTATGAAATCTCAATTGCCTATCGTTAAGAATAACTTTACTGCTGTTTTCGGGGCATTATTTGCCGAAAATACGCAAACATCAAGTCGCGCATTTGCTCTCCGAACCTGCGCAAGCAGGTAAACGCTTCTTATTCGTCATATCAAAAATTCTAAAGATATTTGCGCAAAATCGGGATTTATTTCTTCGATTAAACTGTGAGTTTTTGTGCAATTCATTCCTTGCAAAACAATTTGCTTCCACATTGTTTATATCAAGTTGCAGCGAATAAAAATATAAAACAACAAAAAACAACATTTTTCAGTAAGTCTATGATTAACATAACACTTCCCGACTGCAGTGTCCGGCAGTACGAGTCCGGTGTTTCCGGAGGCGACATTGCCAAATCCATAGCCGAAGGACTTGCCCGAAACGCGCTTGGAATTATTGTAAACGGCGTAAAATACGACCTTTCGCGCCCAATTTTTGATGATGCTGATGTGCGTATTCTTACGTGGAATGACGATGACGGCAAAGAGATTTTCTGGCATTCTACGGCTCACCTTATGGCCGAAGCACTCGAAGCCCTATATCCGGGCGTTAAATTCGGCATTGGCCCGCCGATTGAAAACGGCTTTTACTACGACATTGATTTGCCCGAAAACGTCAAAATTTCCGTTGATGATTTGCCGGCAATAGAAGATAAAATGCGTGAGCTTGCAAAAGCCGATAATCGCTATGTGCGCCGCGAAATTGCTTGGGACGATGCAGTGGCATATTTCACCGAAAAAGGCGACGAATACAAATTAGAGCTCTTGGACGGTTTGCGCGGTGCTGAAATAACTTTTTACACGCAGGGCAATTTTACCGATTTATGTCGCGGCACTCACGTTCCCTCCACAGGCGCGTTGAAATTTCCCAAACTTCTGTCGGTTGCCGGTGCGTATTGGCGCGGCGATTCCAACCGCAAACAACTTACGCGGATTTACGGCGTTTCCTTCCCCAAAAAGGATATGTTGGACGAGTTCCTGCGTATTCGCGAGGAGGCTGAGCGTCGCGACCATCGCAAACTCGGCAAAGAGCTTGAGCTGTTTATGATTACGCAAAGCATAGGCGGCGGTTTGCCGGTTTGGTTGCCTAACGGAACGCTTGTTCGGCGCACACTTGAGGCTTTTTTGCGCGACGAGCAGAAAAAGCGCGGCTATCAAGAAGTTATCACGCCGCATATCGGCAATTTAAATCTTTACAAAACCAGCGGACATTATCCGTATTATGCCGATTCGCAATTTGCCCCGATAAAAGTCGAGGAAGAAGAGTATTTGCTCAAGCCTATGAATTGCCCGCATCATCATCAAATTTACGCTTCGAAACCGCGCTCTTATCGCGATTTACCCTTGCGTCTGGCAGAGTTCGGCACGGTGTATCGCTATGAGCAATCGGGTGAGTTGAACGGACTTAGCAGAGTGCGCGGATTTACGCAGGACGATGCGCATATCTATTGCACGCATGAACAATTGAAAGACGAAATTAAAAATGTAGTGGAGCTCACGCAACGTGTTTTTCAGACTTTCGATATGGAAGTAACAACGCGGCTCTCGTTCCGCGACGATAATCCCGACAAATACGGCGGCGATTTGGAACAGTGGGAGCAGTCGCAGCGCGAAATAAAGGAAGCCGCCGACGAAATGGGCTTAAATTACTTTATCGGCGAGGGCGAAGCGGCATTTTACGGGCCGAAAATAGACTTTATCGTGCGTGATGCCATTGGGCGCAAATGGCAACTCGGAACGGTGCAAGTGGATTATGTAATGCCCGAACGCTTTCAATTGGAATACGTTGGAGCGGACAATGCCAAACACCGTCCCGTGATAATTCATCGCGCACCTTTCGGCTCTATGGAGCGTTTCCTTTCGATTCTAATCGAACATTACGCCGGTAATTTTCCATTCTGGCTCGCGCCTGTTCAGGTTTCCGTTCTGCCTATCGGCGACGAACAGAACGACTATGCACAGAAAATTGCAAAGCATCTGGAAAATATCGGCTATCGCGTTAAATTCGACGGACGTTACGAAAAAATCAATCGAAAAATTGCCGAAAGCGAACAGAAAAAAATACCGTTTGCTTTGATTATAGGGCGCAAAGAAGTCGAAAACGGCACCGTGTCCGTCAGGCGGCATGGCGAGGGCGATAAAGGTGCTGTGCGCTTAGAAGAAATCGAGGCTTTATTTGCCGAATCGGAAAAGCATTGATGCAGTAATTGCACTGCGGAAAAATGTTACATAGTTACCGTTAAATATTCACACAAAACAGGGTTGCATTTACTTAAAAAACTATGGCAAAAGTACTAGTAATAAAAGGTTACACCTCAGAGCAGATTAAAGCCGAGCTCAGCGAGTGTGAC
>JADZAA010000103.1 GCA_020852855.1 Bacteroidota bacterium
ATAATAGATTTGTGAGAAGTTTGGAAGAAAGGAAGAAGGCATTTTGGACTATGTTTTCGCACTATCAGAAACCAAACAATGAATTGCAGAAGATTTGTGTAGTAAATTATTGAACTCTATGTAAATATTCGATTACATTAAGCTCGATATTTATATCCTGTAGCCGATATATTTCTCCGCTCTCACTTGTTTTTCATTTGCTTGCTCAAATATTTTACCGCCGAAAGCGTCAACGCCTTGTTTTTTATGCACATCAATTCAATAAATAAATGACACAATACGATACTGCGAAAACAGCTCTGCCGATTGCCGTAAAGAAGCCCCACACCATACAAATTCACGATGTAACTCTGCTGGACGATTACTTTTGGCTGCGCGAGAAAACAAAGCCGGAAGTTTTAGACTACCTTAACGCCGAGAATGACTATACAGCCGCCGTAATGCAACCGGCGGAAGAGTTGCAAGACACACTTTACCGCGAAATGCGCGGACGTATCAAAGAAACCGATATAAGCGAGTTTGACCGCTACGGCGACTATTTTTATTACTCGCGTACCGAAGAAGGCAAACAATATTCCATATTCTGCCGCCGCCGTGCCGAAGAAAACGGAAAAGAAGAAATACTGCTTGACGTAAATGAGCTTGCCGCGCCTTTTCCGTATTTTACGCTCGGAACTCTGCAAATCAGTCCGGACCATTTATGCCTCGCTTATTCTTATGAAACAGACGGCTCGGAACACTATGCCATTGCGGTAAAAACTCTTGCAACCGGCGAGATTGTCGAAAGCGGTTTCCGTTATGCCACAAGCTCGGTTTTGTGGCTAAACGATAATAAACGCATCATTTACCTTGTTCAAGACGAATCTTTCCGGCCGTACAAGGTTATGCTGCACACGCTTGGCGAGCATACGGATAACGATATAATGCTGTATTGCGAAAAAGACGAATCGTTTCACATCAGTTTGGATAAATCTTTTGACAATCGTTATATTTTAGTCAATATCGGAAGCCAAACAACAAGCGAAACTCTTTATGCCGATGCCGACGGTATTTGCGATTCGTTAAGCGTATTTATACCACGCCGCCGCGATATAGAATACGACACAGACCATAATAGCGGCGTGTTTTATATTCGTACAAACGACGGCGGCAAAAACTTCCGACTGTTAAGTGCAAATGCGAATAATATTGCCGATATGCGCGAAATACTTCCGCATCGTCCGCATATTACGCTCTCTTGGGTATTACCTTTTGACACTCATATTGTTTTGGGCGAGCGCGAGAACGGATTGCCGCATATTGCAATAATTGAAAAATCTACCGGAAATTATCGCCGTATTGCTTTCCCCGAAGCAGCATACGATGTGGCAAGCGGACATAATTTCGAGTCTTCTGCTTCGACGTTTCGTTGTAAATACAGTTCATTCACAACGCCGCTGTCGGTCTTTGACATATCATTTGCCGATTGTTCGTTGAAGTTGATTAAAAAGCAAGAAATACTCGGCGATTTCGATTCGGCAAATTATACCGTAGAGCGTATTTTTGTTACTGCTTCGGACGGCATTGCCGTTCCCGTAACATTGCTTTACCGTAAAGGCCTCGAAAAGAACGGAAAAAATCCGACTTTGCTCTACGGTTACGGCTCTTACGGGGCTAATATGCCCGACAGTTTTCGCTTGAATTTATTTTCGCTTATTGATCGCGGATTTATCTATGCTTTGGCGCATATTCGCGGCGGTGGCGAGATGGGCGAACAATGGCACGACGACGGTAAATTGCTGAAAAAACGCAATACTTTTACGGACTTTATTTCATGTGCCGAATATTTAGTCAATAACGACTACACATCGCCGCAATTCCTTGCTTGTCAAGGCGGCAGCGCGGGCGGGCTCTTAATAGGCGCAACGCTGAATATGCGCCACGATTTATTCGGCGCAGCTATTGCAGACGTACCTTTCGTTGACGTAATAAACACTATGCTCGACGATACGCTTCCGCTTACCGTGATTGAATACGAAGAATGGGGCAATCCGAATGATAAAGAATATTTTGACTATATGAAGTCGTATTCGCCTTACGATAACATCACGACGCAGGCTTATCCTAATATCTTGGCTCTCGCCGGATTAAACGACCCGCGGGTGCAATACTGGGAACCTGCAAAATGGGTTGCTAAACTTCGCAGGCTTCGTTCGGACAATAAAGTTACTTTACTCAAAACCAATATGTCGGCCGGGCATTTCGGCGCATCGGGAAGATTCGATTACCTGAAAGAAACAGCTTTCAGGTACGCATTTTTGATTTATTTTCTTAATGCATGAAAGCAGTTGTTCAGCGCGTAAGCAGCGCAAGCGTGAAGGTTGATGGACGCATTACCGGTTCTGTTGAGCGAGGGCTTCTGGTTTTGTTGGGCATTGCTCCGGCCGATACGAAAGAAACGGCGCGATGGATGGCAGATAAAATTGCAGGATTGCGTATTTTTTCCGACACAGACGGAAAAATGAATCTGTCGGCAAACGATATAGGCGGCGGATTGCTCGTTGTATCGAATTTTACTCTTTACGGTAATGCACAGAAAGGCTTCCGCCCAAGTTTTACCGAGGCGGCAGCACCCGAAAAAGCCGCTCCCTTGTATGATTACTTCTTGAGTTATCTGCACGAAAAATATTCGAATTTGAATATTTGTTCGGGGGTTTTCGGAGCAATGATGGATGTTGCGCTTGTCAACGAAGGGCCGGTAACGATTATTCTGGAAAAATAGCCGCCATGCAACATGAAAAAAAATACCGAGAATAATTACAAATCGTTACCTGGCACACCGGAACGGGCCGCAAAACTCGCCGCCGCACTATCGCGCCGCCAACCCGGACTTACGGCAGTTCTCGAAAACGTTGATGACCCGCATAACGTCTCGGCTGTGCTAAGATCTTGCGATGCCACAGGTGTTTTGCAGGCATATTTATTGTATCACAGCGGACATTCATTCCCTGCATTGGGCGAGCGAAGTTCGGCAAGTGCCCGCAAATGGGTTGATACACGTAAATTCGATTCAATTGCCTCTTGCTACGAGTCTTTGCGCAAAGACGGCAAAAAAATATACGTAACGGCACTTGGAAAAGAAGCCGAATCAATATACGAAGTAGACCTAACCGTACCGGTAGCATTGGTTTTCGGCAATGAACATTCCGGCGTTTCCGATGAAGCGACTGCTCTTGCCGACGGCAATATTCTCGTTCCGCAAATGGGCATAATTCAAAGCCTGAATATTTCGGTAGCCTGCGCAGTTACTCTCTACGAAGCATATAGGCAACGCGCAACTGCCGGAATGTACGACTTACCGCAGCTGCACGACGATGATTTCAGCCGGCTTTATTCCGATTGGCTGTTGCGCTGAAAGCGTGGGAATATATTCTGAACTCTACTTTTGCGCCCTCTCCTATCGGTTACAATAAAAAAAGAAAAGCGGGCTCGAAACAAGCCCGCTTTTCTTGTAATTGAGCAATTGCTTTACGGCAAATTACTTTTCGTCAACTATGGTGTAGTCGGCTTCTTCCACGCCGCCGCTTGATTTGGAGTCGGACTGTGCTTGTCCCGCACCGCCGGCATTTGCATCGGACTGTCCGCCTGCCTGCGAATACATTGCCGTCGAAGCTTCGCTCCATGCTGTATTGAGCGCGTCGGTTGCGGCGCGAATATCCGACGGATTATTTTTTACCGCATCGGCAAGCCGCTCTTTCGCACTTTCGATTTTTGCCTTGTGCTCTGGATTTATTTTATCGCCAAATTCTTTGAGCTGTTTATCGGTCGAATATATCAAATTATCGGCCTGATTACGCAACTCTATATCTTCCTTGCGCTTACGGTCTTCGGCAGAATGATCCTGCGCATCGCGTTTCATTCTGTCAATTTCGTCTTTGGCAAGGCCGGACGACGACGTTATGCGAATATTTTGTTCCTTTCCTGTGGCTTTGTCTTTAGCCGCCACGTGCAACAAGCCGTTTGCGTCAATGTCGAAAGTTACTTCCACTTGCGGAACTCCGCGCGGTGCGGACGGAATACCGTCAAGGTGGAATTTCCCTAATGAACGATTATCTCGTGCCATAGGACGCTCGCCTTGCAAGATATGAATTTCCACGGAAGTCTGATTGTCGGCCGCCGTAGAATACGTTTCCGATTTTTTTGTCGGTATCGTTGTATTGGCCGGTATCATCGGAGTCATAACGCCGCCCAAAGTTTCGATGCCGAGCGTAAGAGGCGTAACGTCGAGCAATAGCACGTCGTTGACTTCACCGGTAAGCACACCGCCTTGAACCGCAGCTCCTACCGCCACTACTTCGTCGGGATTTACGTTGCGCGACGGCTCTTTGCCAAAGAATTTACGAACAATTTCCTGCACTTTGGGAATACGGGTAGAACCGCCCACAAGAATAACTTCGTCAATTTGCGACGGTGTCATTTTCGCATCGCGCAGAGCTTGTTCGCAAGGTTGCAGAGTTTTGTCAAACAAATCACCGCATAAAGACTCGAATTTAGCACGGGTAATCGTCAAATTCAAGTGTTTCGCACCGTCGGCAGTAGCCGTGATAAACGGTAGATTCACATCGGTTTGCAACATTTGCGAAAGTTCGATTTTAGCTTTTTCGGCGGCTTCGCGCAGGCGTTGCAACGCCATCGGGTCTTTGCGCAGGTCAATGCTTTCCTGCTTTACGAATTCGTCGGCAAGATAATCGATCAGACGATGGTCGAAATTGTCGCCGCCAAGATGAGTGTCGCCGTTTGTTGATTTCACTTGGAACACATCGTCGCCCAATTCGAGAACGGAAACGTCGAACGTTCCGCCGCCAAGGTCATAGACAACAATGGTCATATTCTTCGACTTTTTGTCGAGGCCGTAAGCAAGCGCGGCCGCCGTCGGCTCATTGATAATGCGGCGCACGGTCAGCCCGGCTATTTCGCCTGCATCTTTGGTGGCTTGGCGTTGCGAATCGTTGAAATAAGCCGGCACTGTAATAACCGCTTCGGTTACTTTTTGTCCCAAATAATCTTCGGCCGTTTGTTTCATCTTTTGAAGAATCATCGCCGAAATTTCCGGCGGTGAATACGGACGGCCGTCAATGTTCACGCGCACAGAGTTACCATCGGATGAAGGAATGGTTTCGTAAGGAACCATTTTAGACTCTTCATTCACTTCGTTAGGGCGCCTACCCATAAAGCGTTTGATGGAATAAACCGTATTTTTAGGATTTGTGATAGCTTGGCGTTTGGCAGATTGCCCTACAAGACGCTCGCCGGATTTGGTGAATCCTACAACCGAAGGTGTTGTGCGGCCGCCTTCGCTATTCGCAATAACGACGGGATTGCCGCCTTCCATCACAGAAACGCACGAATTAGTCGTGCCAAGGTCAATACCGATAATTTTACTCATCCAGAGTTCCTTTCCGTATAAATTTATCAACAAAGCGAGAAATAATTTTTTATATCAAAAAATAAGTGATCTACTATGAAAAACCGGAAGCAGCCTGTCCGCTGCACAAAGCAACGGACAAGCTCGTTCATGCGTCAGTTAATCGAGATGGAAACTTCTTTCGGTTTTGTCGGCTCATTTTTCGGAAGCGTCATATTCAAAACGCCGTTTTCAAATTTTGCATCAACTTTTTCAACGTTGATATTATCGGGCAGAGCAAACGACCGGGTGAAACTTCCGTAATTGCGCTCTACGCGAACATAGTTTTTATTTTCAACTTTTTCTTCGCGCCTTTTTTCGCCTTTCAGCATCAGAACGCGGTCCTCACTAATGGATATTTTTACGTTTTCGCGCTCGATACCCGGAAGCTCGGCGTGCAAATAAACGTTTTTCTCGTCTTCCGCTATATCCACGCGAGGCGAAAAATCACCTATTTCAAAGCGAACGCCTTTTTCTAATTCGCCGAACATTTCGTTCATGCGTCTGCTAAGCGACTCAAAACCGCGAAACGGCTCGAATTTTACAAGTGTCATGGTTGAGTACCTCTAAAAGTTTGCAATTAGTGTAATGGTTTTATTCACGACAACCAGCATGCTGTGTGGTTTCCGACTTACAGTAGAAATAATGTGCCAAACAGGTTTTCATCTGTTATTCGAGTATTTTTCGGAAGATATGACATAATCTTACATCTAAACTACAGTTTAATGGCAGATATTTGCGACAAAATGGCGCAAGCGACTGTTATTTATTCTTGACATAAAACGTAATGCGCCGCCCGATTTGAAACTGAGCAGCGCAAAATTCACAGCCTAATCTGTCGGCTGAAGGCAACGTGATTACGGCCGGTGCAACGGTATCTGGAACGAAAAAGTGGAACCGCGCCGTAAAGTGCTCCGTACCCAGACGCGGCCTTTATGGTCTTCCACAAGGCGTTTTACAATCCAAAGTCCGAGTCCGGAGCTTGGCTCGCCGGCTGTAGGTCGCGCACTTAGTTTTGCACCTCGATTAAAAGCACGTTTAATATCTTCCTCGGTCATTCCCACGCCGTTATCGCTGATTTCTACCACTAAATTCTCGCCGTCGCGCTTGGCACGTGCACGTATAGTCGAACCGATGTTCGAAAATTTAATCGCGTTACTAATCAAATTATCCACCACTTCTTCTATACGTTGCGCATCTAATTCCGCCATAGGAAGCCCATCAGCTATTTCCGTAATTATACTGATGGATTTTTCCCTTGCATTCGTATCGTTGCGCCGGCATACGGAATTGATGATTTCGGTTATATCTACACTTTCGTAATTCAAATTAATTTGCCCCGATTCGAGTGCCATTATCTTGCAAACATCCTGCGATAAAGACACTATTTTCTTCGATGTTTCAACCAAATCGTTCATCACGTCTTGTTGCTCTGCGGCGTTAAGGTCATAAGAGCGAAGCAATTCCACCAACCCTTTGATTATGGCCGCCGGGTTTTTAATGTCGTGAATAACCATTGTGAAAATCTCGTCTTTTTGAGCGTGAAGCTCTTCAAGTTCGCGTTTTTTCTCCTCGACTCGGCTTACGGTTTCCTCTAGCGTTTTATTTTGCTTGTAAAGTTCGTCGCTGCGCGTTTGCAAATTGTCAACTTGACCGCGTAATGCAGCAATTTCTGCTCTAAGTGCGGTATTCTCGGCTAGAAATTCTGCGGCGGCCGTTTGATTAAGCGCGTCTTCTGCGTTCATCTTCAAATTCGATGGTTTGTTTGCTGAAATATTTTTTTTGTTGCCGTTTTTCTGAGTTTTTACAACAATCTGTTCTGCTGTATTTGTCTGCTTGCTGCTTCGGTTGCGGTCAGTTTGTCGTTTTTTCATAAAAATCACGATTGCCGCTCCTATGGTCAAAACAGCCGCCGCACCTATCGCACCGCCTGCAATCGGAAAAGAAGTATCGGCGGTTTCCGTATTCTTTACCGAGGCACTGTCTTCTCGCATTTTTTGCAACCTGCGCACTTCGGCTTCCGCCGCTTCTTTACGCCTGCGTGCCGTTGCCGCACTATCGCTTACCATGAATTTGATGCTCGCCGAAGCGGCCTGCCACTGGCCGGGAAGCAATGCCTGCACGGCAAATACATAATTATCTTCCGGCAGCCCCGTATATGTAACAGCCGTAGTGCCGAGTGCCTGCTGCTGCCTATGCCCTAAGCGAATTGCACGAAGCGAAGTATTGAAAAGAAACGGAATCGGCTCGATGCCGGTATCTATTTTGCAACGAAATTCAAACGTAACACTATCTGTACGTGCCAGAATAATTTCGGAACTGTTATTAGATTTGCCGTTTATCGTTATGCTGCGCAATATCGTTGTGCGTTGTTGCGCAACCGCACCCGCGAATGTAAATAATACAATCGGCAATAATGGAAATAATTTAAGCACAAGGGCATAAATATTATGTATTCTTTGAGTCATAAAGGCCTTTTATTCTGCCTCGAAAGCCGCCAAGCGTTTCAATTCTGCTTGCCGTCGCCGACGTATAGTCTTGTTTTCGAAATGTTTCCGCAAAATATGTAAAACATCTGCAAAAGTTCTGAACGGATGATGGGGGATTTTATGTTTATTGCAATGAGCCGCCAAAACCCCTTTTGCAAAAACCACGTCTGCGTATTCAACGGCACAAATATCCGAAAGTCCGTCGCCGATATAAACTGTTAACGTATCGTCGCTTATACCGAGAAGAACATTGCGCTTGCACGAGGCGCAAAAACATTGGCACGATTCGCTTGCGCCGGGAAATACAGGTTGCGAGCCGTTCAAAATATTGCATTTCACTTCGACCTTTTCGCCTATTTGCCGAAGAATCGGATAAATATAGCGGTCAAACCCGTCACTGACAACAATAAGAGGCAACGATTTGTCGCGACAGAATCGCACAAATTCGCCAAAATAGGCATCAACTTCACAATCCGTTGCGAATTGCTCGACAGATTCATTGCTTAAATCCTCAGGCAACGAAGCACATACTCTGCGATAATACTCGGCTACATTGATTTGTCCGGCGGCAAGACAGGCGTAATGAATGTCAAATTCGCCAAAGCGTCGAAAAAAATCGTCACACGAATCACGGCATGTAACCGTGCCGTCAAAATCGCAAAAAACAACAATTTTCAATGTGTCAGTTTTCATAAGTATAAAATCCGCGTCCGACAGAACGTCCCAAGCGGCCGGCACGGACAAACTGACGCAATAGAACGCAAGCACGGTAACGCTCTTGATGATATTCTTCGTAAAGAGCGTCGAGAATCCGTACTATATTGTCTATTCCTATTTCATCTGCCCAAGCGAGCAGGCCTTTCGGATAATTTACGCCAAGTTTCATCGCCGTGTCTATATCGCCCGGTGCAGCAACGTTTTCCAATACCGAAAAAGCCGCTTCATTTATCAGCGTTGCCAAAATCCTCGCCGAAACAAGAGCTGTGCGGTCTTCTACATATTCGACGCTAAATCCAGCTGTGCCAAGCATATATCCAACTTTGGCAATTGCTTCGGGAGGGCATTGCATAGCCGGTGCAATTTCTACCGTTTTACCTTCAATCCATGTATTGGTCAATCCGTTAATGCCTATTACTGGAAGTTTATTTTCCAATCTCCCCATTACGTCGGTGGCTGTGCAACAGAGTGTAGAGCATAGCACAATCGCAGACTTGCTTGTGTATGCCATAAGCCGCTCTGCTTTTTTGGTTGCGGAATCGTGCATAAAATCAACTGTAATTAAGCCCTCGTCATCGCTTTCCCGCCAATTATCGGCATTAAACGCCTGCAAACAATTTATTCCGGCCGCTTGCATTGCCTTTTCAAATTGCAGACTTTCATTGTTTGTGCTTATAATCAATAATGTCATAAAACTCCAAAATAATTATTGGGCGCGTCGTGTTTGTTGACGGTGATTATTACGTTTTATCGTCATGCCGACGGCCGAATGACAATAAAACATTTCAAAAATACAATCCGTACAAAAGAACATGACTATATTTGTTGCAAGACGTTATTTCAAGCCTGAAACTTGAAGCCGTTTTTTCTCGTTTTTCATTTTTTTGGAAAATACAATCTATGAGCAATATGGCGATTCGTATTATTGTGGGAGCAGTTGGAATTCCCATTGTAATTCTATTGATAATGTTCGGCGGCGAAGTATTCCGAGCTTTGACTGCTTTGATTGCAGCGATAGGATTGCTTGAATTTTATGCGATAACCGGACAAAAAGGAGCGCGTCCGAATATTGCGATAGGCATTGCTGCCACAGCGGCAATTTATGCGCCGATATTTTTCGGCTTGAATACGAATACTTTGCTTGCCGCTGCGGTATGCATGGTATTGGCAACAGTTGCAATTCAGCTTTGGAGAAAAGGCTCGGCGGTTTGGGATATAACCTCGACGCTTTCAGGCGTATTGTATTTTCCGCTGCTGTTTGCTTTCTTACCGGCTATTCACGCCATGAAATTACCCATTGACGGACGTTTTGCCATATTATCGCTATTCGCTTCGGTATGGCTGAGTGACAGTGCCGCCTATTTCGGCGGTAAACTTTTCGGACGGCATAAATTATTCGAGCGTGTAAGCCCCAAGAAAACATGGGAAGGAGCGGCAGCCGGATTTTTTGGGGCGATAATCGGATTTGCCGCAGTCGGAAATATTTTGATGCCGGAAGTCGCTGTTATTCATTGGCTAATACTCGGGGGATTAACGGGCATATTCGGGCCTATCGGAGACCTTGCCGAATCCCTTCTTAAACGCGATGCCGACATCAAGGACAGTTCTAATATCTTACCCGGGCACGGCGGTATATTGGACCGTTTCGACAGCATGACTTTTGCCGCGCCGATAATGTATTTCTACATTGTTTTCATTCTGTAAAAGTATGTAAAATCACTTTGATTCATACGTCAGCAATCGCTATATTAGGTGATGTTTTTATGGTAATTTTATTTGCCTCGCAATGTTTACGCGCCGCATTAGTTGCTACATCGAAAAAAAATGTTAGTTTTTCTGAAGCAATATTTCAATAATTGATAAACTATGCATCTTTAGCGGTGCATCAGCCGTAAGCATCAACAATCAACTGCAATAAAATCAACGAATTCGGAGGAAAGTCGGTAAATTTCGAATAGTACGGTAACTTTTCACGCCACATATCGGCAGATGCCGAGATAAAAACGCCAAACAGAAAAAACGTCAGAGAATTTAACGCCGGCTTCCTATAAACAACGAAGCGGCGCGGATTGTTTTTATACATTTTGCATGGGGATGCTATAATGATGTTTGTCGACTTTCTTTACGTAATTGAGCGTATGCCTGCCCGCCATTCTTCGGCGCGGTCGCCTCAATGCCAAACACGGGCGGCTCCCGCCACTTTCCATATGCATCCGTTTATAGCGGGGAAATAGAGTTTTCAGTACTTCTATATTTGCGCAAAGTGTCGCTTCCCAAGAAACAATTGCACTATGCGCGGATATTCGAGAGAAAGATGTTTTCCGATTAGTCGCCAATAAATACGATATTCAATTCACAAAATAAAGGACTTTCCATGAAGGCATTTCTTACAATGTTGCTGATGATGTCCATGATTGTCGCGGGCGAAGTATTCGCCCAAAACAGGACGATTTCGGGCAATGTAACGACAAAACAAGGCACACCGTTGGCGGGAGCGACAATTTTGGTTAAGGGAACCGCACTTGGAGGCTACACAAAAACCGACGGAAGTTACAAGATAGTCAATGTTCCGCCCGATGCAAAGACATTGATATTCAAGATGATAGGAATGAAGAAAAAAGAAATAAATATAGGCACGAGCGAAACAGTAAACGCTATGCTTGAAGAAGACGCTCTTTTAACCGACGAAGTCGTGGTAACGGCTATTGGCATTGAGCGTGAGAAAAAAGGGCTTGGCTATTCCGTGCAGTCATTAGGCGGCGGCGAAATCGTGCAATCGCGTGAGGCTAATGTGGTCAATGCCATTTCGTCAAAAGTTGCCGGCGTACAAGTAATCAGTTCTAACGGCGTGCCGGGCGCATCATCATTTATTCGTATTCGCGGCTCGGCATCGCTCGACGGCGAAAACCAACCTCTGTTTGTAGTCGACGGCATTCCTATTGACAACAGTCAATCTTACAGCGGTAATCCCGACGACGGAATAAATAACCTGACAAACGGTGTAGCTTATTCAAATCGTGCCATAGACATAAACCCCGACGACATAGCTTCTATGACCGTGCTTAAAGGCCCTGCCGCAACCGCACTTTACGGTATTCGTGCGGCCAGCGGTGCGATTATCATAACTACAAAGCGAGGCAGCTCCGGCTATGGCGACAAAGTAAATGTATCTTACAATGGCACCGTTTCATTTGACGAAGTAAACAAATTGCCCGAATTACAAATGAAGTATTCGCAGGGACGCGGCGGCGTTTATCGCGGCCCTGATAAAAAAGAGGCTATTTCCTGGGGTGCATTGATAGATACTTTGCGCTATGACCCCACGAAACCCAATAAATTCGATAAAAACGGTACAATCGTAGGCCAAAGCGAAGCGGGCGGCACATTACCTGTTACACCTTTCGACAATGAAAAAAACTTTTTCCAAACGGGTAAAACTTGGACACATAGCCTAAGCATTGCAGGAGGAAGCGACGTAGCGACATATTATTTCTCGCTTTCCAATATGAACTCCGAAGGTATAGTTCCAAACAGCGATTTTGAACGTTCTACCGTGAAAATCAGCGGTGATGCAAAAATCACCAAAGATTTCAAAGTTTCCGGCAATGCCACCTATATCAAATCCGGCGGACAGCGTATTCAGCAGGGTTCAAATACTTCGGGCGTTATGCTCGGTTTATTGCGTACAACGCCTACATTTGACAATTCGGCCGGTTATATGTTCGACAACGGTTCGCAAAGAACTTATCGCGGCGGCGGCGGTTACGATAATCCTTTCTGGACGATTAACAAAAACATCTTTAACGACGACGTTAATCGCTTGATTGGAAGCGCACAGTTCGATTATCTATTTAACGAATGGTTCTCCGCCATGTATCGTATTGGCTCCGACTTTTGGGAAGACCGTCGCAAGCAACACTTTGCAATAGGCTCGGCAACTGCACCCGCAGGCCGCGTATTCGACCATCAACTTTTCAATCGCGATATTAACTCCGACCTTATACTGACTTTCAACAAAAAACTTACGCCGGAATTAGACGGCACTCTGCTTCTCGGACACAATGCCTTTGAATCGTTCGGACAATCGGTATACGTGCAGGGAGACGGATTAACCATTCCCGATTTTTACCATATTTCCAATACTTCCGGGCAATTTGTTCGTGAATCTGTAGGTAAATTACGCCGTGCGGCCATATTCGCCGATGCACGACTAAATTATAGCGACATTTATTTTTTGAACGCCACGCTTCGCAATGAATGGTCGACTACGCTTCCCAAAGACAACAACTCGTTCATGTATTATTCAATAAGCGGTGCAGTAGTTTTCACCGATGCATTGAATATATCCTACAACGATGTTCTGCAATTTGGCAAATTCCGCGCAAATTATGCGGTTGTAGGTAAAGATGCCCCGATTTACGCAACTACGACTACGTATTCGCCAGGCTCTTACAGCGACGGCTGGACAGACGGCATTTCATTCCCGTTCGGAGGTGTAGTTGGTTATATGCAGGGGAACGGTATGGGAAGTAGCATACTAAAACCCGAAAAAACGGCATCGTTTGAAATAGGGGCTGACCTGCGATTCTTTAATAACTTGTTCGGTATAGACTTTACTTATTACGACCAAACCAGCAGCGACCAAATTTTCTCCGTTCCGGTAGCCGGTTCAACCGGATTTATATCGCTAATTGCCAATAACGGCGAGATAAACAATAACGGAATTGAAGTTGTACTTACCGCAACTCCCCTCAATACAGACGGATTCCGCTGGGATGCAACTCTTAATTGGGCAAAAAACAACAGCAAAGTAATATCCTTGGCCGATGGGGTTGACAATATAACGCTTGGCGGCTTTACAGGAGCAACAATTCGTGCAGTAGCAGGGCTCCCTTACGGAACTATATTCGGATACGGCTGGTTGCGCGATAAAAACGGCAATGTTATCATTGAAAATGACTCGAACAGTGTAAGCGGAACTCCGGTAGGCTTTCCTATTCTCGACCCGATAGAAAAAGCGTTTGGCAGCTCCAATCCCGATTGGCAAATGGGTTTCCGCAATACATTCTCCTACGAAGGCATTACGCTTTCCGCCTTGCTCGACATACGCAAGGGCGGCGTTATCTGGAACGGAACACGCGGCGCACTCTATTATTTCGGTACTCATAAAGACACCGAAACCCGCGGTTCTACAACAGTATTTAACGGCGTAAAGGGTACCCTGAACGATAAGAACGAAGTTGTTACTGACGGTACGAAAAACAATGTATCGGTTACGCTCGACCAAAGTTGGCTGTCTAACGGTAACGGCAACGGATTTATAGGTTCTAATACCGAAGATTTTATCGAAGACGGAAGTTGGGTGCGCCTGCGTGAAGTTTCGCTCAGTTATCAGTTACCGAAATCCATTATGGAAGGCATACCGTTTGCAGGAATCAGAGTTACATATACCGGACGTAATCTTTGGCTTTCAACTGATTACAAAGGCGTAGATCCGGAAACAAATCTTATGGGCGCAGACAATGCACAAGGTATTGACTACTTTAATATGCCGAATACGCGCAGCCATACGTTCTCCGTTAACGTAGATTTCTAAACCGGATACATTTTTGCAACTAAACAGGAAATTTAACAATGAAAAAATATCTTCTCTCCGGTATTGCAGCCGTCATTCTACTGTCGTCGTGCGACCAATGGATAGATACAAGCATCAATAATGACCCGAACAACGTGTCGAACGTCTCGTTGAATGTTATTTTGCCTACATCGCAGGCAGGGCTTGGCTATGTTGTAGGCGGTGATTTAGGAAGATTTTCCGGACTGCTTACACAACATCTTTACGGTGCGGCGCGGCAATCGCAGGGTATGTACGGCTATATAATAACCGAATCCGATATTGACAATGCTTGGCAATATAATCTTTACGCCGGGCCTATGCAGGATTTCCATGACATGGCAAAAACTGCCAAAGAAAAGGAATCTCCCTATTATCAAGGTGTAGCGGAAATTCTAATGGCCTACTCGCTCGGCTCTGTCGTAGACCTTTGGGACAGTGCCCCGTACTCGGACGCATTCAAAGGCAATGCGAATTTAAAGCCGACTTTTGACAACGGCGAACAGCTTTATGCAGAAATTCATAAACTGCTCGATAATGCTATTGCCAATCTCGGTGCGGCAAGCAGCGTTTATTCTCCAGGAGCCGACGATTTTATCTATGGCGGCGATAAAGCCAAATGGATTAAAGCGGCACATGCATTCAAAGCGCGTTGCTATATGCACACCCGAAAAAAAGATCCTTCGGCAACGGCAAAAGTACTAAGCGAATGTGCGGCTGCTTTCACAAGCAACGGCGATGATATGCAGTTTGTTTTCGGCACAAAAGAAAGTGAGGCAAACCCGCTGTATCAATTCGATGTGCAAAGAAACGATATACGTATGGGGCCGAAGCTGATGGAAATTATGAACGCAACAAATGACCCGCGTCGCCCGATGTATGCCCTGCTTGACGACGATACTTTATACTCGAATAATTCCGGCTTGGGGCCGTATTATGCTTCCATTAATTCGCCTGTGCCTTTTATCACCTATGCAGAAGTAAAGTTCCTTGAAGCCGAAGCCGCTCTCATTAGCGGCGACAAAGCAAAAGCAGTAGTATCCTACAACGAGGCAATAGCCGCATCTATGGAAAAACTCGGTGTAGATGCCGCCGATGCAGGCAAATATACGGCACAAGCAAATGTTGCAACCGATGAAGGCAATATTACCTTGGAACGCATTATGGAGCAAAAGTATATTGCAATGTTCACGCAGTTTGAAAGTTGGGCTGACTGGCGCAGAACAGGTTTTCCCGTACTAACCCCGACAAACGGCCCGCAAATCCCGAGACGTTTCCCGTATCCGCAGTCCGAGCGTATCTATAACGGTGCAAATTGGGCAAAAGTAAATCCCGGCAATGTACCGATTTCGATTTTCTCGCGAGTTTGGTGGGACGTAGAATAATCTGGTAATTCAAATTTTCGATTCAATCGGGCGGTTGCAATAGGCATCTGCCCGATTTTATTTTTTTGACGGCACCGATTTATACAGGAACAGAGCAGCAATATACAAATCGCACATAGTTCGTACTATTTACAGAAAAAAAACTCGTTTCCATTAACTTTGAGCAACGACTTTCCGCATCCTAAAGCAGCAGTATCAATCGGTTGCCTCCATATCGGTATAATTACGTCGGCATATATGAAATCGATGCTTTCGCCGAACGCCTAACCTCAATACATCCCGCTGCTTACATCAAAAAACACACTCTTGCAACCGCCGAAGCATTACCGACAAGGCATTACCGCAGAACGGCTGTTTGCGGTTTTTCTTCGTATTTTTGCACATCTGAATATAGGTTGGCAGAGTATTTACGATTTACCTGCAACAATTTTAACGAATCATTCGGAAGGAAAAATATAATGGAATTATCACGCAGAAAATTGCTTGCCGGGGTTGCGGCTGTCGGTGCGGCAAGTTTTATCCCCGCCCGTGCAAATACGCCGGAAGGCGCAGGCGAAACCACTAAGCATGAGTTGCCGAAATTATTATATGGTTACGATGCTTTGGAGCCGTACATAGATGCCCGTACTATGGAATTGCATCACAGCAAGCATCATTCAGCCTACGTAGCGGGGCTAAACGCCGCCGAGAAGCAACTTGCGGCCGCACGCGCTTCGGGAGATTTCGGGCAGATTCAGCATTTATCGCGTCAGGCAGCTTTTCACGGCGGCGGACATTTCCTTCATTCATTATTCTGGCGCGTAATGGCACCGGCCGGCAAAGGCGGCGGTGGCGAACCACAAGGCGATCTATCACAGAAAATAATTCGCGACTTCGGCAGTTTTTCTGCCTTTCAAAAGCAATTTTCGGCTGCGGCGGCCGGCGTTGAAGGCAGCGGCTGGGCTATTCTTCATTATCGCCGAGCCGATAAAAGATTGCTTGTATTACAAGCTGAAAATCAGCAGAAGTTATCGGCTTGGGGCATTGAACCATTGCTCGCCATTGACGTTTGGGAACATGCATATTATCTGAAATATCAAAATAAACGCAATGATTACATAGCCGCGTGGTGGAACGTCGTGAACTGGCCGGAAGTAGCCCGCAATCTTGAAACGGCTATGAAGTAACAGATTTTTTCAAGTCTGAACAAAACAACACAATTTCTTTGTTTTCAAGAATTACACTCATTAAACAAGTTTTTTCAGTATATGTTCCGTTATTCAGTAATTTATGCAATAGTTCTGACGGCCGCTTGCGGCAATGCTTTTGCACAGAACGAAACCGATTCGACAAAAACTTATCAATCTTCGCCCGTAACGGTAGAAGCCGTTCGCTATCCGCGCGATATACAAAGGCTTGCACCTGTCAGCGGAACATATATATTCTCCGGTAAAAAAAGTGAGGTTGTAGTTCTTGCCGAAAAAGATGCGGCTGTTTCCGAAAAATACGCACGGCAAATTTTTGCTAAAATTCCGGGTATTTTCGTTTATGATATGGACGGAACGGGCAATCAATTAAACATCTCGACTCGCGGCCTTGACCCGCATCGCGGGTGGGAATTTAATATTCGGAAAGACGGTATTATAACAAATTCGGATATGTACGGATATCCGGCAAGCCACTACAATATCCCGATAGAAGCGGTGGATCGCGTGGAACTTGTTCGAGGAACGGGTGCATTGCAATACGGCGCACAATTCGGCGGAATGTTGAATTATATCTCGAAACAGCCCGACACAACCCGCGAGATAGCGTTTGAAAGCATAAATTCCATAGGCTCTTACGGATTGGTTTCCACACATAACGCCGCCTCCGGCAAATTGGGAAAATTTCGGTACTCGGCGTGGATAAACCGCAAGCATAACGGCGGTTATCGCAAAAATAGCGACTCCGAATACGATGCCGAGAATTTGACGCTGTTCTTCGATGCCGCGCCGAAACTTTCTTTCAAAGCAGAATACACACGCTCAAATTATTTGGTTCATCTGCCCGGTGCGCTTACCGACAGCATGTTCCACGCCGACCCGCAAATGGCTACACGCGCACGTAATTATTATTCGCCCGTCATCAATATCCCGTCCTTGGGAGTTGATTGGGGCATTGACGACGGCACCAAGTTACATCTCAACCTTTCGTATTTATTCGGCGACCGCAACAGCGTTATGTTCGACCGCCTCGTAAATATAAACGACAGTTTAGTGCCGGCGACGCTTGCATATAACAATCGGCAGGTTGACATAGACAATTTCGGCAGTTTTACCGCAGAGATTCGCGCCGTTCATTCTTATTCGACTTTTGATATAGCTTCCACGCTTGCAGTCGGTTTCCAATATATGAACAACGACCTTCATCGCAGGCAACTCGGCACCGGATCCGTCGGAACAGACTACGACATAGAACTTGTAAAGCCCGGCTGGGGACGAGATTTACATTACAAAACATCGAACATTGCATTTTTTGCCGAGAATCGCTGGGTTCCGATTGAAGATCTATCGGTCAGCGCGGGTATGCGCATTGAGTCGGGCGCGTCGGATTTTTCAGGAAAAATCACTAATTATCCTTCGGAAAGCGTACCGAATACAATTAAGCACAGTTTCCCTTTGTTCGCCGTATCCGCGCAATATAACCTTAACGATTTTATCAATATCTACGGTGGATGGGGGCAGTCTTATCGTCCAGTAATTCTAAAAGATATTATACCGGGCTCGATTTATGAGGTTGCCGACAAAAATCTGGAAGACGCAAGCGGATATACCGCCGAAGCCGGTTTAAGAGGCGTATGGAGCGTATTTACTTGGGATGTTTCTGCATTTGCCTTGCAATACAATAACCGGCTTGGAACGCAACTTCAAACCGATGCAAATAATAATACGATTATTTTTCGAACAAACATCGGCGATTCATTTACGAAGGGCTTAGAAGTGCTTGTCCAAGCAGATATTGCTCTCGGCGGCAACTCCATTTTTTCGATATTTACTTCTACGTCTTATATGGACGCTCGATATGAAAACGCATCTATTCGAACCGGCAGTCAAAATATCTCCGTAAATGGCAATTATGTGGAAAGCGTTCCTACCGTTATCAGTCGTAACGGAGCAAGCATTAATTACGGCAAATTCAAGATCTCGATTATGGCAAGCTATACCGCCGGCAGTTATGCGGACGCTCTAAACACAGAAACTCCGTCGGCTAACGGATCGGTCGGATTAGTTCCCGCGTATACTCTGCTCGATGCCAATTTCTCCGTTCGCATCAATGATTTGCTGAAACTGCAACTCAACGCAAGCAATATCACGAACGAAAGTTATTTTACAAAACGTCCGCAGTTCTATCCCGGTCCGGGAATTTGGCCGTCGGACGGCCGAACGTTTTCCGCAACCATGATTGTTTCGATTTAATTTATTTTCCTATATGCAACCATTCTTCAGCCGCCGAAAAAGCTACGGGTTTTTTCGGCGATTTTATTTGACAGGCAGTTCGACATTCTTTTGCAAATCCGGGAAACTACGGCATTTACATAGTTACCGTTAAATATTCACACAAAACAGGGTTGCATTTACTTAAAAAAACTATGGCAAAAGTACTAGTAATAAAAGGTTACACCTCAGAGCAGATTAAAGCCGAGTTCAGCGAGTGTG